>JAAXHD010000305.1:9397-47879 GCA_012271015.1 Candidatus Poribacteria bacterium | reverse complement strand
TGGGTATCAAGACTGGGGCAGCAAAAGTCCAGTATCATCGGACGGTCGTTGCGTTCAAGGAGTGGTTAAAGCAGCATTATCCTGATACGTATCGTTTGGTAAGTGGAGGAGGTGATTGATTGGATAGAACGTTATTGGCTATTTTCGTCTGTTTTTTATGTAATGTGACGAAATAGTTTTTGAGATGGCAGTCTCCGATGTTTTTCAGGGGTGCGGCACCGGTGGTTGTGACACCGATGCCGTGGCACTGCCATAGTGAGTTTTAGAGCGATATGACAGCACTGGTTTCTATTATATCATAATGTGGGTATAAAAGGAAACCAGCATGCGATAACCCGAAAGGATTGCCAAGGAACGCAAAACAACTTGTTTTTGCCTACCTGACGCAATCCTCGATAAAAATAGGAGAAATCTCTCATGAAAAGGTCTTTGTGTCAAATGATAGCGATTGCTTGTATAATTGCGACAGGGTTTCTCACCGTTGCACCGTTTTTGCAACAAGACGTTTTGGCATTCGGACCCTCACATTCGTATGATGTCTGGCTTGATACGACTTTATTTGTGTACTGTACGAATTGCGGTTCGTGGAGATCTGTTTATTTAGGACCCCAACGCTATACATTCACCCACGCGGACGGGGAAGATCATATTATTGGAGGATACTATTACCTCTATACCACTGAGTCCTACTGCAGCTCTTGTCCGATATACGCAAGCCACCCCGCAATAATGGTTGTTTTATAGGAGGTATCAGATGTTCCGTGAATTTCTCAAAAGCCGCGAATTTCTGATCGGGATCTTTTTCTTTGTGATGGTCGTTTTCGGGACGGGGATTTATGCGTGGCATGTTATCTCGTCAACGAATGCCAAATACTCAGAAACACATCAATCGGAAAACAAGAACGAAAGCACTCCGACTGCAGTTTCTCTCGAGAAAGTGGACTTTGACACCTCCGAAACGCAGAACGATGCGACTGATGGAACAACGGAGCATACCCGGTCCACCCCTGACACGCAAGAGCCCTTTATCACTCACCAGACTGCACCCATTGACAACTCGGATGCGGTTGCTGTCGCCCGTGACACAACGGCGGACGGAACAAAAAACGATGTTCGCGTTGCACAGGAGACAGCAGACAAGGCTTCTGATGAGGGACAGGAAATCACTCCCGAAGAACAAGAAACCGAACGGGAAAGACGCAAGCGAGCAGGGGAAATCATAGAAAGGTTTATGCAAATGCCCGCAGAGGGAGAGACACCCATTTCGAAACTCAACGCTCCAGAACTGATAGAAAAACTGAGAGAGATGGGCGTGAGCCTGGAAGGGACAGCGAAGTATTACAGGCACATCCCCCCAGAAGTACGCGAAGCCCAACGCATCTTACAGAGTGATGAACGACCTTAAGCAATGGAAAGGTTGAGAGGATACGGATTTCTCCCAACCTTCTAATTTTCACGGATAGCCCACCCGCATCCCTTGCCTGGCATGGCGGAGACATCCATAGAGACCACCCCCGCTGTCAGGAAGAAAACCTGTAGGTGTTGTGCCGAACGCATCGCACGCCTCCAAGAACAGATTCGGAAGACACGCGAACGGAGGCGTGCTGCCCAACAAGCCGAGGTGCCTGCGGAAATCTCACAGCAAACACCCTCTCGGGTTCTCCAGTGACTTGCCATAGCAAAGTATTCCGCCTCGATGTCCCCGATACACCGGGGCGGTCCCCACCTTCACAGACGCAAACCACAACGCACCCTCACCCTCCACACCCCTGATAAAATGAAAGGCCCACAGAACCTTGTTAACTCTCGACGACAAACACCTCATCACGCGCACCCAGAAAGGCGATCCCGAAGCGTTCTCGCCCCTGGTTTCCAAATACCACCCCCGGCTCTACACCCACATCCACGGTCGTGTTGGTGACATCGAAGTTGCCAAAGATTTGGTGCAAGAGGTGTGGCTGCGTGCGTATCGTGCCATCAAAAACTTCCGCGGGGACTCCGCTTTCTCTTCTTGGTTGTATCGCATCGCTGAAAACGTCTGTATAGATTATTTCCGACAGCAGAAACACCGAGACACCGAACCCCTACACGCCATTTCCGAACACCGCATCACCGCCACGCATCCGTGTCCGAGTCAAGAACTGGAACGCGCCGAACTTCGCCAACAGTTGCGCGCCGCGATCGCAGAACTCCCCCTCCTCCGCCGGCGTGTCTTTTGTCTCTATTACCACCATGACCTCCCCATCAAAGCGATTGCCCACCGGCTTTCAAAGTCCGAAGGCACGGTTAAAACACATCTCCGCAACGCACGTCTCCACCTCCAAGCACACCTCACGCCCTACCTGAAAAACGAGGACATTCCCTGGCTAACCTGAATGCCCCTGAGGGAATGTAGATTGAGGCTTGAAATTTCAGCGGATTCCATGTATAATTACTATCGTGAAGTGGACGCTCTCAAATCCGATGATGCAGGAAAAGAGTTCTTCCTGTAGGAGCGAGTTTTACTCGCGATTCTTATACTAATAGGAAAGGTTTTTATTCAATGACCCTTGGAAAAGTTACCGGGACAATCGTCGCGACGCAGAAAGATGAAAAATTAATCGGAAGCAAACTGATGGTTGTCCAAAATGTGGATCTCAACGGAGAGGTCGATCGGATATATACAGTGGCTGTAGATGCTGTGGGTGCAGGTATCGGCGAGATTGTCCTCGTCGCCACCGGCAGTTCCGCTCGGCAGACCCAAGCGACAAGCAACAAACCCGTCGACGCTGTTATCATGGCGATTGTTGATACCGTGGAAGTGGCTGGAAAGATCCGGTATCAGAAGTAGAACGATGAAGATCGCGATCGAACGGGAACGCGTCCGCACTGAAACACGCCGCCGTCGCGAAACACTCACCTCGGAAGAGCGGACACGACTCAGCCAGCGTATCGCTGATTCCACCGCGCACTGGATACAGCGCGAGGGTTTCGATGCCGTGATGCTCTACCTGAATATGAGAAGCGAGGTTGAAACCACCGGTTTGCTTGAAGGGTTGCTTAATTCAGGCAAGCAGGTTTGCGCCCCTGTTGTGGATACAGAACAGTTGGCACTCGTCCCACGACGGATTCAGCATCTGAAAACAGGGTTAGTCCGCCATCCATACGGTATGTTGGAACCCAGCGAGGCGTGCCCAATCTTTCCAATCGAACACCTTCAGCTCATCGTAGTTCCCGGTATCGCTTTCGATCGTAATGGGTATCGTCTCGGATACGGCAAAGGGTTCTATGACCGATTTCTCATGAAGTGTCCACACGCTGTCGCGATCGGATTGGCATATCAGATACAACTTGTAGAAGATACGTTCCCGCAGGCGTGGGACGTACCCGTTCAACACATTTTCACAGAAACCGGTAGGATAGGTGTCGGCGATCAGTCGTCAGCGGCCTCGTAGGTTGGGTTGAAGAAAATCCACCAAACCTCTGAAAAGTAACCGAAAAGCCGAGCCCGCTCCATATAACTTACATCAAACAGCCACCGAATGAAACCCAACATCTTCGCAGTTTCGGGGACTCTGACGATATGAAGTTGGGTTTCACTCCGTCCTTGAGTGTAGATAACCTTATGTTGGATTTAAGAGGTATTTGGAGCACTGACATCTGTCTTTTCAGTGCCGTTCAACCCAACCTACGGAAGACCCTAAATTGACCCCTATGGGGTCGGGTGCCGCGCCCTACTTTGCATCAACGAAAGGTCTTAGTTTCTCCAAAGTCTTTGCTCCAATACCTTTGACGTTCTGGAGCGCGTCCACACTGGCAAATTTGCCGTGCTGTGTTCGATAGTCAACAATCCTTTGTGCCATTTGCACGCCGATGTTCGGAAGGGTTTGGAGCTCTTCCGCAGAGGCGACGTTGATATTCAGAAGTTCGGGTTTGCTTAGTGTCAGTGTCTCTGTCGTTTGGCTTTGTGGACGTTCCTCGTCCGGAACAGCAATTAAATCCGGTTTTCCAAGAAACAGTGCGGGTGCAAAGCGTCTTACACCCCAAAATCCGCTGCCGACTAAAATCAGGACCACGAGAAAAGTGACCGCTTTCCAATAATGGCGTTCAACCGCATCCGATATGGGAGGGGTTTCTAATCCCGAATCTTTATTCATTCCCGTTTTCCTCAAGAAATAGCACCTGATTTACGGAGACACTTCCGATCAACTGCTTTGTCCCGCTCTGCCACCGCACTTCAATACTATCCACCTGTTCGTAATCCCCGATTCCGAAATGGAGTGTGAGATCTTGTTGTGAAAGGTAGCCGTCCCCACTCCGTACCTCACGCGTCTGTGTGAGTTTTCCCGTTGTGATCTTGACGCGCGCCCCAATCGCATCCGTGGAACCGTGTGTCGCTGTCAATCGGATCTGTAGCCAATTTTTTCGGTTACCGCCATCGTTGCGTAAAAGACGTGGCGCAGTGTTGGAATTGGTTACCACGATATCGATGTCGCCATCTGAATCATAGTCTGCAAAGGTAGCTCCACGGCTGACATCTGTTAATTTCATACCAACCCCAAGGGTTTCAGAGACTTCGGTAAATGTGTTGTTCGCGTTGTTTCGGAAGAGCAGGTTGCGTTGCCCATACGTGCCTTCCTGTCCGAGTTCGGCGAGGTTCTCATGCAGATGCCCGTTGGCAACGAAGAGGTCTTGGTATCCATCGTTGTCGTAGTCGATAAAAGCGGTTGCCCAACCGAGATAGGGATAGGTGATCTGTGCTGTCTTTGTCGTGGCTGTCGTATCTGTGAAGAAGCCGTCTGCATCGTTATGGTAGAGCGTGTTCGTCTGTTGGGCATAGTTGGTAACGGTGAGGTCGAGCCAGCCGTCGTTGTTCCAATCCCCGAAGGCTGTGCCCATACCGTTCTCTGCGACGCCATCTTCGCTGAGTGCGATGCCGACCCTAAAACCGACCTCTTCAAAAGTGCCGTCACCGTTATTGTGATAAAAGAGGTTTTCTGTGGAATCGTTAGCAACATAGATGTCAGGGGTGCCGTCGTTGTTATAGTCGCCCCAAACAACGCCTAAACCTTTGCCGGTGGTGTTGTAGATACCTGCTGTTTTTGTAACGTCGGTGAATGTGCCGTCACCGTTGTTGCGATAAAGTGTGTCGGATTGGGCGATGAAATTATCGGGTTCGCAGTAGGCGCGAATCCCTTTTTCCTTGAATCCGCACCACGGATTTTCATCGATGTCAAAGACAATGTAGTTGACAACGTAGAGGTCGAGGTTGCCGTCTTGATCGTAGTCAGCGAAGGCGCAACTCGTGCTCCAACGAGGCTCCGGCACACCCGCGGATTCCGCAACCTCTGTAAACGTGCCATCGCCATTATTGCGGTAGAGCCGATTGACCCCGTAGTTTGTGACGTAAAGGTCCAATTTACCGTCGTTATTGTAGTCACCCACGGCGCATCCGTGTCCATAGCCGGTATCCCCGACACCTGCTTTTTCAGTGACATCCGTGAACGTACCATCCCCATTATTTCGGTAGAGACAATTGGTTGGAATTGCTTGTGAGACGTAGCCGGGGAGGGGCGCACCGTTAACAAAATACAGATCGGGATCGCCGTCCGCATCATAGTCAAAAAAGGCGGCCCCGGAACCGAGCGTCTCCATGAAATACTTCTGTCCACTCCGTCCGTCGACGTGCTTCCAGTGGATACCCGCTTCCTGCGTTACATCAACGAATTGAATGTTAGCGTTTGCACGAGTAAAGGATATAAAGGGACCTTGTGCGACAAGTGCGATTAGGGTGAGAATTAAGATGCCTATCTTGCTATTTCGTCTTTTCATTTGCTTCTTTCATTTTTGCGAGTGTCTGTCGGAAGGCATTGTTTTCGGGTTCCATTTCGATAGCGGTCCGAATCGCTTTCAACGCTTTTTGATGGGCACCTGCCTGAAAATAGGCTAAAGCAAGGGTCTGTAGGTATTGCGGGACAGGTGCTAAACGGACAGCCTTTTCAGCCAAGCCGATGGTTTCTTGAATTTGCGTCTCTTTTTTTGAAGTAGCGTCACCTTCAAGATAGAGCCTTGCCAATCCGTTTAGGGCGTAATGAGCCTCTGCGTCTAACTTTAAAGCCGCCTGATACGCGGCGAGTGCTTCCTCAAATTCGCCGCGACGGTGGTAGATGACAGCGATACCGACGTGGGCATGAACTAATGCGGCGTCATACGTGAGAGCCGCTTTGTATTCAACGAGTGCTTCATCGAACCGATCTTGCAGATAATAGACTGCACCCAATCCAGCGTGCAGGGCGGCTTGCTCTGGCTCAATCGCAATCGCGCTAAGATAGGATTTTTCTGCTACATTCAACCTACCCGCACGAAAATAGAGTTTACCGAGTTTATAGTGTGCCATAGCATACTGTGGCTGAAGCCTGACTGCCGCCTGATACGCCTCAAGTGCCTTATCGAATTTTCCGTGTTTTTCGTAGGTGAGTCCGAGTTGGTACTGTTTGCGAGGATGGCTTGGTTCAAGGAGAATCGCTCGCTCGCGGGTGTCAATCTCTTGAGCGATTGCGTTTAAACGACGGTAGGTCTCCATAGCGCGCGTGCCTTCCGCTACCTGCTTTAGTCGGAACAGTGCCTGCGCGAGGTTATAGTACGCCCCGATATGGTCGGGTTGTTGTGCGATAACACGTCGGTATAAGCCAGCGGCTCGCTGAAATTCTCGTTGCTTTGTTGCGATTAAGCCCAGACTATAGGAAGCCGCCGTAAAATTAGGATTCAGGCGAATCGACTTCTCTAACAGGGGGCGTGCTTTCTTAAGTTCTCCCTGTTTTTGATAGATGGCACCTAAATTCCCGTTTGCCATGGAAAGTTCAGGATTCAAGGCTAACGCCGATTCGTAATAATGAATTGCTTGCTTCTGTTGTTTGACTGCTTCGTAACAGGAAGCAAGATTCGTCATCGCTTCCGCGAGTTCCGGTGAAAGGTTAAGCGTCTGGTGGTAGGCTTCTATGGCTTCGGCAAACCGAGAGGCTTTCTGATAGGTGGTTGCGAGTCCAATCTGTATTTGGAGAGAGTCTGGATGGGTTTGGCTGAGTTTTCGATAGAGGTCAATTGCCTCGTCATTACGCTCGGTTCTTGTATAGAGCAAGGCAAGATTTGCTTCGGCTTGTAGCAGTCCCGGCGTGATAGCCAATGCCTGTTTGAGGGCGACTTCCGCTTCAGCGAATTGACTGCGTTGAATGTAAACCGTTCCGAGTCCCGCGTAGGCTTGGGCAGACGCAGGATCGCGTTGGATGGCGTGCTGAAAATACCGAAGTGCCTGCGTGTATTGTCCGCGCTGTGCCGCTTGCATCCCGCGCCCGTAAAGATCTTGGGGTGTTTGTGCGACAATCTTCCACGCGAGACCGAAGAAAACGAGGAAGAAAAAGACAAGGAACAGGTAAAGGGTGTTGCTTAGGTGTCTCTTCAATTTGAAGTCGTTCCTTGATGACTAAAGGCTTATGATTGTGTTCAAATTATAACACCGATGTGAAGAAGGTGTCAAATCCTTTACAATTATCACACTGCGTCGGGAGTATTTGTACCGAACGCGGTGATTGAAAATAAATTCTATGTTTTGAAAAGAAATGACAGGACCCCTGAGAAAATTGGATTGTGCTTGATTCATAACCGCTCCGCTGCTAAAATGGACGGTAAATTCATGACTGGAGGCGATGTTATGCAGGAGATTGTGGTAGATTCAGCGAAGTTACACGATTTCGCTCGGACACTTTGTGAAAAAGCGGGATTGCGTTCGGAGGACGGGGAGACGATCGCGAAGCATCAGGTGTTAACCGATTTGCGAGGTGTGCATTCACACGGCACCCGCGCTTTACCGGGTTATCTGAACCTCGTTCTTGACGGGAAGATGAACCCTCAACCTGAGCTCCGTATTGCAACAGAAGGACCGAGCTTCGCTGTTGTTGATGGAGATAACGGAATGGGACATCTGGCAAGCACGTTCGCAATGGAGACGGCGATAGAGAAGGCAAAGACAACGGGTATCGCTGCTGCAGGGGTTCGCAACGCTGGTCATTTCGGGGCGGCGGCATGCTACGCAATTATGGCGGCATCGAGCCAGATGGTCGGATTTTCAACGACGAACACAGGGGGAGCCTCTATTGTGGCACCCGGTGGCGCGGAAGCCGTGGTCGCCAACAACGCGATGAGTTACGCCTTGCCTACCGGCGATGGACATCCGATTGTGTTGGATATGGCGTGTGGCGTTTCGGCATGGGGAAAAATAGGCACGCTTCGGATGTATGGCAAACCGATTCCCGAAGGGTGGCTTATAGATGAGACAGGGCAACCTACCAGCGATCCAGAGAAGGGACGTTTTCTCGCACCTGCGGCGGGACCACGGGGGTACGGATTGGCACTCATCATGGGCATCTTAGCGGGTCCTTTAAGCGGTGGCTTGATGGCTTGTAATAAAGCAGGCGATCCCTCTGAACACTTCTTTTTCGCGATGGATGTCGCGAGTTTCACGGACTACGACGATTACGTTGAGGAAATCCAGCGCGGTATCGGGAAGATTCACGCCTCAAAGACAGCAGAAGGCGTGGGGCAAGCATATCTCCCCGGCGAAATTGAGTGGAATAACTACGATAATTACCTTGAGAGCGGCATTCCGATCCACGTGGACCATTTACGCGGTCTCGCTGGCATTGCTGAGAAGTTAGACATTCCCATCTGTTGGGAGTGGTAGCAGCAGGACAGAAGCGGGTCAATACCTCAATCCGTAAGGAGCGATCAGTGATCCGCAATGAGCAGCCTGCAACACCGGCGCAGGCGACGCTAACACGAAAACTGTCAAATGACAAACACCGTTACTTACCCGCAAGGAAAGTTAAAAAAATGGCAGAAACCAAAGAAACTGTATCAGGCGGTACGCTTCCTGATTGGGAGGTTGACGATTTACCAGCACCGCCCCCATATCAATTTGGGAAAGCATTTCGGAATATCTTGGGTCCCGGTATCATTGCGTTAGGCGGTTCAATTGGGAGTGGTGAATGGCTACTGGGTCCTGCGATTACTGCGCAATACGGCGGTAGGTTGCTCTGGATCGCAACAATCGCTATCCTACTTCAAGTGATCCTGAACACAGAGGCGATCCGCTATACGCTCTATACCGGTGAGCCGATGATGAGCGGTTATATGCGCTGTAAACCCGGTGCACCTTTCTGGATGTCTTTCTATTCGGGTATAAACTTTTTCGGGATTTGGCCCGGTTGGGCAATGACGGCGGCGACAGCACTCGCTGCCGCATGGCTCGGCTATATGCCGCAGGAGGCAGATGGCGGGACAGTCCGCGTGTTCGCATATCTCATCTTTTTCTCCTGTCTGGGGATTGTGCTCTTCGGCGGGAAGATTTACAACTCGCTTGAGAAGGTGTCACTTTTTATGGTGATTTGGATTATCGGCTACCTTGTCATCGTTGATCTGTTTATGGTGCCCCCAAGAGTGTGGTGGAGTGTCATCAAAGGCTTCTTTAGTTTCGGGGCGCTTCCTACCCCAGGAGCAGATGGGCAAGTGAATTGGTTGTTGGTGGGTGCGTTCGCGGCGTATGCTGGCAGCGGCGGCTTAGGGAATGTTGGTATCACCCATTACGTCCGTGATAAAGGATGGGGCATGAGCAGTCTCGTCGGGGCGATTCCCTCCATGATTGGTGGACAACACGTGACGCTTTCACACTGGGGCAAAGTGTTTCGGATCACACCTGAGAACCTCCAACGGTTCAAGGAGTGGTGGAAATATGTCAAGTTTGAACAGTATTATATTTGGATGATCGGGTGTTTCATCGGTATTGCGTTGCCCGCAATGCTGACCTTGGCGTATGTGCCTCAGGGACAGGAGATGGAACAGTGGTCGGCAGCGGCAATGCAAGCGGACGGACTTGCAGAAAAAGGCGGTAGAATTATGTGGTATCTCACACTGCTCTGCGGTTTCTGGGTGCTGTTCTCGACGCAGCTCGGTGGTGTGGACGGTGTGCCACGAGGTTTCACCGATATTATTTGGACCGGCGTGAGGCGCGCACGAAACATGGGTGAACACAGCGCAAAATGGATTTACTATCCAATACTCGCTGTCTATATCGTCTGGGGTATCATCGCGATGTATCTCGCGAAACCGTTCTTTATGATTTTGGTATCGGCAACGATTGGCGGGTATCTACTTGTATTTTCAGCGTTACATACGCTCTATGTGAACCGGAAATTCTTGCCACCAGAGATACAAGCACCGTTGTGGAAGCAGATTGGACTCGTGTTGTGTGCAGGGTACTATTCGATCTTCGGAACGATCACCGTCTATCAGAAAGTGCTTGTGCCTTATGTTTTCCCGATCTTTGGGTAGAATGTTCACGGATGGGTAGGGGTAGATACAAGACCTACCCCTAAAATAATCCTGGCGGTAATGCTAATAGCGTGACTTCAGGATGCCCCACGTTGTTGTCATCTTACCTTCAGGTTCAACACCCCAGGGGGTCACATTGTCCTGAAAATACTCGTATTCCACCTCTAAGGAACCGACCCCTGAAGCGACACCGGCATAAATTCCGAGCCACAGCGGTGGCGACATCTTAAAGTCGCCTGCGCCGAAATCTGTCCAGTCGTCATTTGCGTTCATTTTATACCACGCCGTGTAAGTATTTTTCTCTTTCTTGAGTCTGAGAAACAATTCCGTATCACCAAAGTCCGGACGCCACGGTGGATCGGGCGGCCCACCAGGTACACCCGCCTCCTTGGTTTGGAACTGGAGTTGCCCTTTCGCCCCCGCATCACGCGACCAGAATTTAATGGTGACCCAGTTATCGTCCTTCGGGCTTTTGACGAGAAGTCCATTCACACCGGAATCGGTATCCCACTTGGAAAAGAAATGGGTCTCGACATCAAACATTTCGGCATCTGTTTCCTGATACAGAAAGTGGGATTCATCCGTTGCCCAGATGTTTCGATTGACTTCACTGTCAATATACAGGTAATCCTCTCGGGTTTCACCGACATCCCAATCTGGGGGTTCGTTTTGCCATTTCCAATTCGGATTTTGCAATTTCCCCTTCTCGAAGGGATCCCCGAAGGATTCGTCTGCGGCGTTTGCTATACAGACAACGCTGAACATGAGTAAACAAACGAGCGCACTATAGCAGAAAATTTGACCTTTCTTCATAATTGCGTAATCTCCTTATTTGTATGGTGAGTTATAGAAATGCGTGGACATTTCAGTGGTTTGTGGAAAAGGTCTTTGACCCTGACCTTCCTCATAGTGTATAGGTAGTGTAGAATCTATCATAATTTTACAGAACTTTCGTTGGGTTTGTCAAATAATTCCCGAACAGGTTAGGGCATTTATGCTTCGACAATTGCTTCTACAAGACTCTCGACGGATGCCTCCTTCGCAACCACATCAACCCGTACATCACGCACCAGTGCTGTTTTCTGTGTTGTGGGACCGATCACGGCGACCTTGACATTCGCAAGTAACGCTGTGGGTGCGTGTGCGGGAAACATCTCCAAGAAATTCGTAACCGTTGAGGAACTGGTAAACGTGACAAAGTCGATGCTGCCCTTCAGAAGGTCTGCTTCGATTTCGTCTCGCCTTTTATCGCCATCGTTCGCCACTTTGAGGGTGTCGTAGAGAGGGACATCATCGACCTGCGCCCCTTTCTCACGCAAATCATTGGGCAGATCGGCAGTGGCGATTTTCGCACGTGGCAAGAGAATTTTCTTCCCACTCACGTCGCCTATTTCAGTAGCGATTGCACTTCCGCGCGAGTGAGAAGGAACGAAATCGGGATGGATACCGATACGGTTTAGAGCTTCCACTGTTTTCACCCCAAATGCGCCGATACTGCTCCCACCCAAAGCGCGGACATCCTTTCCGCTCCCCCGTAGACGTTCATAGAAGATCTCAACGGCGTTGACACTCGTGAAAATAACCCAATCGTATGCGTGAGGGGAAGGTATATTCACACCTTCAATAGGTTGGATCTTGATTGTAGGGAATTGGAGGACCTCTGCGCCATTTGCTGCTAAGAGATCTGCAAAATCGCTTGCCTGTGCACGGGCGCGTGTGACAAGTATCCGTTTGCCGAAAAGGGGCTTGGTATCAAACCATCGGAGTTGCTCGCGTAGCCGATTTACCTCTCCAACAACGATAATCGCGGGGCTTTTGAGTTGAGTCTCCTCTACTTTTTGCACAATATCGGTAAGGCTTCCTTGGACGACGTGCTGTCGCGGTGTTGTTCCGACGCGGACTAAGCTGACAGGGGTTTGCGGATCTCTACCGTGCGCTGTCAACCGCTCTACAATCTGACGGAGGTGGGCAACCCCCATGTAGACAACGAGCGTATCGACGGCTGTGGAGAGTTGTGCCCAATTGATGTTTGAATCCGGATGTAGTGCCGCAGAATGCCCTGTGACAAAAGCGACCGATGAGGCATAGTCGCGATGTGTGACCGGAATGCCTGCGTACGCAGATGCTGCAATCGCAGACGTGATACCCGGAACGACTTCAAATGGAATACCGGCTTCCGTGAGCGCAACTGCTTCTTCGCCGCCGCGTCCAAAAATATACGGATCACCGCCTTTGAGGCGAACAACAATTTTACCAGCTTTGGCGTGTTCAATTAGCAAATGATTGAGTTCATCTTGACGTGTCGTTCGGATTCTGGGGTCGGGTGCTTGGATTTTTTCCGTGTGTGCCGGGCAATGTTCCAACAGGGCATCGTTTAGCAACAGATCATAAATGACAACATCGGCGCGCTGAAGACACTCCATACCTTTGAGTGTGATGAGTTTTCTATCGCCGGGCCCCGCCCCTACAATGTAAACAATGCCTGTGGGCGGTTTCTGATTTTTAATTTTTCCTTGCGGTTTGGTGAAGCGGGTCTGAGTATTCGCGCGTCTTTTCATAGATCCGCCCTCCATTTCATTACGGGCTAAGTTTTCGATGATACCTTTTGAGACACGGTTTCCTAATAAGCAACCGGGCTATATCAGTTCAGTGGCTCCGCTATTTCTGAGTTTTTCGGCAACAACGCTTCCCAAGTGTTGTGCCGTCTCTGGTGTTCCGGTACTGCTCTCTACAATGCGTCGCGTGCCGTCTGGATGGCAAACCGCACCGGTGAGCCAGAGTTCACCATCGACGTGTTTCGCATGCGCGCCAATCGGCACTTGGCATCCGCCACCGAGGCGTTCCAATACAGCCCTTTCCGCTGTGATTTCTGCCGTTGCTGAGGCATCGTTCAGAGGCATAAGCAATTTTTCGGTCCTATCGTCTCCTTCCCGCACTTCAATCGCGAGTGCACCCTGTCCAACTGCTGGTACCATCTGTTCCGTATCAAAAAATTGTGTGATGATTTTTGGTTCGAGGAGACGTTTGATGCCTGCGGCGGCGAGGATGATTCCGTCGAGGTCGGTTTCATGAAGTTTACGCAACCGCGTATCAATGTTGCCTCGAACATTAACGATTTGCAGATCTGGACGGATATAGAGGAGTTGCGCTTTTCGGCGTGGACTTGTGGTGCCGATTTTCGCGCCTTCCGGCAAATCTTCTAAAGGCGATCCTGTGTCTGTGATCAGCACATCGCGCGGGTCTTCTCGCGCTGGGATAGCGGCAATACAAAGTCCTTCTGGCAATGCCGTCGGGAGGTCTTTCAAACTGTGGACAGCGAGGTCGATGTCGCCGGCCAAAAGGGCGTTTTCTATCTCTTTGGTAAAAATACCCTTACCCAGTCCAACTAACGAGCGGTTTTGAATCGCATCACCGGTGGTTTTGATGGTCTTAAGGGAGACTTCCAAGGTAGGGAAATGGCGTTCCAATTGATGTTTGATGAATTCTGCCTGCCAGAGTGCGAGTTGACTGCCACGTGTGCCGATTACAAGCGAGTTGTGCATTTTTTTTATTCATCGTTAACGTCTAAAGCGAACAATTCCTGTAGTGCCTGAACGTATTGCCCATGATCGGCATCGCCGTCATTGACAGCGCAGCGTAGGTTCTGCATTGGATGATGGAGCAGTTTTTTGACGATTGCCTGCGTCATAGAGGCGATGGCTTTCTCTTGCTGGTCGGAGAATGTTGTTTTGTAGAAACACGCTTGCAATTCGGTGTCGGCTATCTGTTGAAACTGCTGATGCAGTGCTTTAATCGTGGGATTGACCTGAAAGATTTGCAATTGGTCGTAGAACCGTTTGGCTTCTTCAGAGACAATCTGCTCTGCACGGATTGCCTCATGCTGCCGGTCTTTGAGGTTTGAGGCGACGACGACTTCGAGATCATCTATATTGTAGAGGAACGCCGAGTCAAGTTTGCCTACCTCCGGCTCGATGTCGCGTGGAACAGCGATATCAATGAGAAACATATATCGGTGTTTCCGTTTCCGCATGATGTTGACGAGGGGTTGTCGCTTGATGAGGTAATCGGGAGCGTTAGTAGAACTAATAACAATATCGGCATCAATAAGGAAACTGAGATCGCTATCGTAAGCGAGAGGTGTTCCATCAAACTTCTCTGCGACTTTAACTGCCCGCTCATAAGTCCGATTGGCGACGATCACATTGGAGACACCATTTGCAACGAGATGCTTTGCTGTGAGTTCGCTCATCTCTCCTGCCCCGATGATCGCAACAGTTTTGCCTTCGAGTGTATTGAAAATCTTTTTAGCGAGTTCAACAGCGGCGTAACTAATAGAGACGGCACCGGTGGTGATTGTCGTTTCGGATCGGATGCGTTTGCCAACGCTGAAGGCTTTGGCGAAAAGACGATTGAGAATAGGTCCCGTGCTACCTACCGAGCGTGAAGTGTCGTAGGCATCTTTGACTTGACCCAGTATTTGGGACTCACCGACGATCATGGAATCAAGGCTTGATGTCACTCTGAAAAGGTGCTGGATTGTCTCCAGGTTATGATGGAGATACGTCCATTTCTTCAGCGATTCCATATCAATTTGATGGCACCGGGAGAGGAATTCAGCCAGGATCTTGACAGCTGTTTCGGCAGTCCGTACTGAATTCAGGACTGCATAGACTTCTACCCGATTACAGGTAGAGAGGATTACTGCCTCTTGAACCTGGTCCAATTCACGCAAGGACTGATGGGATTCAATGAGTTGTTCTTCGGAAAATGCCAACCTTTCCCTAATTTCAATGGGTGCGACATGATGGCTGGTTCCGATAGAGACGATGTGGTTCATTCCTTATTACCAAAAAATCCAAAAAGGTGAAACATCCTACATACGTTTGATAAATTATATCACATATCAGTCGTTGTGTCAAATTTAGATAACTGATGATAGACCGCTCGGTTTTCCATTTTTCCGGTTTCATCCCAGGCTCGGTAGGCGAGGTTTCCTAACCTCGCCGAGCATACATCTATAATGTCTCGTTAATTGTAAAATCTACCATAAATGCCCTTAGCGATATGTATGCATGCTGTCTAAGAAAAGGTCAACACCGACATAAGTACAGAGAACCGCAACGAAACCGATGATTGCGGCATACGCCGCTCTGCGTCCGTGCCAGCCCCAGAGTTGACGGATACCGATTTGCGCGACATAGATAAACCATGTCACTAAGGTGGAGATTACCTTCGCATCGAGCCACCTCCACGGCACATCTCGGATATATTGGGTCCAGAGACTTCCGACGATAACTCCCATTGTCAACAGAATGACGCCGAGGATTGTGCAGCGATACCCAAGTTCATCGGAAATACCGAGAGAGGGTAGGAGATTGTCAAAGAGCGCGTCTGTCTTCTGGCGTATTTTCCGTTCTGTTATGAGATACATCAGTCCAAACCCAAAGGCGGCAATGAACGCGGCGTAGGCGAGAAAAATGAGTGTGGTGTGTGCCAGAAGCCAGTAGTTTTGTAGCGGTTCTGGGAGGGCAGCCGTGTGTGTCGCAAAACTGTATGAGATGAGGATGGCAATAAACGCAACGGGCATCACAAAGCTGCCGAGTGTCCGGAGATGCGTCAAGCGCACGATGAGTAGGTAAATCAACGTGATTGCCCACGCAAAAAAGGCAGTAGAATCGGTCCAGTGGGTCATTGGAAAATGCCCCTGCTGGAGCCACCAGAGTGCTATAAAAACGGTCAGGAAAACGAAGCCGATGATGGTACACCAAAAAGCGATCCGCTCGATTGCAGGGCGAATGACGGATGCTTCGGTACGATTCCCAAGTGCCAACGAAAGCGTCTGAAAAATGCCTGCCGCTAAATATATCAGAAGGGTGACGAGAAACAAAAAATTAATCATAATACACTGTCAAAATACAGAAACAATTATTTAACGCTGTGCGTCTAACAGGTTTGAGGTGAAGGTATTCGCATGTTCCAGTTTGCCGTGTCGAACCCAATTGAAAAGGCATTCGGCGGAACACTCAGGGTTTGTGAGACCGAGACAACATGTTGTAGGAGAGGTGTTTTTGCTTGGGTGTTTCCCCGATACCGCATCTTCGACGGTGTCGATAAGCATCTCAAAGAAGTCGGCACGCTTTTTAGGTGTCGGAAAAGCCTTGAGAATCTCAGAACGACGCGTTCCGAGAAATTCAATAAATGCCCCGTAGCCGTTGTTTTCAAACTGGTTCGTGAGTTGTTTATGTAGCCGTTTCCCCTTGTCAGTGTCTATGCTGCTTCGCGCCGATACGCTGATTATCAGAGTGTCGTCTATGATGAGTTCGGGTGTGAAGTGGGTGCCAACGTCCGGGGCATCAAGATATTCCCGAACGAACGTGTCTTTACTTTCACAAAACACGTCTGCAGTAGAGAACTGGTCTGCTATCACAAGAAACGCGTCTTCAAGGTGGTGGGGTTCCATTTCGTCGGGTGTTATACATACTACAGAAGCACCACATCGGTCTAACAGGGAGATGCGATGTTCAATCTCAGGCGTTTTTTGCTCACAGAGGACAACACACCTACGATTTTCCAACAGAAGATAGACAGGATAGGGCAGCCCCTTGTTTTCAATCGGTACAGGTTCTCCATCTTCGTATCCGAGTGTGTACAAGGAAGACGCGTGCAGTAACTTCTCAAGATGTTCACGGATGCGACGACTCGTCGCGGGACTTCTACCGCTTGTCGAGATGCTGAGCATGAGGTCACCATCCGTTACGACAGAGGCGGCGGCGAAAGTGCATTGTGGAATCACGTCAACGACATTGACAAAACGGATTTTGTTCTTTTCGTGCGCTTCTGCGAAGACAGCAGAGTTAATGTCTGTAAAATCGGTGGCAGCACAGACAAGGAAATAGCCATCTGTATCACCTGATTTCAGCTGCCGTTTGTGCCAGTGAACGGTGCCAGTGTTTGCGAGGAACGTCAACAATTCCGTGGCATCGGGACTGATGACGGTGACATCGCCGCCGCTGAGAAGCAGAGCGACAACTTTCCGCTCTGCGACGGTCCCACCGCCAACAACGAGGCATTTCCGGTCTTGAAGATTTATGTGCACCGGATAAAACATCTTTTTAATTTACCTTGCGGAAAAATAACGTGCGTTTGAACTTTTACGTGAGTTCCTTATGACCGCCTGCGCCGTTGTTGCAGGCTTGGTTTTTGATATCGATCCACAATACCGCTTTTACATGAGGCGACCTTGCCCATAAGCGTAGTGGGGGTCAGTCAAGACTCCATAAATTAAAAACCTTACGACTCTCGTGAAACGACGTAGTCTGCGAGTTGTTCCAGTGCAATTCGAGCGGGGGTCTCCGGCAAGGTTGCCAATGCGGTTTTGGCGCGATCGGCATAATCTTGGGCGATCTTTAAACAGTGTTCCTCAACATTATATCCTTGGAATAGAGATTTAACAAAAGCGATTGCTTCGGCTCTATCTGTATCAGGATGTAGCACCTTCTCAAGTTTATGTTTTTCATTGTCGGTGCAGACAGATCGCGCGTAAATGATAGGGAAAGTGAGTTTTCCTTCGCGGAGGTCACCGAACGCGTCTTTCCCCAATTTATCGGAATCTTCTGTGAAATCGAGCAGATCGTCTACAATTTGGAAAGCCGTTCCGATCTGTTGTCCATAGGTTGTGAGTGCCTCAATCTGCTGTGCTTCTGCTGTGCCAAGATGTGCCCCGAGGGTACAGGACGCCGCGATCAATTTACCGGTTTTAAAACTGATAATTTTGAGATATTCGGCTTCGGAGATATCGAAATCGCCACTTTTGTATGCGTGTATAACCTCACCTTCACACATCGCTTGTGTGGTATCGGCAAGGATTGCCATCGCCGGATCATCAGAACGGCGGGAGACGAGCATTGAAAGGACCCGAGCATGGAGATAATCTCCGACGAGGACTGCGACTTTGTTGCCCCATTTCGTCTGTAACGTCTCACGTCCACGGCGGATCGCGGCTTCGTCGAGTACATCGTCGTGAACGAGCGATGCGACGTGGATAAGTTCAACAACGGCGGCGAGGGTGTGTGCATCGCTTCCTTCGTATCCACAGACTTTGGCGGAAAGCACGACGAGAATCGGTCGGAGCCGTTTACCACCACCCTCCACAACATGTTGGACTGCCATGTCAACGAAGGTATATTCGCTCGCTGTATGTTCGGTGAGTTTCGCCTCAACAGCACTGAGGTCGTCAGCAATCAACTGAACGATTTGATCAAAATTGGACATAGTATAGGGACAACCCTTGTGGCTGCCTTTCCCTTTAGAGATTCGCTAATACCTGTGTTGCGGCTTCAACGGTGTTGTTAATGTCCTCTTCAGAGTGAACTAAGGAGACAAATCCTGCCTCAAATTGGGAGGGTGCGACATAGATCCCACGTTCTATAAGTCCCCAGAAATATTGTTGAAAGCGTTCGGTATCCGCTGTGCGCGCCCCATCAGCATCGGTGACGGTTTCTGGCGTAAAGTAGAGCATCAGCATCGACCCGACCCGACTGTGCCATGCGTCAATACCGTGTTTTTGGGTTGCCGCAGCGAGACCTTCTGCGAGGGCAGCAGCCCGACTCTCAAGGCGTTCATAAACCCCTGGTTCAGTGAGTTTCTTCAGTGTCGCTATACCTGCAGTAACGGCTAACGGGTTGCCGGACAAAGTTCCAGCCTGATAGACATCGCCTTCTGGGGCGACACACCGCATGATGTCCCGTTTTCCGCCGTATGCTCCAACGGGCAACCCGCCACCGATAATTTTCCCTAAACAGGTCATGTCTGGTGTAACGTTATAGTAGGATTGCGCGCCGCCGTAAGCCACTCGAAAGCCGGTGATAACTTCATCAAAAATGAGTACGATACCGTGTTCTTCAGTGATTTCGCGGAGTTGGTTGAGGTATCCCTCGCGAGGTGGGATAACGCCCATATTGCCCATAATCGGTTCGAGAATGAGGCAGGCGATTTCGTCTGGATTGGCTTCTATTGCTTCACGAATAGCATCGGGATTATTAAAGGGGGCTGTGAGTGTATTGCGTGCGAAATCTTCAGGGACACCACCGCTATCGGAAAGCCCAAACGTTGCAACACCGGATCCAGCTTTCGCCAGCAGGTAGTCTACGTGACCGTGGTAGCAACTGTCGATTTTGAGAATTTTATCACGACCGGTATACCCACGTGCGACGCGAATGGCACTCATCGTTGCTTCGGTACCGGAATTGACGAGTCGCACCCGTTCAATTGAGGGGACCGCGTTGACGATGATTTCAGCAAGTTCTGTCTCTCGGGGCGTTGGCGCGCCGAAACTGGTACCGTTCAACGCCGTTGAACGGATAGCCTCTATAACGCTCGGATGCGCGTGTCCCAAAACCAAAGGCCCCCAAGAGGCAACATAATCAATATATTCGTTGCCATCAATGTCGTAGATTTTCGAGCCTTCGCCACGTTCAATGAAACGGGGATGTCCGCCGACTTTGCTGAAATTTCGGACAGGACTGTTAACCCCGCCGGGGATGAATTGTTGTGATTTTTGCCATGCGGCTAAGGATTTACTGCTCTCCAAAGCGTTCCTCCAAAATTTTGTAATAGTTGTCAGTCGTCAGTTATCAGTTTTCGTAGGTGTTTTTGATTGGGTGTTTCCGCCAGGTTGAGCGGAAAAAGAAAAATCTGTCGTATCTCAATGGAATTCCTGTTTCTCAATGATCTATTCGTATAAGATAGATATAGTGAAACCCAACGAACTAATGCTTCGGAAATTATAAAAAGTTGGGTTCACTCATCCTTTGAGGACTTTCTGCTTCTCAATGGAGTTTGACAACCTGTTCTCCATACGATTGTCAGATGGGTTCCCGTTCAACCCAACCTACGTGTTCAAATTGAATCCATTACGTAAACCCTAATCATCCAACCATTCGACAACGGACTTCGCAAAGTAGGTTAAAATTATGTCCGCTCCTGCGCGCTTGATACTGTTGAGTACCTCCAAAGCGACCCGTTCTTCGTCGATCCAGCCGTTTTGCGCGGCGGCTTTAATCATGGCGTATTCACCGCTGACGTTGTAAGCCGCAACAGGCACCTGAAATTCTGTTTTGACTCGATGGATAACATCAAGATAGGAGAGGGCAGGTTTCACCATGAGAATGTCCGCGCCTTCTTGTATATCCAATGCGACTTCCCGCAACGCTTCTTCTGCATTTGCTGGGTCCATCTGATACGCGCGCCGATCGCCAAATTGGGGAGTCGATTCCGCCGCTTCCCGAAACGGTCCGTAGAAGGCGGACGCATATTTGGCAGCGTATGCCATAATCGGTATATTTTCATAACCGTTTTCATCTAATGCGTCACGAATTGCACCGACACGGCCATCCATCATATCTGACGGAGCGATGACATCGGCACCGGCACTGGCATGCGAGAGGCTCTCCTTAACGAGTAATTCCAGTGTCGGATCGTTTTGCACTTCGCCAGCTTCAATAACACCACAATGTCCATGATCGGTGTATTCGCAGAGACATACATCCGTCATGACAAGCAGATCCGGCACAGCATCTTTGATGGCTCGCACCGCTTGTTGGATGATCCCATCGTCGGCGTACGCCTCAGAACCCAGTGGATCTTTTGCCTCCGGGATTCCGAACAGAATTGTTCCGGGAATACCAAGAGCCGCCAGTTCTTTCGCGGCAATGACGAGGGTGTCAACCGAGTATTGGTAGCACCCTGGCATGGCGGAAATTTCGGTCGCGGTGTTATGTCCGTGAACCACAAACATCGGGTAGATAAGGTCGTTAGTGGAGAGTGTGGTCTCGCGAATCAAACGTCGCAAGTTCTCATTTGCACGAAGTCGCCTCGGACGATAGATAGGGAAAGTACTCATTCATCCTCCGAACCTGAGGATTGGATTTCGTATCGGACTAATTCAAGCGTTTGGTCTTCAGGTGTTTCCAGTCCAAGTTCTTCATTCTCCGGAGATGCCTCGTGTTGATGTTCAAATTTAACGATACCGACATTAGGTGCCAACCAGATAGTTGTTAGGGTTACACCTTGTTGTTCTTGCGGTCCTTGCGGTTGTTGTGGGACTTCCACAGACATCGCTGTCTCTGTTGAAGCATCTGTGCGATACTCAATTACCAAGCAATCTTCAAAAGTGCCAGCTTCCGTCTCCACCGTTTCCGTGCCGGTTACGGTGCCGGACTCTACGAGGGTCGTGTAAGTTGTTACGGTCTGCGTTGAGCCGCCCGGTATTTCTATAGGCATGCCTTGGATATCAATTGTCATGGTTAGGACAACGTTTATTTCTATGGCTGTCCATTCCTCACCAAAGGTAGCGGGCGTCGGCAGGAAATAGAAGTAGTCTTGGGATTCTACCTCGACATCGTAATCTAAGTCGAATGTGATGTTTAATTCCGGAGGCATCTGTTCCATCAGTGCTTGGCGCATCAGCACAATAGCTTCTTCCATCTGTTCCATTGTGGCGGCTTTGAGGGCGTTTTCAATTTCAGTGCCGACAAAAAACGCCACCCAATCGGCACCGACTTGGTAGAAATAAGGGTGAACGTAATGCTCAAAGTCTGCCCAGTTCTCCAAAGCGGGATTGTAACTGAAGGCACGATAGAATTCACCGTCAATCTCTTCTGGTGCTATTGCGTAGCGTGTCAACTCGTCACCGTTCTGATCTTCGTAAACCCAGTAACTATCGGACGCGTCTGGAAAGTAGTAGTTCGCCCATTCATTTCCCATCAATGTCGCGCTGAAACCGAAGAGAAGCAAAATGGCGAGAATGAACCGAAAATTTTTCAAAATGGGAGGTTCCTCCAAGGTTTTGATTATTCCAACTTAATTATTAAAGTATACAAGATTTCTCTCCAAACGGCAAGGCAAATTCTATGGAAGTGCAGAGGCATTCAGCTCTCTTGTAGGAGGGGGGAAACGCCCAAGCAAAAACACTCCGATTCCCGACCCATCACTCGTATTCAAAGGGGAAAGTGACGGGCGCGCCGTTGTTTGCCCATGAACGTGCCATCGCAACGTCAATCTCCCGATCCTTACGACCGTTATAGGCACCGTATTCAGGTTCTGTGTCGTTACGAACCGCGTTTACAAGGCTCATCAGTTCTGATGCGACAGTGATTTCACCATCGCTGAGTGGATAATTTTGCAACGGGTTTTCCCAAACCACTTCGGGGTCGGTGTCCGCAACAAGGGCGGCTAAAGTTTCATAGCCGTCAACGGTATTGGTTCTGCGTGAGATGTTAATCGCACGCTGTTCGTCGGCGGTTTCGTTTAAGATAACAGCATCGTCTCGGAAGCACATCCCTCGTTCTGCATAGAACTTTGACCCGTTAAAACCTCGTAGTGGCGAGCCGTAGGAGAGGCTACTGAAATTGAAGATGCCGACAGCGCCATCTGTGAATTCAATGACCGCATGTTGCCAATCCTCAGTATCGCGTTTCGGTTGTCCCTGCCGCCAGACGTGATCCTGAACGTTATATCCTTTTCGGAAACCGTAAACTTGAACGGGTTCATTGTCGAAACCGACGTAACTACGGATCAACCCGATACCGTGATAGCCGTGCCCTCGAAAATCGTTGTAAGCGGCGTTGACTTTCCCGAAAACCCCCGCGAGAATCATCTCCCGTTTTATCCGTTCTGACGGGACGCGGTAGTAATTCTCATTGACTTCCAATTTTGTGCCATTCGCCTGTGCAGACGCGATCATCTTGTCTGCCCATCCGAGGTCGGTGTCAATAGGCGTTTCGGTGCAATAGCTAACCCCACGCTCGGAACAAAGAAGCCCGGGAATGTGATTGTTGCTGGGTGTAATCACAATCGCGCAAATATCGGGTTTCACTATTTCCAACATCTGCTCGGTATTTGTGTAGGCGGGGACACTGTATTTCTCACCCTGTTCCGTGACGCTCTCTTCGCGCGGATCGCAAATGGCGACGAGTTCAAGGTCATCCGTCAATTTTGAGATAAGGGGAAGATAAGTTCCGGCACCGCGTCTGCCAGTACCGATATGCGCGATTTTGAGTTTATCCATGGCTTTCCTCCTCCCAGGGATTGAGTCGGGGCTTGCCTTTGTTATTCCACCCAGAAGACATGACTCCGTTCAAAGAGATCGTCGTCTAAATGGATTTCAACAAACCACTCGCCTGTGATGTCTGGCAAGTCGATGTAAAACCACGTAATTTTTTCGCCGGTTGTTGATGTGAGGGTTTGCTGCTCTGTCCAGAATGGTGGATCGTCCAAATCGTCTTCCGGTGAGTACCATGAGACTTTAACGGTGTGGTGTTCTGTGAGGTCTGCCCATAAGACCCATAAATACACTTGATCGTTGACCTCAGCGGAGAAGGTAGTCGTGATGCCGTCGGGTCTATCCTCGAAAACGCTGATTGCCAAGGCAGAATCTACAATCATCGGTTCATCCCGTCCTACATCGATGAAACCGCTTCCGCCAGAAGGGTCTTCACTACAACCGCTCACTGCAATCGTTAGCGACAGTAGAACTATCCCGAATATGGAATATGGGGTTGCAAGCAACGTCGTGATATAGGTACAGGCTTGACGCACGGGTTCTCTCCTGTTTTGGGGTAGGGTATCCCCGGTTAAATAATTTAGTCCAAATATCGACTCCTATTGTATCAGTCCTCGGTTTTTTTGTCAAAAGAAAAGTGGGCTTCTCTGTAGGAGGGCGGAAATACCCAAGCAAAAACACTCCGATTCCCGACTATGACTGACGTATGCGTCTGTGTTGACATGCTCCCTCTTTGATGGTAGACTAAAGCAACAATAGAGGAGCATTTTATGACATTTGATACAATTATTGCAGGCGGAAACATCGTTGACGGAACAGGTAAGCGGGAACCCTTTATCGCAGATATCGGCATTCAGGATGACCGGATTGCCGCCATCGGTGACCTCTCGGAAGCAGAAACACCGCATCGGATTTCAGCGGAGACACAGGTTGTCTGTCCCGGTTTCGTTGATGTGCACGTACATTCTGAAATCGCCCTGCTCGGCGGTCGAGACCAGTTCGCCGCTGTCAGCCAAGGCGTGACGACACATTTAGCCGCGCCGGATGGCTTCGGATGGGCACCTTTACCACCGAAACAGGCACAAGAGATGTGGCACTACACGCAGTTCGCTTATGGCGATACGGAAGTCCCGCTCAATTGGCAAACACCGGACGCCTATCTCGGTATGTTCGACGGACGGATCCCGGCGAACCTCTATCCACAGGTACCGCACTGTGCTGTTCGCCTCGGTGCGATGGGATGGGATCCGCGCCCCGCGACTGCTGACGAGTTGAAAGTGATGGAACGCACAACGCGGGAGTGGTTGGAGGCGGGGGCGTGCTGTCTCTGCTTAGGACTCGACTACCAACCTTCCGCGAATGCCGATTTGCATGAATTGGTGTATCTCTCAAAAATTGCGGCGGCTTACGATGCCATCTACGCGGCGCACATCCGTTACCGCATCCTCGGCAGAAGACAGGCGTGGGAGGAGACGATCGAGATTGCACAACGTGCCGAAATTCCTGTGCATATCTCGCATGAACGCGTTGACGATGAAGCCGGAGATGTGCTTGAACGGGTAGAGAAGGAACAGATAGATTTGACGTTCGAGTCTTACCTCTATCCTGCTGGCATGACGCATCTCGCCATGATGCTCCCGATGGAATACCAGACCGGCGCGCCTGTTGACATGTTAGCATATTTACAAGACCCTGAAGTCCGAGAAAAATCGATCGCATACCTGCAGGGTGAATTACGCGACGGTAATCAGATCGTCGGTTACAACCGATCAGGTAGATTTATCGGGATGACGCTCGCCGAAGCCGCTGAAAGCGAGAGTAAATCGCATGAAACGTTTGCCTTTGATTTTATTCAAGAAGAAGCTGCGATTGAAACCTTTGTGATGCCGTGGGCAACCCCGCCCGAAGAAAATGAGCGCATTTTGAACCGCACTGCGAGTCATCCCCGTATGATGATTGCCAGCGACGGTGTATACAACATTCCGCATCCACATCCACGGAGTTACGGGTGTTTCGTGCAATATCTCGGCAAATTCGTGCGCGAACGCCAGTTAATTTCATTGAAAGAAGCCATCTATAAAATGAGCGGTTTCCCGGCAGAACGTTTTCGACTCACGGATCGCGGGCGAATTAATCAGGGGCTTGCCGCGGATATTGTTGTCTTTGACCCGGAGACTGTCGCAGACAGGTCTACGTGGTTCGACCCGGTACAATCTCCTGTCGGTGTAAACTATGTGTTCGTCAACGGCGTTTCAGTTGTTAAAGATGGTGACGTAACTGGGCAATTGCCGGGTAGAGTTTTACGTCACTAACGGTAGACACTGAACGTGGAGGCGGAAACCATGGATATGTATGATGTGACAATTATCGGCGGCGGAAGCGCGGGACTCGTGCTTGCGGTAGCGGGGGCAAAATTGGGTAAAAAGACCGCGCTTGTGGAGAAACACCGTATCGGTGGCGACTGTCTCTGGACGGGATGCGTGCCTTCAAAAGCACTCCTGAAGGCGGCGAAAGTCGCGAATTACATTAGGGACGCTGGGAAATACGGCATTGCAGGCACCCATACAACACCTGACTGGCAACGTGTGATGGCGTATGTGCGTAGCACCCAACACGCAATAGAAGAGGAACACGACAATCCTGAGCGATTTCGTGAGATGGGGGTTGACGTTATCTTCGGAGACGGGCATTTTGAATCTGCTGATACTTTTGTTGTAGAAGATACCGAGAACGGTCAGACCCGCACCCTCAAAAGCAAAAAATTCGTGATTAGCACGGGTTCCCGTCCTGTTGCGCCACCTATACCCGGCTTAGAAGCTTGCGATTATCTCGACAGTGAGAACGTCTGGGATCTTGAAGCGTTCCCCAGTCGATTGCTTGTTGTCGGTGCGGGTCCCATCGGTATTGAACTCGGACAGGCGTTTCATCGCCTCGGTGCCGATGTGACGATAGCACAACGGAGCGAACGCATTCTCACAAAAGAGGACACCGCTGTTTCTGAACAGATGCTGCGTTACCTCCGCGAGGAGGGCCTCACGATCCGGCTGAATACGAATATCGCAGGCATTGTGAAAAACCCGGAAGGCACGACTGTTACCTTCAATGATAGTGAAAATGGAACTGTAGAGCAGTCTTTTGATAGGGTTTTGATTGCTGCCGGTCGCGCACCCAACGTCGAAGGCTTAGCACTCGACAAAATCGGGGTGCAGGTCGGCAGAAGCGGGGTTGAAGTAAACAATAGACTTCAGACAAGCGTGAAAAATATCTATGCCGCAGGCGATGTGATCGGACATTACCTGTTCACACACGTTGCAGCCTTTCAAGCGCAGTTGCTTCTCCGAAATATCTTCTTCCCGCTCTCGAAAACGATCAACTATGCCGTCGTGCCGTGGACAACCTTCTGTGATCCAGAAGTTGCCCGTTGCGGGTTAACAGAAGCGGAAGCACGCCAGAAATATGGGGACGTTGATGTATTCACACTGGACCAAGGAGATGTGGATAGAGCCGTCGCCGAAGGTGAGACACACGGCTTCAGTAAAGTTATTGCGAGTCGGTGGACTGGAAAAATATTAGGAGTTCATCTCGTCGGTGCAAACGCAGGGGAGGTCATCCACGAGTATATCTTGGCGATGCAAGAGGGGATTCCCTTGCGGAAATTGAGCGGGATGATCCATGTGTACCCGACGTTTTCGAGCAGTGTCTGGCGCGTGGCAGGTAAATGGTTCTCGGAAAGCACACTGATTCAGACGTTGCGGAATATGAAACTGCTATTGAGGCGACCAGGTGCGAAGACCTTCAAAATCAAAACGAAAAGGAATGACTCGCGCACCAACTCCTTCTAATGCGTTCCTTGCGGCATCAATACGATCTGCCTTACAGTGAAACACTAAGCATCCACCCCCACCAGCACCACATGCTTTTCCACCTCTACACCCATTTGCTTTCGCGATTTTGAACAACTCATCAATGCGTCCGGTGTTTATCGAAGGATGTAACTGTTTTTGGAAACACCAATTCTCATCGAGCAGTTGACCGAAGTCGGAGAGGTTGCGAGTCTGAAACATCTGTTTCATCTCATTGGCAATCCGACGAAGTGCTTTCAGGGCATCATGCGTCCTTCGATTTCCTGCTTGATATGCATCAACGACATTCCGAAGAATATCGCCTGAAAAATGCGACTCCCCAGTGTAAACAAGTAGCAAAGAGCTGTGAAGTTCTTCAAGGCTTTCCTGAGTCAGTTGAAGAGGGGTCGCCTCTACCGATTCGCCTTGACATCGTAAGAAATTTATCCCACCGAGTAGGCTGGCGTAGTGATCCTGTTTCCCACACGGAATTCCCGTCTCCTGTTCAATGACAGCGGCACTGTCAACAATTTGGTGTCGCAGCAATCTTTTTTGCGTGAAAATCGAGAGCAAACTCGCAAGAGCGATTCCCAGGGCACCGGATGCCCCCAGACCACTTCCCTTTAGAACATCGCTCCACGTCACAAGATGACAGCCTCTATCAGGACGCAAACGAGATAGAACCGCTTGCGGTAGATTCAATCCGTGCAGCGATGCCGAAACCCCTACCGGATGAAAGAACTCTTTGAGATCCACGGAGTAGAGGCTGACACACGAGTCAGGCACGGGGGTGAGACAAACATAAACGTGTAAATCAATCGCAGCGTTGACCACTTTCCCTTCATTCTCCTGCGCGAACGGGATCAAGTCTGTCCATCCGCCAGCGAGGTCGATGCGCGTTGGTGCGCGCGCATAAAGCGGCACGCGTTGGGATAGAGCGGCTATTGCGCTCTCGTGTTCAGCAGTTGGAGGTTTCCATTGATTTCCCCGAGCATCTTGTATGTTATGAAGCAAAGTTGAACGCATCTTGTCTGAGGCTCCTGTAGATAACATAATACATCCGATGCTTAGATGTCTAAAATCGTGCAATTCCAAAGAAACTCAATCGAGGCGTATTCTCCAACTTTTTGCATCAGTGCCGTGTGTGTCTCACGCCATAGTTTCGCTGTGCTTTGCAGATGGACCTCTCTATTTTCCCAGAGTTCTGAAATACAATAACCGGCTCTATCTTGGTAGGTATCCAACAGTTCGACCTCCAAACACCCGGGGGCGTTTCGTAGAACAGGCAGCCACTGTGTCTGGATAAATTTCTTCAAATCCTTCTTTTTCTTTTTCTCCTGCAGTGTGAGAGTATAAAAGATTCTTGCTTTCGCCACGCTATAACTCCTTTGTTATTTTTGATGTTTCCAGTATTCACCGGAGTGGGTAATCTTCTACTGGGGTTTGTTCATAAGAAAGGCAGGCTTACTAAAAAAACGTAAAGAACGGTCCTCGGCATAAAAGGGTCAAAATAACACCCAAACAGATCACAGGCGCGAACCGCAAAGAGTGCTGAATCCGGATTGTGTTATCAAACACCTCAAACTCGCCATCTGCTGCCAATTGTTTCAATTCCGCTATCTTCTCTTTTGAGACACCGCCCGGTAATGTCCCAAGAATAATATTCGAGTTTAACACATTCGGGAGCGCAAAACCTTCCTTGCTATAAGTTATTTCTCCGTCGTCCCCTTCAGTTTTAACAATCTGTTCAGCAGGCACCATTCCCTCCTTCAAATCAGAGATGTCTACCTCGCGATCTAACACGATGCTGTCAAGATTCGCAATGAAATGCCTCCCAAAGAAGAACACAGCAAGATACAGAAGGTATATCTTCAAGAGCGGGACGTAAGTTTCCGACCAGGCACTCAGCGTCCAAGGGGTTGTAATCACCATCAACTCAATCATTACGACACAGACAACATAATTACGAACCCTCTCTAGACCTAATCTTTTTACATAGTAACTGAGGGTGAAATACAGAGAAAATACAATCAAGAGCTGATGCCACAGTCCGAGTTCAATCCCTAACCAACGCAGCGAGAGCATAACAAACTGTCGCAACCCGAGTAAAAAAATGAGACTGAATACCCTCTCGAAAATCTGTTTACGGAAGTCTTCTTGTCGGAAGATTGACATAAACGCCTGCGATTTCTGTCGGACATCCGTTTTCAGACAGAGGTAGGTAACAAGGATCATGCAATACGGCACGAAAATATTGATAACAAGGGTTGTCGGCGTATATTGCGCGTATGCAGCCGCCTCCGAAAACAGATCTGCTGGCATCAGCAGGGAGGCACCCCAAACGAGTTTCGCATCTCCTGCGGCGAAAATACCAAACCAATAAAGCGCGATTACTATCAAAAAGCCGCCAACAACCGTAAAGATACTGTTTAGGAGGTCACTGCTCCCTGACAAAACAGCGACAACTTGACTGAGAATGCCGGCGTAGATGAGCCCGTAACTACAGACATTCTTGATTTTTCTTTCCCGCAAGTCTGTATAGGTAGCGTAGCAGCAGAAAAGCAGAAGAAGACTAATGAACAAATTCTGGTAACTGAGCATTTTTCAATTCCTTAAGGTTGATTCTCGTGTTCCATTTTCAACGCACCCCAACGTGTGGAGAGTTTCCCGACCGCCTCAACCGCACGAAAGCCCATCCCGAATACCATTACACTGGTAAAACGTTCCCTGTTTTCTCCTTTGCCACCGAAGACATAGATGTTACCGTTGACCACCGCTGCGCTAAAAGGTATAAGGGGTATTGGCATTGGTGGAATATCACTCCATTCGTCTGTCTCTGGGTTATAGACATCCACAGTTGCCAGATACTGAGGGGTTCTGTTCTGCCAAATGAAACCCCCAACCAGATAGATTGCACCCCCGAAATTAACTGTCGAAAATGAAAGCCTGAGGGCTGGCATCTCATTCTTCTGTCTCCATCGGTTGATTTTCGGATCATATTCCTCAATAACCTTTAAAAAGGGACCTCCAGGACCCACTTGCGGCCACCCACGTCCACCGATCGCATAAATGTGATTGTTGACAACGCCCACACCAAACCCATCACGTTTCGTCGGCATCTTTGCCCGCTTCACCCATGTATCGGTGGCAGGGTCATAGTCTTCCACGAGATCAATGCGCCACGGAGCCCCAGGTTTCTGATCCCTTGGGTGGACATACCCGCCAATGGCATAGATTTTTCCAGCAACCACACCCACACCGAACTGTTTACGAGGAATCGACATGCCCTGTTTCATGACCCACGTATCAGTTTGTGGATCGTACATTTCAACAACGTCCAGATTTTTGAGATTCACAATGCGTCTGTCTATTCCACTATAACCCCCGATGACGTAGATTTTATTATCAACAACTGCTGTTGCAGGCACTGCGCGGGAGGTTGGCATATCCGCAACTCTCCGCCATGTGTTGGTTTTCGGATCGTACACCTCAACAGTTGACAGTCCAAAGGGACCATTCTCGTTTTCAAAGAGGGTGCCGCCGATGAGGTAAATCTTTCCATCAACGACTGCGGTCGAGAACGCCAATCTCCCCGTTGGAAGTTCAGAAATTACTTGCCATTTTTCTCCGCCAATGTTCTCTGTGGTTACAAGGCATAAAACAATAACCACCAAAACCACAATCCATCGTAAATGCCGAAGTGTTTTGAACATCATCAGTTCCTCCTATTGACATAAGTAGGATGTCAGTAGTGTGCGGGAAAAAGAGAAGTGTTACCTTCTCAGACTTCTCCCGCACTTGCGTGAGAGCTACTGGCTCAGCATCCATCAGATGCACTGCCAGTTTCCCCATCCGTCTTGGCTGGATATGCAATATTGCTCATCCGCGCAGGTTATATTACCGCAAGGATAACCAGCCTCTGCAGTATCAGGCGCGAGCATTAATGCGGCGAAAATCGCTCCTGTTGCCACCGTGCCGGCAACTAACACGTTCTTATGCGCAACATGCCCGTCTTCTTTGACGAAGAAGTCACTGAGACGCTGCTTCGTAAGTTGGACTACGTGTGTCTGCATGTGATTTCACCTCCTTTCATCTATTGGATAAACTTACCAAAGTTATGTTCATGCGATGCGCCGTAAAGCGGCAGATTCGACGCTCAACGGCAGCGTTTGGCATTTTCATAACCTGGCAAGACCTTAATATTAATAGCAGTATTAGGGGTCTAAAAGGATTCTACTGCGTATGACCCCCAAGTTCAAACGAGATTTTCTAAGATTTTTTCGGCACGTTCCGGCTCTTTACAGATGGACTCAAGCACAGTTTTTACCGCCATCGGTGTGTGTTCCTCCAAAAGAGTCATCGCAATCGCCTGCTCCATATCAACAGGTGTCGGAACCTTTGATAGCACGAATGCTTCGGCCTCAATTTCACCGCATACCGAGTTGTAATGTTTCCGAAAAAGCAGGCGATGTCTCCCAGATGTGGACTGACGCGTCTTACGATTTTGTAGGTCTCCAAATAAACAGAGGATGCGTTGGATGGTCTCTTCCCATGTGTAAGTTGAAACAGCCTCTAATCCTTTCTGCCCTAAATGCTTTTGTTCATCGGGGGTTTTGAACAGCGATCTGATTTCCCGCGATATTGATTCAACTGGCACATCGACTGGGTCAAAAAGAGTTGGGGAAATTTGGATAAACCGACACGCACCTGCAATCTCTTCAGGTTCGGCATATCCCCAAACAACGGTTGGAATGCCACATGCAACTATCTCCAGCAGGAGTAGCGGAGATGACCCAAGAATCGTCGGAAACACCAATGCGTCTAAAGCATTAAAGATAAATGGACTCGCCTCCTTGTCCTGCAGAGACGCAATATTAAAAAAGTTAACACAGCCATCCCCCGTGAAATTGTCCTCCAGCGTGGAATGGATGACCAACCAATTGAACTCTGGATTGGCAAATCGCAATTTTCGCAAGAAGTGAAACGTTTCGTGCGAAGGCAATCCTGACACGATTCCTACCAACGGCTTTTGCGAAATCGCCGCATTCCCGAGTGCCTGAGACAATTGGTGCTTACACTTCGTTTTATCCATCGGTCTGAAAACAGATGTATCAACACCGTAAGGAACATGATGAAAAACATCCAAATCGGGAACGAAATCTGAGAAAAAGGTCTGCGTCCAAGAGGCATCGCATGCAAAGGCATCAAAATTTCGCAACGCCGCACATCTCTCAAGTATGGTGTTACGTGCTTCATGACGCATCAAAGTCTCGTTGGACAGGCGGAGTATAACGGGATGCCTGTTAAATTTTAGAAAAACCTGCTCCCCTACAGTCAGCGGAGCTAAAGCGAGAATACCATCACAGTCCTGCGGAATAAACTTTGCTGACGAAAACGACCGATCGTTTCTGAAGAAAATCGGTTGAACCCCTTCAGCACGCAAGCTGTCTTTAATCTCTTGACGGTTGTTGTCCGTCTCAGATAAGGGTAGATAAAGGTCGGCACGATTTGCCAGCGTCGTTAGCAGATGGTGAGTCGCCGCATTCAGTAGGAAAGAGGCGGTCTTTCTGTTTTCCAAAACGCCCGCTGTCAGAAAAATTTTCGGTCGCTCACCACATGGAGAAGGTTCAATTTCAGGTTGATCCATCGAAAATAGAATCCCGATTTCCGAGAGTTTAGAAAGAAAAACGAGTGCCTCAAAAACCACAGAACGGGAACCATGTTTGTCAGCGAGCGTGTCAATGATGACATCCGTTTCCGAAACGCTACAAGCATTTAGGATGTCGCAAACAACTTCATTCACCGGAATAACAACACCCGCATCCAGATCGGCAACGAACTGCTCGCCATCGCGTTTGAAATGATGAAGGTTATGCAAATTGATAGGAAATTCGATCATCGTTTTACTTCCTCTATCCGTTTACGGCTTCCTGAAAACCAAAAATCTTTTCGAGAATCGTTTCAGTTCTCTCCTGACCATATAAATGATGTAACACGGCTTCAACTTCATGTCGGCTGTGTTTTCTCAGGAGTGCCAATGACAAACCCTCCTCAATGGAGTGGGCATAGCGGTCTTTCATCAGGGGTCTTTCCTTTTCGCGAGTGATATTGCTCAATATTGCTTGGCGTTCAATCTGTCTTCGCCGATTGTTAAGATAAGGGACGAAAGAGATAGCGAAGTCCCGTTTATATCGGTCCTCTAACTGCTGGGTTTGTTTCAGTGTTCTGAACAAAGCAATGAGATTCTGTGCGGTTTTATCCCATGTAAAAGTCAGTGCTCTCTCCCGCGCCTTTTGTCCCAATGCCACTCGTGCCTTCTCATCGATGAGGAGGCTATTGATGGCATCCGCCATTGTGCTTGGTGAAACCGTCCCAGCGAAGCTCCCGATTTCATGCTCATAAGCAAGGGCAGGCACAATAAGTCCGGCATCGCCGACAACTTCAGGAAGTCCATCGAGATTCGGCACAACGGGTGGAACGCCACAAGCCATTGTTTCTAAGAGCGCGAGTCCAAATGTTTCTTCACCCACCATTGATGGGAAACAGTAAACATCAAAAGCATTTAAAAATCGCGCAAGTTCGTCTCTGGATTGTTGGGGGGCAGAAATCAGATTCGGTGGCAGTTGCTGATGGGCATAGATGTTCAGCGTTGGGGCGGTAAGAAGGAAACAGACATGTGGGAGGTGTCTCGCGATTTTTATGTAAATTCCTGCCCCTTTCTCAGGTTGAAATCTTGAGAAGAAACCGACCACCGGTGAAGTAGCGATTTCAGGTTTGTTCAGCATCTTCGCAACTTCAGTTTTCGCCTGCTGTTTGTCGAAGGGATGAAACTTGTTAGGGTCAACCCCCAAGGGTATGGTCTGAAAAACGTCCTTGTTATAGACGAATCGACCGTACAGATCGCTCACCGAGTTCGTTGGCACAAAAAAGCATCAAACGGACGCATCGCCGTATACCAAAGCAATCCTGCATTAATGACATCGCCATTGTGTCCCCTTGCGGAATAGATCGGAACAACAAATGGGGCATCAATATAACGTAAAAGAGAAAGGAACTGCGTGTCTTGGTGACTTCCTAACAGGACTGCGTCATAATTGCCCTGGATTAACTTTAGAAGCGCAGACTTATCGTTTTTCTGGAATCTGATACCTTGTACGTTTTCGTTGAAGTGTTCGTCGCGTTCACCTACTACGTCGAGAGCAGCATAAGTTTCCAAGGATTTGACGAGATTGTGATGTGCCACCGACACCCCACCCGTTGCTTTTGTAAGGTCGGCTGCATCGGGACCGTTCTGTAGGACGAGAATCTTCAATTGACTTGTAGTCTCTTTTTCTTGTGAGGCGGCATTCCTTTCGAGGCCTGAAAAGAGAACCCCACGCTGTTCCATTGTTGATAGTGTATCTAATGCCGCAATAACTAAATCACGGTTATATTTTCTCTCAAGCCGTTCTATGATTTCCTCACTTGAAAAAGATGGGCATAAGTCCAGGATCTCCCAAGTGATGTTATCGATGCCCAATACAAGGCATTGACTCAGATCCGCGACATACAGACGGTCACCCTGCCGGAATTTATGTAGATGGGTGGTAGATTTCGGACATACGAACATCGTGCATTCCTCGCTAACGGCAGGTTTCCTTTACCTTTCCACGCCAAAGTCCGCCGTCGATAATCCGTCCATCAATGACCAAAGTCGGAGACCCTTTGATATTGAGTTCCTCTGTTCTTTGTATTTCCTTGACAAGTTCCAATGCCACCTTTTCCGATTCAACGGCTCGTGCGATCCGCTCTACATCCAGTCCAACGTCCTTTGCACAATTTACCCACGCTTCCTGCAGGTGGTCGGCACGACAGAGCAAATAATCAAAGAGTTTATCTGGGTAGAGTTCGGCGATAACCATTTGTCGCTTGTTCTCAATGAGTTCGGGTTCACCGTGCAGACTTGTAAACGCGATCTGTTCACTTGTCTTTTTTTCAGATGCTTCATTTTTACCGACAATAAACCGCAGCTTAAAATCGATCGTATCCCCATACGTTTCAAAAAACGGCAGTAGTTCCTGTTCCGCTTGCACACCGTAGGGACAATACGACATCACAAAGAGTTCTATCTCCGGTTTCATGGGTCCACGCATGCGCTGCTCCAGGATCTGCTTGAGGCTCAGCTCGGTTCGACTGTGATCAACTTCGGACATGACGTATTCAATGAGTTGGTCGAATCCCGGAGAATGCTCAGGTGTATGACACGCCATACAAACTTCTTCAGGCACTTGCCCGCGGATATTTTCCTTCAGCGGCGTGTAAACGTGTTGTCTACCGGGACCGTGGCAGGTTTCGCAACCGACATCAGCAAGATGCGCACGTTCTGTGTTACCTATCTGGTAACCGCTCTCATACCCGGAACCAGTGACGTGACAGGTGATGCATTCTGGATAATATTCCCTACCCACCGTGCGTAAGGTGTTGAACGCTGTCGCATGGGAGGAATGAGACCATTGGCTGAACTCTTTTTGATGGCATTCTTGACAGGCTTGAGAGCCGATGTAACTGTTGCTTTCGTCCTGTTCAAAAGGTTCCGAGGCAAACAAGCGATGACTCACAATCTGCAATTGATGGTCGGTAGCGACTTGATGATAGAAATCATCTAATAGTTTCCTAATGTCTGGAGCGTCGGAGACCTGCTCGGTGAGGGCAATTTGCTGAATGTCCACCTCTGGGTTGGTGAGCATCAACGCGCCAAGCGTTTTCCCTTTGGCACTACAATACGCCAGCAAGACATCGCCAACTTTTTCGGTTTCGCCTTCATAGGGACTCAAAATTGCCGAAAAACTCGGATACTTCTCTGCCAATTCCCTATTGACTTCTATAGGTGAATGACTCAGTCCAACAATGAAATCGGATTGCGCTTGAACCTCAGAGAGAACCGAATTGAGCTTCTCAGACACAAATTCTACTTCCGCTGAGTCTTTAAGGTCCAATGTGACCATAGCGATGCGTTTTTCTCCAACCGTTTTTATTAAATACGAGTCAGAATCTTGGGTCAAACCCGAATCTAAAAATTGGAAAGATAGGTCAGCTCCCTGATTCTGAACAATTTCAGTCTCTGCAGCAAAAGGAAAAACGCGTCATACCCCATCATTTTCATCGCCGTAAGGGTCGTTTGCACACGATGTTGGTCTCGGCTATGAACTTCGTTGTCCGTTGGAAGGTTGACAGACGCAGACGAACTCGGTTTCATGCTTTGGGGTTGAGAAGGTTGAATGCCACCGAGATCTACCAACAGCGGAGAAAACCCGGTTTCTCGGATACGAGCGATTGCTTTTGCACGCCTCGGTAGTCCGCCGGATTGCCCGATGAAGCAACCACACGGTTCCAGTTGTGCTTGTGTGTTACCTGTGAAAAGAAGGAGGGGTGTGCCGTCTGGTGAAACCTGTTTCAACTGGTGGAGATAGTCCGTCAAAGGTGTCGCCTGAATCTGAGAAGCGAGTTGTTTTGTCTCTCTAATGTGTTGTAACCGTTTCGCTTCACTCCATTTTTGGTAAGCAAAGGGACCGATAACAATAACAGTCAGAACCAACGTAAGTAATATGTATTTTTTCAAAAAAATCCTCAGTTTCTCAAAATTTAGAGTTGTAGCAATTGTTAATCTCTTTGAGAGTGTCTTTGGTATTCTGCTTTGAGTTGACCCCAGCGCGTGGGGAGTTTACCTTTTGCTGTGACAGCACGAAAGCCGGTATCAAAGACTTCAACGGTGGGAGAAAGTTCCCAATCTTTATCGTAGCCACCAAAGACATAAATCTTGCCATTGACCGCCGCTATGGAAAAGGGGAGTCTTACGGCTGGTGCCACAGAAATCACACGCCATTTCTCCGTAACCGGATCAAACGCTTCAACGGGGGCAAGACGCCTATCACCCGCTTGCAGATCTGTCCCTCCAATGAGATAGATTTTATCGGCAACAACGACTGTCGAGAATACCCATCTCAGATTTGGCATGTCAGGTTTCTTCTGCCATCGGTTGGTTTTGGGATGATACGCTTCAATGGTAGCAAGCGCAGGGCCCCCTTGCCCATCATGTGGCCACCCAGACCCGCCGATGGCATAAATGGTTTCCCGAACGACCTCTGCCCCAAATCCATCGCGTCGTGTTGGCATCTTCGCTCGCTTTGCCCAAGTATCGGTAGCAGGATCGTAGGTTTCTACAAGATCAAGGCGCCACGGCTCATCAGGCTTCCTGTTCCTTGGATGAACGTATCCACCAATGGCATAGATTTTGCCAGCAACCACACCGATGCCGAACTGTGTCCGGGGAGTGGGCATATCTTGTTTTCGTATCCACGCGTCGGTTTGCGGATCGTACATCTCAACAACTTTTAGATGTTTTATATTCACCAATAGGTTGTCTTTCCCGACGTATCCTGCCAAGACGTAGATCTTTCCATCAACAACAGCTGTCATCGGTTCGGACCGGGGAGTTGGAATATCAGCGAGTCGCTGCCACGTGTTGGTTTGTGGGTCATAGACCTCCACTAGGGACATCCCAAAAGGACCCCGCCAAATACCAGGACGAAACTCAGGTCGTTCAACACCCCGCGCATGTTCAAAAAGTGTGCCACCGATGAGATAAATCTTACCCTCTACTACAGCGGTCGCGAATTCAGTTCGTTGCGTTGGGAGTTCGGAGATGACGCGCCACTCGTCCGCAGCAGCATTTTCCATTGCAAAATGAGAGAGCACCACAACAGCCCATCTAACCATACTCCATTCTAAGAAACGAAATATGCTGAACATTATTGATACCTCTTTCTGAATGCAAATCAAATGTCAAGGATGTGCGAAAAAAGCAAAAAGCAGTGCCTTTCTCAGCTTCTTCCGCACAAAATCTACCCTAAAGATTTCTCCTGAGGGCCTCTATTTCCTCTGTGGAAAAACTTTTGAAAATGAAACTCTATCCGGATTGTACCTTAAAGGTACAATCCGGACAGTTCGTTTTACCACATCCACCTGCTTAGGGACAGCCCACCTTTATAGGTGGGCAAAAATATTCCCATTTATCTTTTTCGTTGTTGTGTGGACGCGAGCAACAAGTCTGCTTATCCTTGAGACACTCGGTATCACCACACGGATACTTATGATGAGCGTCTGCGGCATCAGGAGCGAGCATCAATGCAGCGAAGATCGCTCCTGTCGCGACCGTGCCAGCGACCAAAGCGTTCTTATG
>JAAXHD010000305.1:0-9341 GCA_012271015.1 Candidatus Poribacteria bacterium | reverse complement strand
TTTTCTGCTACAATTAGGTTAGTGCTGTCATAGTCGGGTTATGGCAGGGTTCTCCGCGCCGATCGGTGTTCTCATCACCGGCGGCGCACCTCTAAAGGATCCTGCCATTTCAAATAACGATCTCGCCAAAATAGACGAAAATCGGCAAGAAAATCATTAGGTGTGAGCATCAAACATCTTTTCTACAGCTTTTTTTACAGATTTTATCGCTTCAGTCGTCCCCATGTTGTCGTGAGTTTTTCGTGGGATTCGACTGCAAGTGGGATGCCGGTTCTCGCACCACCTGCTCCGACCAGATGATGCGCATGACCCGATACATCTGAGGATTTCCGTGTTCCATTGGGTTCATCAAAATGCCACAGCGCAACCGTCTTCGCGTCATCCGTGAATTTTTTGCGCGGCGTGAAACCTTTTTTGTCCACTGGATAACGAGCGACCCTTGAGATACGGACCTCATCAATATATCCCGCAAAGGGTCCCCAAAAGTGATCGATGTGAAACTCAATTTTCCTTCCAAATCCTCTGATGGGAATAAAAAGGGGCCGGAAGCCACGTTTCTAATTGGTGCCAAGAGAGGCAGGGATTTCAACCTAACTAACGCATGCAACAGTGGCTTGCAAGTTACACCTTATAGAAATTATGGCTCCGGCTTATCCAAGGAGGCTTACATAAACATAAGCAATTTCCGTGCCAATCTAAAATGACGTGAGTTTGGTATTTGTAGCGTAGGAAACCGTTGGTCTCCTGCGTCTCAGCGGCACAATGATGCGACAAAAACACAGGCATTTCTGAAAAATACCGCAAAATGATTTATTTTTCAAACTCACGTTAAAATGCCTATTTTGGGCAATTTTTGCGGGATATTGCCTGTTTTTTTGGACATGCTATGGTAAAAAAATGCACATCGTAGCAAAATTTGGCAATAAAAATAGGCGAGGTGTTTTTACTTCGGTGTTTCCCTAAGAGACCTCGCCAGCGAAGTATATGGGAATCCCGGACACTTAGATTTAGCCTTTTACAACACCGATGGGACGGAGACGTGCGACGCGACGGGAAAGCCCCGCTTTGTCAACGACACGGACGACTTCATCAACGTCTTTATAAGCTTCGGGAACCTCTTCTTGGAGGGTGCGTCTGCCTTCTGCTCGGACGTAGATACCTTGTGCCTCCAAATCTTTCTGGATAGAACGTCCTTTTGTCAAGGCGATCGCCTTCCGTCGTGAGAGCACTCTGCCAGCACCGTGACAGGTCGTACCCCACGTCTCAGCCATTGCGCCCGGATTACCGACGAGTACGTAAGATGCGGTTCCCATATCACCGGGAATTAGAACAGGTTGACCGATTTTTTGGTATTTTTCTGGGATCTCAGGATGCCCGGCTGGAAACGCACGCGTCGCCCCTTTGCGGTGGATGAAGAGTTCGCGTTCTTTACCATCAACGGTGTGTTTCTCAAACTTTCCGATGTTATGTGCGACATCGTAGACGAGTTCTAAACCGAGTTCGTCTTCTGTCGTTTCAAAGAACTGCATGAAGGTCTGGCGGACGAGGTGCATAATACACTGTCGATTGTTCCACGCATAGTTCGCACTACACGCCATCGCCGTGATATAATCCTGCCCTTCGGGTGAATTGATCGGCGCGGAGGCGAGTTGCCGGTCGGGCAGGTTAATGCCGTATCTTTCGGCGACTTTGACCCAACTTTTAACGTGTTCATCGCAGATTTGGTAGCCGAAGCCGCGCGAACCGGTATGGATCATGACACAGATGTTTCCTTCACGCAACCCCATCGCATCGGCGGCTTCTCGATAAAAAACGCGGTCAACGGTTTGCACTTCAAGGAAATGATTACCCGAACCGAGTGTGCCGAGTTGATTCTTGCCGCGTTCCAGGGCACGTTGGCTCGCGGCATCAGCGTTTGCCTGTTGGAGGAAACCGGTCGCTTCTGTGAAGTCAAGGTCTCCTGCGTGTCCGTATTCTCGCTCAATTGCCCAAAGCGCGCCTTTCTCCAGCATCTGCCGCTCTTCTTGGACAGTGAGCCGAATTTTGCCACTGGAACCGACACCACACGGAACGTTTTCAAACAATTTGGCGACGAGTGCTTTCCGTTTTCCTTCAAGTTGTGAGACATCGAGGTTCGTCCGAATGAGACGGACACCGCAGTTGATGTCATATCCGATGCCACCCGGTGAGACGACACCATCTGCTTTCGGATCCGTGGCAGCGACACCTCCGATGACGAAGCCGTAGCCCCAGTGCAAATCGGGCATTGCGAGGGAATGCTTGACGATACCCGGAAGATGCGCCACGTTCGCGACCTGTTGCAACGCCTCATCACTTTTGGTGTGTTCGAGGAGTTTCTCATTGGCATAGACAATCCCATCTACGCGCATCCCTTTCATGTAACTCTTTGGGATACGCCAGCGGTATTCATCAAGTTTTTGGAGCGTTACGTTCTGTTGTGCCATAATAGATTGGGCAGACACCAAGACTGCCCTTGTCCAAAAAGTTTTAGAGCGAGTGTAGTTCCGGCAATTCTACCCACTTCCGGGTCCGCCACGATTCCATACCTTTTTCTGCCAGTTGTACGCCCTTCGCGCCTGCAAGCAGCGTCCACGGGAACGGTTCATCGGCGACGACGTGTCGGAGGAAGAGTTCCCACTGCGCTCTGAATGCGTTCTCATAGTCTTCCTGCTCAGGGACCTTGAGCCACCCATCGAAGAATTTGATCGGTTGTTCGATGTCTGGATTCCAGACGGGACGTGGGGTTCCAGAGAGCGGTTGGATCCAGCAGTCTCTCAAGCCAACAATCGCAGACCCGTTCAAACCGTCCACGTGTATCGTTAGCAGATCGTCGCGACGGACCCTGACAGCCCAAGACGAGTTAAAATGCGCAATGATACCATTTTCCAATTCAAACGTCGCATAAGCGGCATCTTCAGCCGTACATTTGTACGGTTGACCTTCTTCGTCCCACCGTTGTGGTAGATGTGTAGTGGCAATGCAGGAAACGCCTTTAACGGCACCGAAAAGGTTGTCGATGACGTAGCGCCAGTGGCTGAACATATCGAGGATGATACCACCACCGTCTTCGACACGGTAGTTCCAAGATGGACGTTGCGTCGGGATAGCGTCGCCTTGGAAGACCCAATAACCGAACTCGCCGCGAACAGCGATAATTCTTCCGAAAAAGTCGGCGTCTATTAGACGTTTCAGTTTCTGAATGCCGGGTAGCCAGAGTTTATCCTGAACGACCCCGTTTTTGAGTCCCGCTTTTGCTGCCTGTTCATAGAGGCGGTAAGCATCGGCGGTTGTCGTGGCGGTCGGTTTTTCACAATAGATGTGTTTTCCTGCGGATATTGCGGCTTCGACTGCATCGACTCGGCGAGACGTAACCTGCGCGTCGAAATAGACAGAATAAGCGTCATCGGCGAGGGCGGCGTCAAGATCCGTGCTCCACTTCTCGACGCCAGTCGTTTCAGAGAGTTTCTCTAATTTTGCTGGATTTCTGCCGACGAGAAACGGATCGGGCATAATCACTTCACCGTTACCGATCGGGATGCCGCCTTCTTCTGCGATTGCCAAGATGGAGCGGATAAGGTGTTGGTTTGTTCCCATCCTGCCCGTGACACCGTTCATAATGATGCCAACGCGATGTGTTTTTTGGGTGTGGTCGGTCATGTATAATCCTTATTGCACGTGGATTCTGTGTTTTGGGCGCGGTTTGAAATGAAACGGTGCGGTTAGAAACCGCACCTACCAGGAAGTAAGTATACCTATTAGGACTTCGCCGGTTCAGTGCATTGGGGTGCCGCGCCTTCAGGGAGTGGCGGTACGTCAACGCCTGCTTTTGGGAGTGTACCAGCGAGTTCTTGTTTCCAATGCGCTACATCGCCCGCGGGTCCATAACAGTAGACCATCTGCATCGGTGTGTCACCGGTGTTTGTGAGTTGGTGGAAGACCCAAGACGGGATAAAGACCGTTTGACCCGTCGAGAGGGTTTGACGTTCCTCACCGAGGCACATTTCGCCTTCGCCTTCAACGATGAAGTAAATCTCTTCCTGTTCGTGGTTATGCCACGGCACTTGTCCGCCATTTGGCTCTAAGACGACGAACCCCATACAGAATTCACCTATTTGGATCGGGGATGCACCACCGACGAGATTTTTGGTGCGTCTACGGGCAGGATAGGTACGCCCTTCAATTTCATTTAAATCTGCGATTAGCATTGTATGTTTTCCTTTCCAATCCTGACGGCACAGGAGCTGTGCCTGCTACTTTGCCCTATTCAAAGAGTTCTGCGACTTGACAAGAAAACCCTTCAACGACATCCTCACCCGTGAGTGTATCATCCCGAGTGAGCAGTGTGATGTTCGTCTCTGAACGATAGACCGTTACCGTTTTGGACACAGGCTTAAGCACCCAAACGAGTTGCGTGCCTGCTTCAAGGTAAGCGAATGCATTTTCTTCAACCCGGTGTAATGCGTCTGTCCGGGAAACGACTTCAACGGCAAGGTCTGGGGGGATTAGGAAAGCTTTGCTCATATCAGCAGGGATACGCTCTCTTGAAATGAAAGCGATATCTGGGATCATGATGCGTTCTCCAACCGTGAAGCCAGTATCCGGCATATAGACATCCCCCAACTGATTTTTACGAACGTATACCCCTAAAGGTAAAAACAGGTTCGTACTAATCCTGCCGTGTTCTGCCGATGTAGGTGGTACTGGGACTAATTCTCCTTTAACGTATTCATAGTCTTCTAAATCACTTTCGAGGAATTCCTCCAGTGTCATCGCAAGGACTTCAGGTGTAAGGTCATCTGGCGAAAATTGGCGAATTTCTTGTGCGTTCATTTTCTTACCTCTTTGCAATGTGCTTGTCAAACATCCTTTTCCACATTTTTCCGATAGTTTGCCATATATTCTTACAAGTTCCGATCACTTTAGTCATCTTGGAGGAGATGTTTGTGTGTATGAGGTAGGCGCGCTTACAGAGCGCGCCATACCTATTAATAATGAGGCACTTTATTCGGCACTAATTTCCGTCTTCAATGACAGCTTGGGCTGCGGCGAGACGCGCAATCGGCACGCGGAACGGGGAACACGATACGTAATCGAATTCTAATCCGTGACAGAACTTCACAGAATGCGGTTCGCCACCGTGCTCACCACAGATACCGACTTTCAGATCGGGACGCGTTGCGCGCCCTTTTTCGGAACCGATTTGCAGTAGACTCCCGACGCCGTCTTGGTCGAGAACCTGGAACGGATCGTATTCCAGCACACCGTTTCTGACGTAGTCATCGAGGAACTTCGCTGCGTCGTCGCGGCTCATCCCGAAGGTCGTCTGGGTGAGGTCATTGGTGCCGTAGGAGAAAAATTCGGCTTCGGCGGCAATCTTGTCAGCAGTGAGTGCGGCACGGGGCAATTCGATCATCGTGCCAATAAGGTATTCAACACGGGTGCCCGACTCGTTAAAAACGGCTTCAGCCGTATCCACGACAACTTTGCGCTGCAGGGATAATTCGTTGATATGTCCAACGAGCGGGATCATAATCTCTGGCAACACGGAGATGCCGCGTTTTGAGACATCAACGGCGGCTTCAAAGATTGCACGTGCTTGCATTTCGGTTATTTCTGGATAGACGATACCGAGTCTGCAGCCGCGGTGCCCAAGCATCGGGTTGAATTCGTGTAATTCTTCAACGCGCTCACGGAGTTTTTGCGGCTCAATGTTAATTCGTCCAGCGAGTTCAAGGATTTCAGTTTCGCTTTTCGGTAAAAACTCATGGAGCGGTGGATCAAGCGTTCGGATAGTGACGGGATAGCCAGCCATGGCTTCAAAGATCCCGATGAAATCTGAGCGTTGATACGGGAGCAGTTTCGCCAGTGCCGCTTCACGTTCTGTTGTGTCATCGGCGAGAATCATCTCACGAATGGCATCGATTCCTGCCCCAAAGAACATGTGCTCAGTACGGCAAAGCCCGATGCCCTCTGCGCCAAATTGTCTGGCGTTGTTGGCATCTTCAGGGGTATCTGCATTCGTGCGGACACCTAACGAGCGGACTTCATCTGCCCACTCCATAAGTGTTCCGAATTGTCCGCTCAATTCTGGTTGTATCAGTGCCACTTGTCCATTGAGAACGTCACCTGTGGATCCGTTAAGCGTGATGTAATCCCCTTCAGCGTAGCGTTTCCCTTCGGCGTAAAATTCCAATGCTTCTTCATTGATAAACAAAGCAGAACAACCGGCGACGCAACTTTTTCCCATACCGCGTGCGACAACGGCGGCGTGACTTGTCATACCACCACGGGCAGTGAGTATACCCTCTGCGGCATCCATACCGCCAATATCTTCAGGCGAGGTTTCAGTGCGGACGAGGATGACCTTTTCTCCAGCGGCTGCGAGTTCTTCGGCGTGGAGTGCAGTGAATACGACTTTACCCACAGCGGCACCCGGGGAAGCCGGTAAGCCTTGGGCGATAACCTCAACATCTGCCGCTGGGTCAACGCTCGGATGCAACAGTTGATCCAAATCGTTCGCGGGAACACGGGTCAAGGCAGTCTGTTTATCAATCAAGCCTTCCTCAACCATCTCAACGGCGATACGGACAGCCGCTTGCCCCGTACGTTTGCCGTTACGGGTTTGGAGCATATAGAGTTTACTGTCTTGGATCGTGAACTCCACGTCCTGCATATCGGCGTAGTGCTTCTCAAGTCTCAAACCGATATCGACCAATTCATTGTACGCGTCGGGCAAAATGTTTCTCAATTCGGCGACTGGAAGGGGGGTTCGGATGCCAGCGACGACGTCTTCGCCCTGTGCATTAATGAGGAATTCGCCATAAAATTGGTTTGCGCCGGTCGAAGGGTTACGGGTAAAAGCGACTCCTGATCCGGAAGTTCCTCCCATGTTTCCGAACACCATTGCTTGGACGTTGACAGCCGTGCGCCCGAGTTCTTCAGAAATATCGTTGAGACGACGGTAGGTAATCGCGCGCTGATTTCCAGAGGATTCAAAAACGGCATCCCGTGCCATATCTAATTGCATGCGGGGTTCATCAGGAAAATCGCTACCTGTGTGCTGTTTGACGGCACTCTTGAATTCATGGACGAGTGCCAATAAGTCGTCGGCTTCTAATTCGGTATCTAATGTAACACCTTTTGCCTTTTTCTTTTCTTCGAGTAGATGTTCAAACTCATCGTGATCGACATTAAGTACAACGTTTCCGAACATCTGGACGAAGCGACGGTATGAGTCGTAAGCGAAACGTTCGTTTTCAGATCTGGCGATAAGTCCTTTAACAGCATCATCATTTAAGCCGAGGTTGAGAATCGTGTCCATCATACCGGGCATTGAGACAGCGGCACCAGAGCGGACAGAGAGCAAGAGTGGATTTTCAATATCACCGAATTTTGCATCGAGTGCGGTTTCTAATTTCGCAAGATTCTCATCGATCTGTGCGTCAAGTCCAGTGGGGTACCTTTTATCGTTTTCGTAATATAATTTACAGACCTCAGTGGAGATAGTGAAACCCGGCGGGACAGGTACGCCGAGATTGCTCATCTCTGCGAGATTTGCCCCTTTTCCGCCAAGCAATAGGCGCATTGTGGCGTCGCCTTCACTTTCACTGCCTCCAAAGAAGTAAACATACTTCGGTTGTGGCATCAAAAGCCTCCTGTTATTGGTGATCAGTTATCGGTTATCGGTTTTCAGTTAAGAGATTTTTGTTTAATTAAAGCCTCTTTTAACTGATGACTGGCAACTGAAAGCCTGCGCAGCAGGCGAACCGACAACTGTTAACTATTTAAATTGAATAAATTGTTCGACTCGCTTCGTCAAATTCGGGTTTAAAAGGATCTGTCGAAAGGTAAAGGATCTGATACGGTTCATAGAGTTGAATGTAGCTCCAATTGACACCGCATAAAACTTTTCCTTCGTTAACTTTCTTGATAAACTTCCCTCGGAATTTTGCGCGGGTCCGTTCAGGCGGAAATTGCTCAGCATGGCGAATCTGCTCATTTGTGACAATGCGCTCGATCTCCGATCGATTTTCGAGCGTGTAGTAGAGGCTTTCCGCTTGACGTACATTGTGGTATTTTAAATCTAAGTGTTTTACCTGCGGAGCATCCCATTCAAGTTCGCGCTTCGCAAGGTAGGTCTGCAGCCACTTCCACTTGATGACCCAGTCCAATTCTCTGTCCAATTGCATCGGATCGCTTTCCAGACATGTAAGGACATACTCCCAGCGTGCCATCACTTGGTTCGTGGTTGAATCGGATTCGGCTTGTTCAAGGTATCGCTTCGCGTATTCTAAATATTGCCATTGTAGTTCGACACCGGTGAGCCGTTTCCCGTTTTGGAGTTCAATCGGATGTGTGCATGTAATATCGTCGGAAATATCACGAATGGCTTTGACGGGGTTGCGGAGCGCGAACCGCTGCTCAATGAAGTTATCTTCAATCATGCGGAGGATAATACCGGTTGTACCCACCTTCAAAAAGGTCGAAAATTCGGACATATTGGAATCTCCGACGATAACATGTAGACGTCTGTACTTCTCTCGGTCAGCATGGGGTTCATCGCGCGTGTTGATAATCCCGCGTGCCGTTGTTGTACCGATGGAGATTTCCTCTCGGATGTGTTCGGCACGTTGCGAAATTGCGTAGTAACCACGATGGCTCGGTTTGATTTTTCCGGCACCTGCGAAAACCTGTCGGGTCACAAAGAAGGGTATCAACTGCGATGCCAACTGACGGAAATCGACATGTCGTTCCATCAAATAATTTTCGTGGCATCCGTATGTATTTCCGGGAGTATCCAAGTTATTTTTAAAGATGGAAATTTTTCCATAGAATCCATCATTACGCATACGTCGTTCCGCAGTGCTGGCAAGCCGTGTGATAATACGTTCACCCGCTTTATCGTGGGCGACGAGTTCGGTAACATCATCGCATTCAGGAGTCGCGTATTCCGGGTGGCATCCGATGTCTTGGTAGAATCTGGCACCGTTTTCAAGGAAAACATCGGGATACATTCTCCCAGCAACAATTTCACGGAAGAGATACATCACGACGTTCTGAACCGTGAGGGTCTTTCTACGTGGGGCATCTGGAGTCCAGATAATTCCGAATTCAGTTTCTAATCCGTAAATTCTACGTTTCATTTTTTTTAGTTTACCTTGCGGGTAAGTAACGCGGTTTGTGCTGTGACGCTTTCCATTTCATTACAGGCTTTGGGTCCGACCCTAAGAATCACCTACAGAATAACCGAAAACTTGAGTGTAAGCGTAACGGAGCGTATTGTTCTGCAAACCTCTATAGGCTTGCACCTAAACCCCATA
>JAAXHD010000129.1 GCA_012271015.1 Candidatus Poribacteria bacterium | reverse complement strand
GAATTGCTATCATGTTTCACTACATGAGCCATCATAGCTGTGATACGCATTTCATCTGCCCTTGCAGTTCCATATCGCTATCACATCTCACAGATTACACATCAAATTCCAACCGCTGTCGTCTACGAATTAAAAGTAAACATCCTTTACCACTCCATGAAACCACACAACCAACTCAATTCCACAACTAATATCTCACATAATAAAGGCCACAACGCTGCTCAAGCTCAGCTGGATAACATATTCTATTTACATGTGTTTACAGTGACAGGTCAACAGAGTTCTATTTTTAGCACATCTTTGTACATGACATGTCCGTGGCAATGCCACTGAAAAGTTTATCTTAATGACCACTACATATCGACTAAAACTACCACTACCACCAAAGCCTCTCCCAGAACACAAACAGCAAAATTACAACAACTCATCACAGCCAACTAACCATGAATTCTTCCAACAATTCTCTCAGTACAAAATATCCATATATCAACCATCACAAATCTCAAATCTAGCACCTACACATTTCACTTATCATGTTGACAGTACATACATATAGCCCTGTGGCTACCTTCTCCAACATCATATAACAACACACATACATAGTTCACTGAAATGTCATTACTATCTGCACACACTATTCAGATCTCAATTATCACACATTCTCTAGTTCAATCACATCCATATACACATCATCATTACTCATACAATATGAAAATCTTACTCACATTAGATGTGGACAACCACTATCTCCTTGTACACAACCAAGCTTCTTCCTATCACCAAAATCCGTACAAACCGAACTCGCTGATCATGTACTCTACAAAACTGCAAATAAAACTGATGATTTGCACAAGCTTCTGAAATTTGATATCTACATTCGGTCACACATTCCACAGATTACTCAGATGTTACTTCACTGCACATTGTCCATCTTCATGCTATCCATATACATGACTACTACTCATATATTTTGCAAAATACACACAAATTACTCACCTATGATCTCC
>JAAXHD010000043.1 GCA_012271015.1 Candidatus Poribacteria bacterium | reverse complement strand
GAATTCGTCCGGATGATCCGGATCCGGTTCAAGAGTCTCTCGCATGTCGCACTCATAGGTGCGACAGGTGCCGGTGCCACCCTCTTCTCGCGGGGTCTGATGCTTTAAAAGGCTCCTTTTGTACCCAAATGTCTTACCACAATTGGCACACGGGAATTTCTTTTTACCGCCGTGCCCTCGGATGTGGGCTTTTAGGTTTTCTTCGTTTCTGGAGACATGTCCACAGATCGTACATTTCTGAAATGATAACGATGAGAATTTGTTGAGTACGATCTGTATGACATTGCTAGCGATCCACCATCAGGACCAACTTTCAATTCGAGTTAAAACCGGTTAAAAAGGTTAAAAATTTATGTGAACGATGTAGTTACATGGCGAACGATCTAAAAAGTATTGCTAACGATCCATTTCGATCACATTTGACGTCACTACATGTACACGGTTAAACGTACGCCGAAACGTACGTCGAAACCAAAGGATCATGCTAACGATCATATTTGAATGCAAACAATCCAGAATAGACTGCGGACGATCCATTAACACATCGTTAGCATTCAATGATCTGTAGTGGCTAGTTAGACGCCCCCAAACGGGGGTGTACACAACAGGGTTGGATCNNGTGGATAACGAACCAATTTGTGTGCAAGCGATCAAAATTTAAATCGTCCTACCTTGTCACCTTTGTGTGCAGTCGGCAGCAAGACTTTCTTCTTCGCTGGCACTGGAATGTCGTGCTCTTTGGCCAAACGTTTCAAACTTTCGGCGTTCCTGGTCACGGATTTCAACAGTTGGTTAAAATAGTTTTTCTTTACAGGTATCGTTTCTTCCTCCTCCTCCTCCTCCTCCTCCTCATCATCACCATCATTAGCATTTTCACCATCTGCTCCATCTGTACCACCTCTAGCTGCATCAGCACCATCAGGTCCACCTGCTGCACCTCCTGGTGGGGTTGGAGTCGGAGTTCCCCCTGCTGGTCCTGTGGGTGGTGGTACTGGTGGTGGAGGATGTCCACCATCACCAGGTGGACCTCCTGGAGGGGGAACAGGTGGGTCACCACCACCAGGTGGGGGTGGGGGTGTCTTCT
>JAAXHD010000149.1 GCA_012271015.1 Candidatus Poribacteria bacterium | reverse complement strand
ACAATTAAGAACTTTGCTTGTGCGATAAAGGTGAATTCATCCTGTCGCATGGCTCTTAAAGTTCCGAGCGTCTAGATGCTCAGGATTAATTGAGGTTGCGTACCCTTCTAGGAGCGCTAGCAGGAACTCGGCGAATGTGGTCTTACCACTGCCGGGTTCCCCGATGACAAACAGGACAATGCGACTATTTTCAATGCCGGTCAAACATAGTCCCATCCAATACAATAACCAGTGTCGCACCTCTGCATCATCATTACTCACATGGTCGATAAATCGGTTGAACACTGGATGTTCGCCGGGTATGGCGTCATATGAGATGGCGTTGGTTAGGTATTCGTCTTTTCGCCCTTTGCGCGTTGCGCCGGTGCGTAAGTCGATGACTCCGGATTTGCAGGGTAGCAAATACTTGTCGTACGGTTTTTTTTGGAACTCTGTTAATAGCACCGGGATTTAGTGGTGCTGATCGCGCTAGTGACCGTTGCATAAGGTCGCTGGTTCCGGTATCGTTTCTGTGCTGTATCGCTGGCGTCATCAATGATTTCTATCGCTAAATCATCGAAGATTCGCTCCAACTGTTCCATCGGGACTAAATTCCAGTGTCCTGTATCGGGAGCGAATTCGTAGAAACATTGTTGGTCTATAATCCATTTGAATTGACCGCCCATGATCTTGTTGAATCGCTGTTCAAGCACGCGATCCAAACGATAGGCTAGGGGACTCTCTGCGTGTTCTTTTTGGTCTTGGTCGGGGCGACCATTTTGTTTCTTCGCTTTCGCGTTTTCTTGCTCCATTTCGTAGATGGTGGGTTCATTAGGTTCCATTTTTACGCTCCATGTAAATTCGTTTCAGTGTATTACGATAGGTGATATATGCGCGTTGGTCGCGGTCGAACTGTTGAATCCAGTTCATGACCGCTTGCCATTCTTCAAGGGGGAGTTTTGCCTTCCAAAATGAGCAACATTTACGTGTCTTAGTTGGAGAGGCCGGGGGAATTGCGAGTCGTTCGAGTCTGAACTCTTTCGCTTTTTTGGACAACAACGCTGGCTCGGTTGCGTGTATAATTCTTTTCAGGATTCATAATATTTTGAATTCCTCTGTACCGCTTTATCCAAAAACGGCGCCCTGATTGTTCCTACAACGGTCAGGGCATTTTTATTCGACCGTTGCAGTTTGCGATTATTCGCGGGGGTTCAGGTTCACCTAGTTATCTCCACACATCTGTTAGACCTCAGGTTTAAATTGTACCTAACAAGTAGTTTACCCCCCATCGTCCTTAAACAATCTCAAAAAACACTGGATTGCGACCGTGAGTAGCCAAAACCCCACTCCAAAGCAACACAGAGCGAAAATAAGCACCGTAATGGCATAAATGAATCCACTATGGCTTACCCTGCGTTATGCCGTCTGTGTGCGAATATGCGCGTGTGATATCATGCTAAACCTACATTGACACTGCGAGTTTCTAGAACTGCCTCAAACTCTTCGTTTTGGTCTTTTTGCGCGAACAAACTCTCTAGCACGGTCATGACGCGTTGGAATTCTTCGATGGTGATCTTATTTTCGCGTTGAAACTCATCGGACTGCAGGGTTTCGATGAATCCTTCACGCTCTTTTAGGGTTATTAATCGGGCATCTCCGGCCATGATCATGCAACCGGTGCGTAACAACTTGTGAATCAAGTCGTC
>JAAXHD010000201.1 GCA_012271015.1 Candidatus Poribacteria bacterium | reverse complement strand
CGCTCGTTGTCCCTGCATAAACAACAGAGTTCTCGACACCTGTCTGCCTTGGGTAACGTTACCATACGGACCAATTCCGGCTTTCTGATTGCAGGCCAATTCCTTGCACCAATACCGCCCGCCCGGGTGCCGCTCCGACTTGCAGGTCACGGGTCAGATCCTGTAGATAAAAAGGCACTCCAGATTGGGACATACTTGCTTATATAACGCAGGGTCGTAAGGATGCATAATGAGGCAAGGCACGAATCCGGTCCCAACCGGGTCCCTTAAACCGGATGGCTGCAAATCTTGCGCCTTACTAATTGTGGCAATCGCCGCAGTCGGGCTTGCAGTCGTAACTCCAGTTTATGCCATGGAGAGTTTTCCAGATTGGTTTACGCACCAGGCAGTCCCTGACGGCTCTGCCGATGAAGGTGAAAGGAAGGCAGCATCGAGCTCAAATGGGCACAACGGTGTATATGCCGAGTCTGATGAGGCTTATGAATCCAGAACGGCTTATGCAAAAGACAATTACAAGTCTAACCCTTACGTAACCGACAACCCGATGCTTACGACCTCATCAAGGACGGTTGGATATGCGACGGATATTGACTTCAATGGCGATATTGCATATGGATGGGGCTCTATTGCATGGTACGCTGGTGGCGTGGAGTTGTTAAAAAGATCGGACTCGGGTTGGTATTTGGTCCACAGCTGTCATTACATTGTCGAGGGTGGAGACACGTATGACCGGTCTATAACTCAAGAGTGTGTATATCGATCAAATCCGGGAACCAACGATTTCAGAGTGGGGGGCTCTCATAAGGCAAGTGCATTCAACTTCTTTAATGGCGTTGGTACAATAGTAGACTTTCATACAGCGGGCAGTGGATACTACGCAAACACGGAGAGGCTTGAAATATGCGAGGGATCTTGTTAAAATGGACAAGCCTACAGTTGTGGCGATTATTTGCATTGTTGCGGTTGTCGGCATCTTTGTGGGTATCGACAGTACAACTGCAACACAAGGCTCGGTAGAAAAGATACACTACAGCGTGTCCATGCCCTTTGACTTCGTCACGATTAGGCCTGGTGAGACGCTGGTTGTGAACGCCGTAGTTGTCAGTGACTCGCCCTCAAACCTGCGTTTGAAGATGGCAGTCACTCCGTATGGTGACGAAATTAGCCAAGTGCTGGGAGGGCCCACCAAAGGCGCAGGGGGCGTGACTGCGTCTATCTTGGAAAATTCGATAGATATCATGAAGATTCGCCAACCCACTGCTATTCATGAAGACAACATCCCCGTAACCATATCGGCGTCTGATGACGCAGAGCCGGGCACGTATCCGTTCTCGTTCGTTCTGCACCATGAGCGGACGGGTCCTGACGTCAACAGCGTAACATACTTCTATGTGGTTGTGGAGTGACCATTTTCTGTTTTTAATATTGCATTGTGGAGTAGCCGTATTGGTACTTGTTCAGGTGGTTTCGATACGGTCTAGACGTATTTGCACAGCTCTGCTAGGGGGTCCAGTCCCCTGTTCTTCCATGTTGTAAAACATGTCATGATGTTGCTTATTCTTGGCATGGATTTCTCTGATCTGAGGCATCCGCGT
>JAAXHD010000280.1:243-12279 GCA_012271015.1 Candidatus Poribacteria bacterium | reverse complement strand
CGATAAGAAAATGTAAACACTACGTATTAAAGACACATTTTTAGGATGGAAATTGTGCATATTTTTAAAAAGATTAGGACTTACGCAAATTGAACAAAGAAAAGGTATATTTTATTTGGGTGAGATAGGGCAGGCACAAGCCCCGCCCCTACAAAGAAACACCCCAGCAAAAACACCTTACGAAAGCCGTGATTGCGTTAGCGTTAACCCCCGCAATCCCCGAACCCTCCTTTATCCTAACCCCCCTGTATCCCCCGGCAAGCGAGGGGAGAGCAAGCGGGGGAGGGGAGCGGACTTTCAGAGGAAATGCGTAAGTCCTATAGGACTTCCGCAGGCTGCTCTCCTGTCGCCTAACCTGTGAGGGTGTGTCAAGGCACCGTGTGCGTTTTTTGTTGATGCGTCCTCTCAGAGAGCATGCTATCGTCAAAAGTGCGTAAGTCCTGGTATACTTATTTTTCGGTTCCACCATAATGAGAGTAGTGGTTCGCAGTCAGGAGTCGGGATTCGAAGATACCTCCTACAAGAGAGACAAATCCCCATAGTTGAGGAAAACAAAAACTTGACATATTTTTGACTTTAATTATAAGATATAGACAATCTTACAGCGGTTTCACAAATCTAATGAAACCGAACATCAGAACGGTATTCCATCGAAAGTTACTAACGTGAGGGATTCCCTCACGCAGAACGTATCGGAGGTGAACATGTCAACGAACGATGTTGCGTTAATGGCGCACCTCATGCGCCGCGCAGGGTTCGGAACAACCCGCACCGAACTGGAAGCCTACGTCGAAAAAGGCTACGAGAACGTTGTTGATGATCTCGTCCATCCTGAACGCGGGACCCCCATTGATGAAGATATTTTAGAACGCTACTTCGGCGGCGAAGGTGCTTATGTCGGTATTTGGATCTATCGGATGCTGAACAGCAGGTGTCCGCTTCAAGAGAAGATGGCCCTCTTCTGGCACCATGTCTTTGCAACGGGGTTAGGCAAAAATCAGCATATCCTCGCGTCCTCGAACCAAATTGATATGCTTCGACGTGTCGGTATGGGACAGGTGCGAGACATCCTACTCGAACTCTCCAAAGATCCGGCGATGATCTTTTGGCTCGACAATAACGAAAATCGCAAGGGCGAACCTAACGAGAACTATGGAAGAGAACTCCTTGAGCTATTCTCATTAGGGGTGGGCAACTACAGTGAGGATGATATAAAGAGCTGCGCTCTCGCTTTTACAGGCTGGACATTCGGGCAGCCGATTCCGTTGTATCCGCACGGTTACTACTCGCCACCCTTTTTGTTCGATGAAGCGGAACACGACGACTGCGAGAAAACCTTCCTCGGGCATACTGGAAACTTCAACGGTGAAGACATCATCGACATCATCGTCGAACAACCCGCGTGTGCCAGATTTATCTCGAGACACCTCTATAACTTCTTTGTCGCAGATGAACCACAGGTGCCGTCGTGGAACGTGACACCGCCGCAGGATCCTGATGCGATTGAGACGCTTGCAGACGCATTTATGGTGTCCGATGGGCATATCTCCCACGTCCTCAGTGTCCTTTTCAATTCCGATTTCTTCAAAGAAGCCCAGTTTAAGAAGGTCAAGAGCCCGACGGAACTCGTCATGGGGATCCTGAAATTGGTAGGCACCTTCCAGGGTCCGCAACCCGGCATGGGCCAGTATGCCAATGCCACGCAATTGATGGGACAGAAACTCATGGATCCACCGACCGTAGAAGGCTGGCACACCGGTAAAGAGTGGATCGATGGTGGTCTACTGACCGCTCGCGTCAACTTCGCCGTGAGTGAAGTCAGCGACGCATCGAAACCCGGAATTCAGGACATCATGACACGCTTAGGAGACAATGGTGGCTCACTCTCACCAGAAGCGTTTGTGAACAAATGCCTTGAACTCGCCGGACCTCTGACGATAGGGGACACGACTCGTGCGTATTTAACCCAATTTGCGGAAGCGAACGGTGAACTTAACCTTGGAGATGATGACGCTGCGGAGGAGAACCAAGCGCGGATTGTCAGTATGCTTCAGTTAATCGTGGCTTCAAGAGAGTATCAACTTGGCTAATCGTTTGTAATTCTGGTCACGGGACCGCGGTTGCAAACATAGGAGACATCGACAATGAGTACTATCAAGAAAGACCCCGTCCTTGTCGTTGTGCAACTGTCAGGCGGCAACGACTTCATGAACACACTCATCCCCTACACAGCGGGGATTTATCACGATTCCCGTCCGGTTGTCGGCATTAAAGCTGAAAACGTATTACCGTCAGAGGTAGACGACGCTTTGGGCTGGCATCCACAGGCAGCTCCACTGAAAGCGATGTTTGATGCCGGGGATGTCGCTGTTGTGCAGGGAATCGGCTACCCCGATTCAAACCGCTCGCATTTCCGAGCAATGGATATCTGGCATACGTGTGAACCGTTGAAAATCGGTGATGAAGGTTGGGTCGGCAGGCTCGTCCGAGAACTCGATCCGCAGAGCCAAAACGTCTTAACAGGTGTCAGTTTCGGACAAGGGCTTCCGCGCGCCTGTGCACTCTCCGGTATCCCCGTCACCTCCGTTGGCGACTTGGATAACTATGGACTGATGACCAGCATTGGCGATGAAGCGCAACGGACGAAAGCACTTGAGATATTCAAAGGGATGTACAGTAGCACGATTGGCACTGGTATTGTGATGGATTACCTCAGCCAGACCGGATTAGATGTGATTAAAGGTGCTGATGAACTCAAGAAGGCACCGGCGATGTATAAATCCGAAGTGGAGTACCCGCAGAACTCGATCGCAAAGAGCCTACGGGATGTCGCACGGGTCCACCTCGCCAATCTTGGTACCCGCGTTTTCTACACGCAGCACGGGGGTTACGATAACCACGCTAACGAGGTCCCGACGCACCCACGACTCCTGACAGAACTTACGGAAGCCATCCAAGCCTTCTTCACGGATCTACGGTCACAGAACGCCTCTGAAGAGATCGTCATGTACGTTTTCACGGAATTCGGCAGACGTATCCGAGACAATGCCAGCGGCACAGATCACGGCACTGGTGGCGGTGCGTTCATCATCGGGGATCGGGTGAAAGGCGGACTCTACTCGGAATATCCGTCTCTCGATCTGTCCCGTTGGGTGCACGGCGAAGACCTTGAGCATACCATCGACTTCCGAGGTATATACGGAACGCTTTTAGAGCAGTGGATGGGTGTAGACCCAACCCATATCGTCGGCGGGAATTTTGAACAGATTCATCCGTTTTCAGTGTAACTTGCAAACTGAAACTTGCTATTCTAATGACGCAAGAATAAGGGTAGGAGGCAATTATGGGTAGACCTTACGGTTTGCTGCGTGCCGGGTTTCCATTTCACAAAACCCTGAGCATGCGGCGAACGACCAACTTTCCGGTCGATGTCGCAGTCGGAAAAGAGGGGCGTATATATATCATGTGCCGTAGTGATGGTACGGCGATGATTCGGAAATATCACGTTGATGACGAAGACCTCGGCACGATGGGCGGCTATGGACAAGGAGATGGGCAGTTTACATGGCCCGTGACGATTACCCCAGACAGTGAAGAGAACCTCTATGTGTCCGACGAATACCTGCATCGGATTGTTGCCTTCGATAGTGAAGGTGAACACATCGGCACATGGGGTGAGCACGGCGCCGAGTCGGGGCAACTCAACGGTCCCGCAGGTATCGACTTCGACCCAGAGGGGAATCTCTATGTCGCTGACAGTCTGAGCCACCGGGTGCAGAAGTTCACGAAAGACGGGACGTTCCTCTTGGGATGGGGAAGTTATGGCGACGGTGAAGGTGAATTCAACATGCCGTGGGGTGTCGCCGTAGACGAACTCGGTGATGTCTACGTTTCCGATTGGCGAAACGATAGGGTGCAAAAGTTCAACGCCGAGGGAGAATTCCTCTTTGCATTCGGTAAATCCGGTAGCGCTAACGGCGAACTCAACCGTCCTGCTGGGATTGACGTTGACCTGCATGGCGATATCTATGTCGCTGACCGAGGGAATGACCGTATCCAACTCTTCAATGCTGAAGGGCGGTATGTGCAGAAATTCCTCGGAGATGCCACCTTGTCAACAGTGTCACTGGCTTACATGATGACGAACGCCAGTCCAAATCGGATGCGCGATATGGCGGACCTGGAGCCGCAAAAATACCTGCGTTCACCGAAATCTGTTGCCGTCAGCGATGATGGGCTGATGTTTGTACCGGACTTTGGATCCTATCGGGTTCAGGTTTATCGGAACATGGCAGTGCCGTTGACAGAGCAGGAATTCAGTCCGCCACGTCGATCGGTTACGCTGCATCAGGAATAGGCTTTAGGTGAGGTTAGATGAAGATTGGGGACCCCTATCTGAAACAGGATTTTCAGGATTGGACCGCTTTCTTGAATAAGAGTGGTTCTTCATAGAATTGTCGAAGCCTTTTTTGAACTTCGTGAAACCTCACTGGTGAACACAGAACTACGCTTTTTAAGGAGCCGAGCGTGTGCGTGACATGCGCTTGGCTTTTCTGCGTACTGGCGGGGAAGTAATCTTGGGTAAACCTAGGCACTCAATTGAACGTTGAATTGTCACATCAGCACCCAAATCGGAGGTCGAAACGCCTGAATGAAGCCACAACTCATCATAGTTCTATTTGTGTTCATTACCATGCCACTCTTTGTTTCAGCTCAAACCGGCGATATCCAGGGTGCCGTCTATCAGCGAAGTACAGGGAAAGTCCTCGTAGATGCTGATGTCCATATCCTCGAAACCGACCAACACCAAAAAACCGATGAGAACGGAGTCTTCCAATTCACAGAACTCCCCGAAGGCACCTATACCTTCGTCGTGACGCATCCCGCAGAAGCAACACCAACCAAAATTTCTGTTGACATCAGCAGTGGCGATACCACCGAAGTCAAAATACACCTCGGAGCCGCCTTTACGCTCGAAACGGTTGTCGTAGAAGGGAAACGTCTTCCACCGACGGTGAGTCGCACGGAAATCCGTGGGAGTGAACTCCTTCGTATCCCCGGCAGCTTCAATGATACGCTCAAAGGACTCACGACCCTTCCCAGCATCGGTATCCCAAACGATTACTTCGGAGCCCTCTACATTCGAGGCAGTGAGCCCGGGTCAAACCTCTATTATCTTGATCGAACGCCTCTCGGCTACCCTTTCCATTGGGGTGGCTTACTTTCAACTATCAGTTCAGAAACCATTGAGACAATTGACATCTATGCGGGCGGATACGGTGCTGAATTCGGACTGGATTCACAGGCTGTGCTTGACATTCATGCACGCGACAGCATTGAGGAACGATTGGAGGGAAAGTTTAACTTGAACATTCTCTATTCCGAAGGACTCCTTGAAGCCAAAATCGGTGATAGGGGATATATCTCTGCCGCTGGACGGCGGAGTTACTTAGACCTCATCGCTGGTCCGATTCTTGAGGAACAGACTGACCGTCCGCAGCAATTGCCCTATTTTTCAGATTATCAACTCAAATGTGCCTATCCGATCGGTGAAAAACATCGCCTCACGGTCAACGCCTTCGCTGCAACTGATCATTTTAAAATTGTGGAAGAGGACAGCGAATTTGAAGAATTTGAAATTGAAGGCGAAACAGTGCCTGAGGACATTGAAAGGGCACGCGCCTCTGTGCTTTTCAAAAACGGTTTTGATGGGCAAGGGGTCCATCTCCGCTCGGACTTCACCGAAAACCTCACCTCACATTTATCGCTGACCCGTTCTTTCAATTTTCTCACCATCGCGCTTGAAGCTCCAGTCAGGCAGCGGTTTTCTCGGAACCCCGATGGGGACTGGGTGCATTCCGCTGACTATGGCCACTACGATGTAAAGATTAACGTCCCAGTCTATACACTTCGCGAGGATATATCCTATCAGTTAACGCCGAAGTTTCAATTTGAACCGGGTTTCCTCCTCTCGTTTAGCCCTGCTAACAGTTTTGAGGATGGTAAGTTTCCAGAATATGAGACACGTGAGGTGGAAGATCCGGCGGAACTTCAGGAAATCCTTGAATATGCGCAGGAAAATGCAGATTCCGTCACAGTCGCCAGACGGAGTGACGGAACGCATGAAATTACGGAGCGCACTGTTGAAGAGATACATGACGAATTTGGACACGATTTTTATCGGACTGAAGGGTATCTGCAAGGACGATATGACCCACTTTCGTTTTTGTCTGTCGCACTCGGCATCCGATTTGACTATCTGAATGTAATGGAACAGATCTCCATTCAACCAAGGGGGAGTGTGAGTTTCATACTGCCAAACGGTTCTAATCTCCGTTTCGCGTATGGGCACTATGAACAGAGTCCACAACCGTCGCATCTGTTAGCGGAAGACGGTAATCGGGCGTTGGCATCGAGTCTCACACGGCACTATATTATGGAGTTGGAACACGAACTCTCATCGCGGACCGAACTCAAACTTGCCACCTATTACAAAGACGCACAGAAATTGGTTACACCCGATGAAGTCTCGAACTATCTCAATCAAGGGACGGCGTACGTCGGGGGTGCAGAAGTATTCCTACGGCATCGGATTCCGGATAAATTCTTCGGTTGGATTTCGTATGCGTATACACACGCTGAACGACGCGAGATGCCAGATACTGTCTATCAACCTTACCTCTTCGATAACACGCACATTGTTAGTGTCGTCGCCAACTATAACTTCACACCGAAGTTTGAGATCGGCGCGAAGTGGCAGTATCTCAGCGGCACCTCCGAAGCACCTATCAGTTCCATCGTTCTCATCCAAGATCCCGTAACACGTGGATTGAACCCCCTTTTGGCGAGTGCTGACGAACAATTAAGCACCGAACTCGCGCCTTATCATAAGTTAGACCTTCGGGTGAGTTATAAATGGAACATTTGGGGACTGAAGGCGGGTGGGTTCCTCGATGTTCTGAATGTATACAACCGAAAAAACGAGATAAGGTTCATTTTTGAAGAGGCGACCCTTGATGTCCAAGGTCAGGAGGTCGGCATTGAACGTGAAGTCTTTGATGCCCCGCAACTCCCTCGGATAATTTATTTCGGGTTAACGCTTGAATTTTGAAGGCAAGGTTGGAACGATGCGCAATTTAGATTGGGGATTTGCCATTTACAAGTTGCTCTGGTATAATGCTGCAGGAAATCCTACCCTGCATACACCTATCACAAGGAGAAGCACCGATGAAGATCTGGATTGTTTTTAGTATTTGCATTCTGATGCTCGCCGGTTGTACAAGTGCCGAATACCAAAAGATGCAAGCAGAACGCGATCAGTTGCTCAAGAATTACGAAGACCTTCGCGATGAACACAATGAACTGAAAATCAAAACCGATGTCATCGATAAACTCTTCGGAAAGTGGAAATTCCTGAACCTCGAAGTTGAGGAAAGTAACGTCAGCGAGGAAATCGCGGAAACCAAAGCTGCGCTTTATGCGCTTGATTTGAAGAATCTCACACTCGAATTCTTTGAGGAAAAAGGTATATATAACTACCGTGGCACAAACGGTCACAGGGAGGTGTCGGGTCAATTTACCGTCATCACCGTTCGGTACGGCGACGAACCGTTCCCCTTCATTCGGTTCATCAGACGCTCTGGTCCGGAAATTTCACAACTCCTCTTCGCCGTAAGTTCCGATGGAAAACCGCTCGGTTTGTCAGGTGATCGAGGACTTGACACAGCGAGAGAGATTAGTATTTCCGTTAGGGAGGACAGGTTATATCTCACAATGCACGGTAAAATGCAATTAAGTCCCAACGGCTGGGTGCAAAGCGGTGGCGTGCGGTGCTATTTTGAAAGGAGTGCGGAATGAAAATATTAAGTGCTTTCACCTTAGTGTTATTGGTTTTCGCAGGATGCACCAGTGTGCAGTACCAAGAGATGCAAAACGAGCGCGATCGACTACGTGCCGCGCATGAAGATGCCCTCAGAAAACACGATCCGCGGCAATTGGAAACCACCTTAACCGAGAAACTGATGGGGACGTGGCAATTTCTGGATATGGAGGTTGCTGAAGGCGATGTCAGCGAAGAGATGGCGGCGTTAAAGGCTGAACTTCATGCGACGGTTCGTCAAAACCTCATACTTGATTTTTTCATGGACCGAAACGTGTTCCGTCGATACCGCGGTAAAAATGGAGATATAGAGGTGACGGGAAGTTTCAAAATCAGTTCAAGGCGTTACGGCGATGAACCGTTTCCATATCTGCGGGTTTTTCGGGACACAGGCGTGCCCCTCTACGATTTTTTAACGAATATGTCCGCAAGTAGATTGAAAAACCAAGATACCGTTTCCCTGAGAGCTGCCCAAGATAATTGGCTCGGTGTTTCGGTGACAGATGACAAGTTGTACCTGACTATGTATGGAGATATGGAATTGACTCCTAACGGTTGGGCTCGAATCGGCGGGATCCGCTGTATTTTCAAGCGGATTAAATAAGACTGTAGAGGTCCTTCTTGTGGGAGAGGCATAAAACTTCAAACGTCACTTCTTGTAGGAGGGGTTTAAAACCTCGAATTACGCGTATAAAGGGGAGAAAACCATGAAAATGCGAATGCTGTTTACTATGTTCGTGTTAGTAGTGTTTACGAGTTGTACCAGTGTATTGTACCAAGAAGCGCAACAGAAACGCGAGGTGTCAATTGAGGATTACGAAGATGCGCGCATGAAATACGATCCAGAAGAGATGAAACGTGAGATAAAGGCACAATTGGCTGGCGAATGGCAGTTCATCGGCATAGAAATCCAGGACGAGACTGTTAACGCAGAAACGGCGAAGACAACATCTGAAAACGGTGAAACAGCACCGCCTTCCGATGCGAGCACCCAAACTCCCGCTGAACTCGAATTACCCCAGCTTGACACAGCGGAGCGGACATCTGAAAAGGAGCGGGTGCAATTATCACCGATCACAGTCGAGGAGCGGGAGAACAACCAAAAGATAGCGGCGGCGAAGATGGCATTAGCCGCGGCGAACCGCAAAAATTTAACGCTCGAATTTTATGAGGAGCGGACATCCCTTTATTACCGCGGTAGCAACCGTGGCAGGAAGGTCACAGGGGAATGTAAAATCATCACCCCGCGAGTCGGGGATGTCCCTATGCCGCTTATTCGGTTTAGAGGGCGCACAGGTCCGAAGATGCTTGAGTTCCTATTTACTTCCGAACCTGCAAGGCTTATGACCGCTAAAAGCAAGCAAGCGTTTGCCGAAAATATGCAGCGGACCAAAGGAAAAAATTATGTCAATACCAACCAACCCCTATGGTGGGATAAGCATGAAAACGTCCGCAGGCTGGGTGGGAGAGGCAGCGAGAAAGCCTCCCCCAAAGGGGTCTCCTATGTTCCAGTTTCAGCACTGGGAATCGAGGTGACAGACGACCGACTCTATATAATTCTACATGGGGATATGGAACTAACACCGAAGGGTTGGATACGCACCGGCGGTATGCGATGCGCCTTTAAGCCGATCGAATAGGTATTATGTTAACTGTCTGAATCGCGGATTGGCACGGATTCCACAGATTTCGAGGATTTTGATGTCTTGGGTGAGTTCATTGGAAACCTTGGTAAACTAACGTGAGTTTGAAATAAAAGTAGTACAATGCTATGTGTGGCATCCGTTCTTTGGGTTACTAATAAACCGTTATGGCACAAACTGAAATGAGGATTCAGGATTTAATTCGGTAATATTTATTTTCCCCAGGTCCGGTCGGTGCGGTTTCCCAACCGCACCGAGTGAAATCATGGAATTACCGAAATATTTTATTAATCTTCATACAGTTTGTGCTACAAAACCCCTTTATCAACTCACGTTAAACTATTAGTTCAAAGCGAAGGAGAAGAGCATACGATGAAAATGTTAATAATACTCGGTGTTTTGGCAATAGTATTTACAAGTTGTGGGACGCTGATATCTCCAGAAACTCAGTATGAACGAGAAAACTTGATTGCCGCGTATGATGCCGCACGCGAGAAACACAATCCAGAAAGGGTTAAGGAAGCCGTAAAAGACCTGCTCGTCGGCAAATGGCAGTATGTCGGTTTAGAGGTCGAAAAAGGGACTGTTACCGCGCAGCGGGCAAACTCCACGTCCCTACAGACAATCGATTCACCTACTTCTTCTGCGACGGCTTCTAAGGATGTTATAAGTGAACAGCCAGGAGCCTCTAACGCGCCTGAACAAACGCCGTCACAAAGCGCACCGAACACAGCAGCAGACACACGGACCCCAGAGGCGAATGCGACCCGTTTGCCACCAATTGAGGTAGAGGATGAAGAATCCAATCAACGGATACTCAGCGCAAAAGCCGCGCTTGTCGCATCTACGCGTAAGAACTTGACGATCGAATTTTCCGAGGACCGCGGCTCGTACCATTACAGTGGTAGCAATCGCGGCACGAATGTCACGGGACGGTGTTCCATCACCACCAAGCGATACGGCGACGATCCGCTCCCCTTCATCAGTTTTAATCGACGGACGGGACCAGAGATGCTTGCGTTCCTGTTCGGTTCCGAACCCATAAAACAGATGGTTGCGAAGCAGAAACAGGCGGATGCAGAGAGAAGACGCAGAATGGGAGCACAAATTGGACGGAGAGCCTCTGAAAAAACTTCCTATTCAATTGCTTCAATCGCAGGAATTACGGTGACAGAGGACACACTGTATTTAGTCCTGTATGGGGATATGGAATTAACACCACAGGGCTGGATGCGAACCGGAGGGCTCCGATGCACATTCAAACGGATCGAATAAATGTGAAAATCTTGATTTCACTTGGTGTTGTGACTGTCGTTCTCACGGGTTGTACCTCCGCGAAATACCAGCAGATGCAGAAAGAACGCGACACCCATCGTGAGGCGTATGAGGATGTCCAACGAAAAGAATCTCTCAAACGCAGTCGAGACTTTTTGTCGGATGACATGCTCGGTAAGTGGCGATTTCTTGAACTCGTCATTGAGGAGCGAGGCGGGAGCGAGGACATTCTGAAAGTGAAAGCCGCACGCACCGCTCGTAGGCTTAAAGGACTTACACTCCGATTCTCGAAAAGCGGGGATGCCGCTTACAATTACCAGATCGAAAAGATGATGACGAAGTCCCATGGCACATACACGACACGGGGAGTCCATAGGGAGGATAAACCGAAAACTGGTAGGATCCATTTCTATCCAACCTCCGGCACCCTGATACCGGATCTCCTGTTCAATTTCGCAAAGGGCATTCCTCAGCAGGTCCTTTTAAGTGATGGAGAAACCCTCTCTACAATACTAAAAATAGACATACCGAGAATCTCCATGAAAGAGAAACAGATGGATTTGACATTAGATCTCGGTGTGGTATTGACTCCCGACGGGTGGCTCCACCGCGGTAACATCCGCTGTTCCTTCGAACAAATCGAATAGGTTGTGTGATAGCACCCAACGCCTAAAGGCGTGGGCTTCGGTTTCATAGACAGTGCGGTTTCCTTGAAAAGTTCACCGTCTTATTCCGTCTCCACCTGCGGGCGTTTCCCCTACATCGCGTGAATATAGGGCATATCGTATTTAGGCAACGGCTATCCCTGCCCGCAAGATATTTATCGCAGCGTTGATGTCTCGGTCGTGGTGTGAACCACAGTCGGGGCATGTCCACTGCCTATCAGAGAGTGTTAGGTGTTCGTTATGAAATCCGCAATCGCTACAAGGCTTTGTTGTAGCCGTCCATTGACCGACTTGAAGCAACTCACGCTTATGTTTACGGCACTTATACCGCAATATCTCAACAAACTGATAGAAAGCAAGGTCGGAGACCTTACGTCCCCAAAGCCGTTTCATACCCTCAAGGTTCAAGGTTTCTATGGCGATGGTATCAAAAGACTCGCACAGTTGTGTAGAAAGTTGCCAGTGGAAGTCTTTGCGTTGGTTGCTTATTTTCCGATAGAGACGGGCAATTTGTCTCACACACCGCCACCAGCCGTTAGAACCTTTTTGCTTACGGCTCAGTTCTTTGTTGAGA
>JAAXHD010000280.1:0-163 GCA_012271015.1 Candidatus Poribacteria bacterium | reverse complement strand
GGTGGTGTTTCTTCTCACCCGTGCTCAGCGTCAAATATGCGTCTTTCATACCGAAGTCTGCCCCGACACTCTTACCCGTCGTTGGCAGAGGTTTGGTTTCTATAAAATCGGTGATCATATACAACCAATAGTCACCGCAGTTATCGCGCTTGATTGTGATACG
>JAAXHD010000175.1 GCA_012271015.1 Candidatus Poribacteria bacterium | reverse complement strand
AGATAAAGGTACAGCCTTTACGTCACATGTAATTAAAGAAGTGGCCGGCGTCCTTGGCGTTACTTTAAAGCACGCCACTACCAAGCACGCTCAAACAATTGGGCTACTTGAGCGGTCTCATGCCTCAATCAAAAAAGCACTCAAAATTGAGACAGGCGAGCGACGATCACTTTGGCACAAATACGTCAACATTGCAGTTCTCAATTATAACACTTCTTATCACACAAGCATTGGCTGTGAGCCAAGCCGAGTTTTTCACGGCAGAATTCCCTACAACATTTTGGACTTAAAATTGGGAATTCGCCCCCAACAGCAGCCTATTCCTACCTCGCAAATTGCCCAAGATATTCTCGAGCAAACCGAAATGATTCACCAAGATGTGCGCAAGAATACTATGCAGGCGTATATTAAATACAAAGCCTATTACGACAAAAAGGCCAACGCTTCAAAACTCAAAGAAGCAGATTATGTATATATCTTGCAGCCAAAAGCGGACCACCAAGGAAGCAAAATTCCATTCACCGAATTTCGCTGGGTTGGCCCGTATATTGTTGAGAAAGTGCTACCGAACAACAATTATCTGGTGCGTAAAATTGGCACAAATAAGACGCAATTGCTGCACCGAATGAGAATGCGTCAGTTCACACCCCGCCAATTACCAGCAGACATCACAGTCAAGCCGCAAGAATATAAATCCGATCCTGAAGTGAGTCTATATCACGACGACTTATATGCGAGGGCGTGGGAATATGATTTTGAGCCGCCAATTTTCGACGCCGAGAACGACAATGAGACGCCACCCAATCAACGAGAAACTCCAGTACAGTCTGATTTTACAACGGAGGAAATGAGGAACACACGAGGAAACACACACGAGTGTTCCCCAGAAATATTTCCCCCAATACATGACACGAGTGACGTAGCAGATACGTATACCCATATGGAACTAGATGTGGGGACAAGCTCGGGACAACAGGAAAATAGCCCGAGCAACCCCCGCAGCTCCAGATACAATCTGCGCCATAACCCGAAGCCTAATTGCAATGACGACTACAGATATTAATTCGTCTGCTCCTACAAA
>JAAXHD010000339.1 GCA_012271015.1 Candidatus Poribacteria bacterium | reverse complement strand
ATGTATGCCACTTTAGTTGTAGTACATCATGCTTGTAGGATGTACATTAGTAACATGTGTACATCTAGTGTAGCGACATGTGAAAGATGATTGTTTATGTCTGTTTCATATCATATATAACATTGACGGCTGGTAGGAGATAAATAACAATATGTAGAGTGATATAGAGTAGTGGTGTGGTTTGCAGTTCACACAACTAGAGGATGATATACAGTGAACACAATCTAAATGAGAACCTTGAAGAAAATGATCATCTGTGCTACATGGGCAGATAATGTATATCATGAATGATCAAAGCATGTACACTCGTTTTGCAGAAAAGTTAGAATGTTCTAGAAAATATATATGTCTTGTGTGACATTGTGAACAACTGATCATTAGTAGTGTATACGTATGTTGTGTTGGGAGGAGATCATGAAAACATGTGCAAGTGTGATCAGGAATGATAAAATTTGTGTATTAAAATGTATCTTATTGTGTTGTTTCTCGGTGATATATGATATGTCACATAAAATTTTATGTCACATAAAATTTATATGTTGGTTATACACGAATGTGTTGTATGGTAAGATATTGTAAGGTCGAGGTTAGCTTGGGCACCATTGTTGCTTTCATTATGTTGAATGTTTGTGTGAGATGATTATGTGTGGGTACATGTTTTGGAGAGGCATGTGTTGGTAATAGACGTGACATGAATCATGTGTTTGTGTTATTGGTTCATGAGTGTGGTGGGAGTGGATGTTTATGATAAATGTTAAATGTTGTTTTTGCAGGAAACATTGTATGACAGATAGGAACTCTTCATAGCAAGGATGATCAACAATTCAAAGTATGGTGATGTGCCGATGCCCGAGAATATATTTGGAAGTGACAGTGAAAGCGATACTAGCAAAAGTGATACGACTGAATGTGTGAGTCTTACTTTTGACTATGTTCACATGACATAACTGACTTGCAAGCAGAGAATGTCTAGAAGAAGAACATATTTGATGGATGCTGATATAAGTGACAAAGCACATAACATATGCAATTGCATATGACATAAGTTATACTGTATGCAATGATTTGTGTAAATAGTGATCATGTATGGCACTTTAGTCATGTGGCAATTGATGTAAAGCTGTGTTTTTATGTTTTTTTGTGTATGGTCTGTAGGAATGTGATGATCGATTGAGTTTGACATGGAAACGTCACAGGGATGGCTTACTACAAGCTGGTGGAGATGTTGATAGCAGAATAGATGGCTATACACCATTACTACTAGCATTGCAACAGAGGGATGCTATTGCAGCACATCAGTTGATTGACATGGGAGCTGATGTAAATTTGATGACACCGCATGGTGAAAGTGCATTGTATCTCAGTATGGGGCTGCCACGTGTGACTGGTGTGATAGCTGCTATTGTGGAAGCTGGAGCTGATCTGAATGTTCACTACCCGTCAGGGGATACACCACTGATAGATGCACTAGATTATTGGTCAGATGAGCTAGCAAAATACCTGCTAGCTCATGGCCCAAGTGTGAACCAGCGTAGCACAAGTGGCTCTACAGCACTTTATGTCGCGAGTATTGAGGGCTTGAAAGATGTTGTGAGACTGCTGCTCAATGGTGGTGCAGATGTGAATATGACAGTCTCTGACAGCGATGAAGAATATGAATGGGAAGATACTCCATTAAACACTGCGCTAGCAAATGGACATTATGAGATTGCAGAAATGTTTTTAGCTGAGGATGCGAATAT
>JAAXHD010000101.1 GCA_012271015.1 Candidatus Poribacteria bacterium | reverse complement strand
TAATTGGCATAAACGAGGTCACGATCCTGCGGTTCAAAAAAGAATTCCGCAAACTCTTGTGGTGCGATTTTATCATACCGCGGCGTTTGCGGCTGCCGCCACATCTGGTAAGCAAAACTGATATTACTTATATCGCTGAGCTGATACCCAAATTTTGCATCCGCATTAAAGGCTCTCCAACCCAACGGACCTTCAGTGTCAATAAGCCATTTGTCAGGGATGTTATCCTTTGGGAGCGCACCAATCTCATCGTAGTCATAGAGTTTCACCCCACTCGGCATATCGTCCACGATTTCATATTTCCGATTCTTGTAGTGGAGGTCATACCCACTTCCGGGTGCTACATCGCCGTAGTCTCGCACACCACCCCCGACGATAAATCCAAATCGTCCTTGGTTCCCTGATACTTCCAACCGAGCGAGTTTCTCCTGTGTAGCAGTTGAGTAGCGAGCAAGGAGTCGTGGATGTATATCCCAAGTTTCCTGTGCTGGATTGATCGGCACCGATTTCGTAAAGTAACTGACAACGCCACCCATTGCACCACTCCCGTATAGCATAGAACTTGAACCGAGTAACACCTCTGCACGCTCTAACATCTCTGGTGCGATGGTCGCTGTGTATTGATTGGGCCCCGAACGAAATGTTGAATTGTTGAGGCGGACCCAATCAACCTGTATCAACGTCTGGTAACCGGTTAGGCTTCGGAGCATCGGCGATCCTTGTCCGACGGTCGTCTCCTGAGCGATTACGCCAACCGAATCACGAAGTAGGTTGGATGCGTGTTCTACGTTGGTCCGTTCCAACTCCTTTAGGTTAAGAACAGTAATAGCGTTCGGGGTTCTGAAAGGCTCTTTCTCAGCACGTGTGGCTGTCACCGTCACCTCTGGCACCTCCACAATCTCCGCCTCCACATTCTTTTTTTCAACTTTTTTATCTTTATGTTTTTTCGCGAACGTAGGTGGAATGTAAATTACCAAAAGGACTAAACTTGTAATGAGAAACAGATAAAGCGATTTCTGCATGTTAGGACGCTCCCTTGCATTTTACTGTGGTGTGGTATGGATAGTTTGAAACATCTTAACCTATGCTCCATTTTTTAGCAAATTGTATGCCATTCCCAATTCAACACGCAATCGGTAGATTTCGACGTTTTTCCGCCATAATTTGTGCTGTAGTGTTCATTTATTGAACAGTATTTACCAATAGTTTTACACAACATATCCGTCCCTTGATTCAAAATTAACGCTTGCATTTTGCTATCGGTTGTGATAGGTTACACTACATAACTTCGTAAACCCAAAAGGAGCATTCAACAGATGGCACATTTCAAGTTGACTTTCGTTTTGATGGCATTCGCGATACTGTTCACTGGAATCGCTGTACCAGAAGACCAAGATACAGCAAAGGGCGGCACGATCATAGGGGATATTCAAGATACAACACTTCTCGAACTCCCAATTAGCGGGGTTCGGGTTGTATTCGTAAAAGCAGACGGGGCAGAATTTGAAACGCAGTCCGATAAAGACGGGCATTTTGAACGTCCAGGTCTACCGGCAGCTCAATACACTGTCAATATCTACAAACCCGGATACCAAGATCGTCTCGGAAAACCCGTTTCAGTTATTGATGATGGACGGCATTATGTGCCACTAACGATGAACATATCCAAGAATCCCGACGACAACAATAATCGAGGCGGTGTCCTCCGGTTCCTTGCTCACAATCTTACTAAACCCGAAGGTCCAATGGAGGGACTTGAGATTGTAATTACCGGAGCTGTTGGCGTGGATCCGCCAGTAGTGACGGGTATTTCTGACGTATACGGACGATATCGAAGCGACAAATTGTCTCCGG
>JAAXHD010000062.1 GCA_012271015.1 Candidatus Poribacteria bacterium | reverse complement strand
CGGAACGAACCGGCTTATGTCCGTGCTGTCGCGGAAAAAATTGCGGAACTCCGCGGCACCACTATAGAAACGATTGGCGAGATAACGACAAAGAACTTCCAAAAACTTTTTGCGCATTAATCCGGACTTATGGAGGAATTCCGATGCAACGGAATAACCCGTTATTGATCGCAAAGCATAAATTACGCAGAGCGGTCCCCATGCTTTGTTTACTGCTTTGTTGTTTCGCACTGGCAGCGTTTTTCGGGTGTGGTGCTGTGAGTGCGATAAAGGCTCCCTTTGAAATGGCAGGATTCATGAAGGGTATGATGGGACAACTTAAGGAACGAGAAACGTCCTTGATAGAATCTGCGGAAAAGCGTTTAACGGAAAGCCAGGAGGAACTCTTAACGCAACTTCTTGAAGAAAAGGAAGGCTTGGATGCGGTTTTGTCGAGTCAACCGTATTTGGCTTATCTGGAAGAACAAGGCGGCGCAGCCTATAAAGATTATCCAACCTATCTTGCCAATGTTCCCACCACCGAACAGAAATCGGCCCTCCTATTTACGTTTAAAGAGATTCTTCCGCCAGAAGCGACGGATGAGCAAATCCAGATCTGTATGGACTTCTATTTCCAATTCAGTGAACTGATCGTGAACGAACCGGACATTATCTCTGATTCAGATGAGATGGATGTATTCATAGAGATACATTTGGTTGATCCGTTAATGGATACGTATTCATCAAAAATGTCCACGTCCGATGCTATAAGAGTAATGAAGATGGCTGCGGTGCCGAGTGGTATGGTGCCACTGGATACAGACGTATTTCGTAAAGTCTGGCTTAAGCAGTTGGAGGTTTACGGTTCTCGGGAAGGGCTGCGACGCTGTGCTATCTCGACGCCCGACGAATTTGCCCTTATGCGTTCGTTTTTTGAGGACGCTGCCGCCCTTGAAAGATGGATTCGGCTCCCGCCCAAGCAGAAGTGATGTCTGACATATTTGTAGCACAAACTGTATGAAGATTCACTAAATATAGTGGATTCTGAAAATAAGTTTACATTTTAGAAAACGAGGTTTACCCTATTTCACGACCCCTGTAGGAGGGAAGAAACGCCCCAGCAAAAACACTCCGATTCCCGACTTATGTCCCAAAAGTGTAAAAGTAATTACAGGTTTTACTATATTTCGGTAATTTTATTCCCAAAGAACCCTTGTAGGGGAAACCGGTCTTGTGCCTGCCCACGCATTACCTTAGGAACTGTTTGAAAGCGTCCAATAATTCTAAAATCTACTA
>JAAXHD010000147.1 GCA_012271015.1 Candidatus Poribacteria bacterium | reverse complement strand
TCTTCCTGTACTAATGATCTCATTCTTCCACATACTCCTTTGATCTCCTTTTTTGGTCCTACACTTGTTGACACCTCACGTGTTACCCATAACACCTCTCATGCAAACCCATAACTGTCTCTCATGTCATCTCCCTATATAAGTTGCACTCCTACCTCGCTACTGTCATGTACTGATGAAGGCAATCTGCCGAAAAGCTTTTATTGTAAGAACAGTGATTTTCCGAGAATTTTAGAAGTAGGAGTTCCGAGCCAGAGCCATTAGTGCCTGCTCGTTGGAAGCCCGAACGGGTTGTATAGTTACCTCTCCAATTGTAAGGATTACCACTCATCGCCATCATGGATGCCCACCAAATGGTCTTGCGGCAATCGCGCGCTCCGAAACCTGGTACGAGTCAACAGTCAAGACCGAGCAGGAAAGGCGAACAGGGCAAAGGCTCTTCCACATCCAACAACCCTGAAACAAACCCAGGCCGTACCCAGGACCAATGCCAACAGGGTAACGCTACTGATGGCCGCTGCTTGCAGCAACCATACGCTGGTGCGGAGGACGAGGTACCTGAAGAGTTCCGTGCAGAAACATTTTCCCGACCTTTATCTCCGCTATCTGCCCACTCCACACCAGCTCATCCATTACCATCCACTTCGTCATCCAGTCATACGCATAACCGCACAACGGACCCACCCACTTCATCGTCGAGCCCTACGCACAACCATGGATCAGATCCAACCGTTGAAGATGTCCCTGAACATCAAAAACTGAGAGGTGCCATTGTAAAATGCACCTTTCGAATCACTCGAGCACAGCACCACTTGGACTTCATCTCCCATTGCAAGACTCTGGGAATTATCCCCAAAGGTCTTAGCACCAACAAGTCCATCAACATCATGGATGGCCCAGACCGCACAGATTGCTTGGACCGCATCCAGGAGATCATCGTGGCCAACACCCTACAACTCATGGACACACTCATCGTTTATTACGAAGATCTTGTCCAAACAGAACAAGAGAAATTACAACTATTAAATTCCAAACTTCGTACCGCACTCGAGGACAGAGCCGACCAAGAGGTACCCGAGAGGGACTTTAGGGAGAACCTGACCAGTAGGGAAGATGGGCTTAGAGAGACCTTAAGAGCCAAGAGGGAGAAAAAGACCAGGTCACTCCGAGATCCCCATACCAGGGAACCATCCCGTACCACAGGCCGGACTCGAACAAAACCACGTCGCCAGACTCCGGGGAAACGGAATGGACCAAGACGGTCCCAACAACCCCGTCAAAACACGCAGGACAGAGCTCCCGAACAAAGGCACCGTGCCCCCTCGACCACCAACGAGTCTGTCCCGCAACACACTACTTCGACCACGTCTGTCCCGCAACACACTACTTTGACTACGGCTTTCCGGTCCCACACACGTCCGATGACACGTCAACGCCAACGCCGTCCTGTGGCAAACCCACGCACACCACTTCTACCTCTACCTTCTACCTTCCCTTCTGCTATGCCTCAGCCCCAGCCTTTTCGGGGAATGGGTGTTGGTCCAACTGCCCCCCCACTGACGACTCGATCTCCCCTACCGACTCCACACCCTGCAGGGATCATACCGGAACTGATGCGTCTCATGTCACAGATAATAGCCCTCGGTGGGACACATCCCTGGTCATGAGTGAGTCAATGATGGGTGGTGGGGTGTTGCCCGATACACTAGACCGTAACCTAGGTACTCCCAAAGGTTTTCCCCCGCCTAATGTAGTCAATCTCAGTAAACGTAATCTTACGGTAGCAGAGTACGAACTTTTGAGTTTGGGCCTTTCTTTTATTCCCTCCCCTTCTCCTGCTAAGTGCTGTCACCATAGCCTTGTAGAGGATTTTAATAGCCTTAACGACTCTTACTTAACTTCTTACACTAGAACTGCTTCTTCCTCCTCTAGATCGTTTCTCGATAGGGTATGTAATCGTGTTAGAAAGGGTTTAGCTAACTTTACAATTTGTAATATCTCCGACAACCTTACACCGCCTTTGAGGTCAGCCCTCAGGGCCCTCCGTGACGACAGGTCCATAATAATCTGTAAGGCGGACAAGGGTGATGTAACGGTTGTAATGGATGTAGAACATTACACCGAGATGGCTTGGTCCCACCTGAGTGACGAGACTACCTACTGTCCCCTCCGGGACGACCCGACGTCACAAATTGCAATAGCCTTCAATGACTACTTAGCCAGGTGCCTTGACGATGGGGTTATAGATAAGGGTACATTAGAGAAATTAGCACTCCCCTCGCACGTAGATACTCAGACACTTTATTTCTTGCCCAAGGTGCATAAAATACCACTAAAAATTAGACCCATTGTTTCTTGCACAAACGGTCCCACCCACACTGCCTCCTCTTACATAGATGCACTGCTTCAACCCTACATGCGTTCTGTTCCCTCCTTTGTACTGAATTCTTTAGAAATAATAAACACCCTAGCGGATAATTCCTACCCCCCCTTCACCTACTTGGCCACCTTAGACGTAGAGAGTTTATATACAAATATCACTCACGAGAGAGCAATTTCCACCTTTTCTCGCCTATTTCGTGACCGTCCCAATTTTGTGTTTTTGTTAGATCTTCTAAAATATGTCCTACACAATAATGTATTTTCATTTGATGGTACCATGTACAGACAGGTGTGTGGTTTGGCCATGGGTACCAAATTGGCACCGGCCCTTGCCACTTTGGTGATGGCCGAAGTCGAAGAGCAATTCCTAACGGAACAAGCTCTCAAACCATCACTGTGGAGGCGATACATAGACGACATCCTTTTACTTTGGCCCCACACTAAGATCGACTTTCAAACTTTTTTTAGTAGACTCAACGACCACACGCCCAAAATTAAATTCACCTGCAATTTCTCTTCCACCTCTGTAGACTTTCTTGATCTTACCATTTACAAAAACAATAATTTCTCCACCACCGGTAAACTCCGCACATCCATTTACTACAAACCTACTAACACCTTCACCTACTCCCACGCAACTAGCTACTGGCATCCCAACACGCTTAAAAGCATTGCACTAGGCGAATGCATTAGAGCACTGCGCAACACAGACAACGAGAAGGCTTACATAAAAAGGAAACGCGCGCTTGTCCAACGGCTCGAGGCGCGAGGCTACGGCCCGAGCACCATACGACCCTTACTTGCTCTTACGTTCGATCGCAGGGATGCATTGATTTCTTTGCTAACAAAGAAACGCGTAGATAGGCCACTCCCTCTCCGCACACGCTTCTTCTATTTTAACGGTCACGTGAACCACCTGTTTAAGCAATGTTGGAAGGACATTGCAGATGACCCGGTCCTTCCCTATCTAGTCCCCACCCCTCCCTTTTGTGCTTTTTCTAACCATAAAACTTTAGGTAAATGGTTCTCCCACAAGCGAAAAAAATTTGCAAGTAGGTGCCCTGATATTAAAACTCGCGCCGAGTTTTCTCTACTTAAATTCAACCGCCCCAGACCCGGGAGGGTTTTGAGGCAACTCAGAGGCATAGAGCATACCACAGACAACCATAGTCAGTCCTCCAACACACTCAGACCTACCGATCACACGTGCACCAACAAACGCTGCCTGGTCTGTCCTAGACTCACGCACACTAAGTATCTGGCCTCCAAACATACCGGCAAGCATTTCCCCTTACGTCAAAAACTCACCTGCCAGACCAAGGGGGTCGTGTACGTGCTGGCCTGTGAGTTGTGTGGTAAACAGTACGTGGGACAAACATCTAGCACACTTCGGCACAGGTTTGCACAACACAAGTATAACTTTACGCGGGCACCCATGTCACTCTATAGCCATTTTCTTAGGTTTCACCGAATTAAATCCTTAGATGTTAAAATTACTATAGTTGAATCCGTCCCAGGACCAGATGAACGACTACGTAGGGAGGAGTGGTGGATTAACCACCTATCCACCGTAATTCCCCACGGCCTTAATAACCCTACCACCTCATCTCACACGTGACATTACCTTGTTTAGTGTCTCTGACCACAGTTTCTTGTTTAGCTCCCTTACCCTATCATTCAAGCCTGCTGCCACTATTGTGCTTCCTACTTATCTCCTACCTTCAACCTAAACCCTAAAAACTACCTTTTTGTTTTGGTTCCCTCACCCTAAACCCTAAAAACCTTTCGTTTGGGTTCCCTCACCCTAAACCCTAAACACTAACAAGTTTGTGTCGGTTCCCTCACCCTAACCCCTAAAAAACATTTCCGTGTCAGTTCC
>JAAXHD010000115.1 GCA_012271015.1 Candidatus Poribacteria bacterium | reverse complement strand
AAATATCAGATAAATTAATCTTCATCTATTTTTTCTGCTGCAACGGTATTAGAACTAATCGCTCAAATTCTGCGCGATAAGCACCAGATCCAAAATATTAACAACACCGTCGGCATTCACATCCGCATCCGTATCCGCGTCCCCAAAACGGGAAGCGACAAACACAAGGTCTAATATATTGACAACGCCATCACCCGTTACATCATAAGCGGAAACATCTGGCACCAAATTGGAGCGTACTAAATTAAAAACAAGTTCTTGATCGGTCTCAACCCTAACAATCCCGACATTCGGTGCCAGCCACTGGTAAGAGGTCGTACGACCCACCGACAATATAGAGACCGTTCTCGAATCAAGTTGAATTTTAAGGCAATTCTCAAATGTCCCCGCAGGCGTTACCACATCTTCTACCGCAATGACCTCATAAGTAGAGGTGAATGAAATCGGACCCGAGAGGATAACCTCTGTTTCCAACGTGAATTCCCATGTATCACCAACTGCTAACGCTGCTGGGAAAAACAGAGCCGGCGGCGATAACGTAGCCATTGCCGTCCCGAACACTGAGCCGAGTTCCGCAACAACTTTATGCAATTTTACACCCTCTTCATCAAAATGCACAAAGTACGTTTCACCCGTCGTTTCGTCTGTACCTTCCGTTTCCACCGTTCTTGTGAAGTGTGCGATCTCTTGACCGTCGATACGTTCTTCGGAGCCTTCAATCGTATAGGTGACCCGTTCAGTCCCGTCCGCAGTCTCCAACACCCAGATATTCCCCAAATCCGTCGGATAATACTCTACAATCTCTGCTGTCCCAACGATTGCGGAACAAAATAACAAAAACGCTAACAACAGTCCGACACGAACCCTTTTTACAACCACTAAATCATTTCTCCTTTTATTCCTCACTAAAGTAAAGTTTATCTATAACGCCAGTTTGATTAATCATTTCGGATGTGTTGCTGGTTCTATTTCCGCATCACAGGGTGTCCGTGAATCGTAGCACAAACTGTTAGTTTGTGTATTATCGTTTTCTCCAATAAATATATGTAAACATCAAGATTAGACCAAACTATATAACAGTATAGGATACGATACCCGTAAAAATCAAGGAAAAGAAAAGACGCATAATGTCAAAAACCTCGCGTTTTCCATTCCGTCCCTTGCTTTTTTACACAATCTGTGATACACTCTCCTTATAAATTCTACTGGAGACAGGAAAACCCAAATGGATCTATTAGAAGAACTGAAGGCGCGCGACGAGCGCATCGAAAAATTGGAACGTGCCCTGCTATTAGTGTTAAGTTTAAACGTCGGCAACCATCTCGACAAATCCGCCAAAAATTGTTTTAGCCACGTCCCATCCACTGCAGTAGAGCAGATGGAGATCCTCATTGCCGAGTGTGGAAGCACAGAAAAAGCCATCGAAGACCTGCTCGACATCACCAAAAAACGTTTCCACCTCGAACTCGACATATTGAAGCAATGACTCAAAAATTTCGTCTCTGCCCCAACAACCTCTATCCTCTTACTGTAGGAGCGAGCTGTGCTCGCGACTGCCTTAGACAGGTGTGTAAATTTTTGACGCGTCATAAATAAAAACGCAATAAGTAGTTTTGGG
>JAAXHD010000352.1 GCA_012271015.1 Candidatus Poribacteria bacterium | reverse complement strand
CGACCGAGGTGGCGTCTCTCAACAGGTCGTGCCCCTTCTGGTTGCAGGATAGGGAATTCTTCGCCGTGTGTGCCGTGATAGAGGATATCAATAATCTTTTCTGGAAGGTCTGCAAAAGGAACGTTCAGATCGAATCCGTAGTGTTCCGCGAGACTGTACATTGTCCTACCATCCCACCTATCGGGATCGTAGTTAAAGGCTTGGTGGACAAACGCTCCATCGGCAATACTTCGACTCTTATCAGGAACGAGTAGGTTCGGATGCACCTGCAAATAGGTACCGAGTCCAGAACAAGTTACACACGCCCCAGTCGGTTCATTAAAGGTAAAGTGATGTGGTCCCAACTCAGCCATGAGCACTCCGTGCTTGGGACACCCGAAACCTTCCAATAACTCTATTGCGTCAGTTTCGGCATCCTCTGGGAATTGCACATCGAAACGCATGAATCCTTCGCCAACGAGCATGGCATGCTCAAGAGAAGCGAGCACCTGTTTGTCGATATCTTTTTTAACAAAGAATTTGTCAACGATAACTTGGATGTCATATTCCTGATCCGGATCGAGTTCAATTTCTTCGCTGATGTCGTGTTCAACCCCGTCAATTCTGACGTGTCTACACCCTTTGGTACGGATATCGTCAAAGAGATAGTCATAATCTTCGCCGTAGATTTTGAAGACTGGGGCGTGAATTTCAACCTCGGTGCCTTCCGGCATCGAGAGCATCCGTTCCAAGATTTGATAATGCGAACGGATCGGGATTTCACCTTCACAATATGGACAGTGCGCAACACCGATCGTCGCGAAGAGCATACGGAGGAAGTCCTGCAAATCGGTCATCGTGCCGACGGTGGAGCGCGGATTCATCGTGATTGTTTTCTGTTCGATAGAAACGACAGGGGACAACCCATCAACGAAATCGACATCCGGTTTTTTGAGTTGTGTAATAAAGCGTTTGGCGTACGTGGACATCGACTCCAAGAATCGACGTTGCCCTTCGGCATAGACGGTATCAAACGCCAATGAAGATTTACCGGAACCGCTGATACCTGTGACAACGACGAGTTGGTCTCGTGGAATCTCAACTTCAATGTTCTGTAGATTATTTTCTCGCGCGCCTTTAACGGCGACCGTCTGTCTCATGTATTCCTCCTATTTTTTAATTTGGCAC
>JAAXHD010000119.1 GCA_012271015.1 Candidatus Poribacteria bacterium | reverse complement strand
GAACAGAGAGGTGATATAATAAAAGGTATGAAAGACTTTATACTGTTATTTTTCAATGTCCTACTGACAGTAATGGGACAAATCCTGTTCAAACACGGTATGAACGTGGTGGGTCGTATCAATAGCCTCCGAGACGCGCTGGGAAAACTGCCGCAGGCATTCCTGAATCCTTACGTCCTCAGCGGGATAGCGATATACGGCTTTACGACGCTCGTTTGGTTGGTCATCCTGTCGCGCGTTAAACTGAGCATTGCGTATCCGATGCTAAGTTTTGGATATGTGTTGTCAATTCTGTTTTCTTGGCTACTGTTCAAGGAAGCTATCCCTAAGGTCCGCATAATTGGTGCGCTGATTATCTGTATCGGGGTCTACCTTGTCGCGCAAGGAGAGTCTTAATCAAATGGAAGAACCGGGGACTGCTTATACGGGATCCAGCGATTCTGGGAATACTCGCGGTGAGCCTGCGCCTGCTCGCTCTTATGTTGCGATGCTATTATCCGCAATTTTGCCGGGACTCGGTCAACTCTACTTGGGACAATTTCTGAAGGGATTTATTCTTTTTTTGATATTTGCTTCAGCATTTGGCATTTTCTATCTCAATTCGATGCCAGTAAAGGAATGGCGTGATTTAACGCAATTTAAGCCCGCCGCGAACGACGAGACTACAACAGATAACACAGAAGACACTCAAGAACCTCCGTCATACGCTATTCACATCTGGACGTTTGACGATGGGGAAAAGTTGATGTACCGTCCTTCTTGGAAACTGAAAATTAGCGCATCCGTTCAAGGAATTTTATGTTGGCTCTATGCAGTTGGCGATGGATGGCGAGGTAGGCGTAGAAGAGGTAGACGTTAATCACAAATCTTTGATAATCGCAAATTTTGGGTCGATTGATAGACTGTGTAAAAGCCCATCGGGTTATCTGCTGCCCGAAACTGATGTGATATGTTTATGGAAATCAGACGTAATATCAGACGCAATTGTATTTCAATAATCCTCTGCAAAGTTCTGCTCGTTGTTTTAATGCTTGGATGCCAAGATAACAAAGCCGTCTTGGAAGAGAGCGAAAAACATTTGGATGCTGGAACACCAGAAGCGGCGATTGTTGGATTAGAGACTTTTATCGAAACGGCACCGGAAGAGCCGAAGGCACGGCTATTATTAGG
>JAAXHD010000017.1 GCA_012271015.1 Candidatus Poribacteria bacterium | reverse complement strand
ACACAATTCCGCTTGTGAAGTTTCACCGCGGAGGGCCTCAAGCACAACTTCTGCTTTAAACTTAGCAGTGAATTTTCTGCGTTTCGCCATCGGAATGCTCCTTTCAAATAGATTGTCATTGTAGCACAGTCTTATATTAGAGAGTGGTCTAAATTTCCGGTGGCAGTACAAACCCATACGCAAGAAGAATGCCAAACGCCAATATCCGCCTCATGAAGTTTACCTGCAACACTTCCATAGAAAACGCGTTGAGGTGACCAACAGTCTTGTTGAGCAACTCTTACCGAAGTCGATCCATGCGGTGACGGCTACAGGCTTTGAATTGAAAGTGTTTCTGTTTCTCATCGCAACAAGCATTAAACAACTTTTTGAAGAGGAATAGCAACTTGCGTTATTCTAATAGAGTCTCAGAGATTGGTGCTTCAGGTATTTTCGATAAGGGTTATTCGTTTGGAGAAAGTAGGTCAGGCGATATTCGAGTCGGTCGGGGGTGCCGCTGGCATCCAGACGGATGATAAAATACAGACCATCTGCGTCTGTTCCGTCATACCCATCCAGCCCGACAACGTAAAGTTGTTCGGGTTGGAGAGGGACGGCTCTCACTTCCTCTTGATAACCGGGTGGCACTTCTCCGTAGGTCAGACAAGAAACAGGGGACATCAACAGTTTTGTAATGAAATTATCAGAAGATTTATATTTCAATTGCCAAACCGTTTGACTATCTTTCCATCCCTTTTTCTCACCAGAGAAACCTCGTGCTTTTTGAACTTCAATACTTCCAATGCTCAACCGTTCTTGAAAATATGGATCTCGATACATACAAAATGTGGGCTGCATCACTACCGACCCCCAATCAATGGTGACATACCCCAGTGGCGGCGTGCATCCAGGGCAAACCCAGACGCAACTGATGAGAAGACTCGCGCTCGCAAGTGTACGACCGATTCTCTGTTTCATTTTGTCCCTCCAGATATACAAGACAGAAGCTTTGATTTATTCAACTTTAAAACTTTTAGCCCACTGCTTAAAATCTAGAATGCGTTTCATGTAACGCAGTCTATCTTTTGCAGAAAGCATGTCCTTTCGCGCTAAGTTTGGGTCCCCCACTTTCCTCTTCTCATTTCCTTTATATTTGTCATACACTACACGATAAGCATCTTGTAATATTTGCGCCTGCTGTTCAATACCGTACTTTTCAAATGGCCTGGGATCATAAAGATCGTATTTGTATAAGAAATCGTCCGGTCTACCTTGCAATTTGGCTTCCGCGTGCATCTTGAGTCCACCTATTGCAGTCAGTTGCTTAGTCTTATACTGCCAGACATGCGTAAGTTCATGAATGAGCAAGTCGAGAGTGTATACATTGTTTCTCAAATATATCGTATTACCTATCACAAAACCATTCGCCCCGCCGATGGAACACAAAGTTGTTGCGGTAACGCCACCTTCAATTATTTCGACCTCGTCATAATCTATTAAATCGTCGAAGATTTTTCTGGCATATGCTTTTTCCCCTTCAGTCATTTTCCGCAAGCCTGTTGGATCGACATATTTCAAGGGGTTGTTGCTAACATACACATATAAGTTGGGTCCCACGGATGCGGGGTCTCGTGTGATGAAGCGTCCGAGGGCGGCATCGTAATAGCGGAGGGTCAGCAGCATTAAGCCACTGTCCTCATCGGTATAATACCCCGACCCTGCGGCGTATTTATATGGATTTAGGGTGCTGCCTGTGGTAGCGACCTTGTTTCCAAAGCCTTCATACACGTACGTATCAGTAACCGTCTGCATAGCATCGGTCAGAGCTACAGTGCTGCCGAGTCCGTCAGGGAAATACCAATGGTCTTGGTTGCCTCGCCGCTGCTTGAGCACACCTCCAGGCCCGTGAAAGTATTCTGCGGCTGTCTGCCCTGTCATGTTGCTCACCTCTTGAATCACATCCAAGCCGTCGTAAATGAATTGAACCGCACTTGTGGTGTCTCTCTTGCTTTGTCTGATGCCATCTGCCCCGTATTCAAACCAATTCTTGGTGCCATCAGGGTAAGCGATCTTGGTGAGGTGGTTCTCGTAGTCATACTGATAGTGCGTCACCAAGGGCTTGGTTGGATCGCTATTATCCGTTCGGTGCGTCATATTGCCGTTGGCATCGTATTCAAAACCAAGCGTGCCAGCGGTCAAGAGCCGGTTACTCGCGTCATAGGTGTAATGAGTTGTCTTCCCATCACGAGTCATCGTTAACCGGTTGCCCAACTTATCGTAGGTATATGTGTACTTGTACAACTCGGTGTCCGATGCATCTTTCTTGACTTCAGAGAGGAGTTGATAGACATCATCATAGGTATAGTCGGTATAATCCCCGTTCGCCTCTGTCAGCCGTGTGCGATTTCCCACGGCATCCTGCACATAGTCAAAGGAGTTGATAAATGTATCGTCGGACTTCCGATGCTCTACCTTGGTGAGTGAGTGGGCATCACTATAAGTATACAGGATTTTCACTCCATTGCCAAGTGTAATTTGTGTCAATCGCTTTGCCGAATCATAGGTGTAATGCGTCGTGAGGCGCTGCGGATCGGTG
>JAAXHD010000054.1 GCA_012271015.1 Candidatus Poribacteria bacterium | reverse complement strand
GAACGAATTCCAATTGCCTACGGACTCAAACGTTATGAAAAATTTCGGGATGCCTATCTCCGACATGCGAGACATCTTCGCCAACTCGCAAAGCAGAATCCAATAACGTTACCACCAGAGGTAGACAACGACAAACGGATATTAAATTCGCTTACAAGTAGAATCGTTCCCTCTCGGCAAAAAGCGGAGACCGTCCTTCAGCTTGCAAAGTCAGACGCGCGTGTCAAAGCGGTTTTAGCCGGTCAAACCGGAGTTCACGCATATCCGACTTTTCAAGGGTTCGCATGGATAGTCAGTTTCTCTAACCACAGTTGTGGGCACCTTGCTACTGTAATTGTTGATGACAAAACTGCGGAAGTGTTAGATGTATTTTCTCCTACGAAATAGAGAGGCGAGATTTGTAACCTCGCCGGTTCCCGTTCAATATCTCACTGTAGGAGGGATCTCCGAATCCCGACCTCTGCCCCGCCGGTGCGGTTTGTAACCTCGTCTCTTTTCAATCCCCTTCATCTTTTAATTCTGTAGGAGGGATCTCCGAATCCCGACCTCTGCCCCGCTGGTTCTGAAGATCCTGATTCTGACAATAAAATATCCTACACTCCCAATCCAAGCACCAATAGTTGATGGCTAATTCCGTGACCGCCGACTGCTGACGACTGAAAACTGGTAACTGAAAATCACTCTTTCCGTAAAACTTTTTCTGTTATTACTCTTATGTGCTTTCTGCCAATGTGTAGAGGCGACCTTCTCATAACTGATAAACAGCAATCCATACGCCAAATAGGCAGACAACCAGAAAACCTCAAGGCGAGCTTGTGTCGCTTTTTTCAAGACGAGTTTGCCAAATCCCAAGCACGACTTTATATCTCGGAACCCGTGTTCAATCTGCATGCGGCGTTTATAGCAGTGATGGATCTGATGACCACAGAGGCGGTTTGAGATAAGATACATCGGGTCTTTGAATGCCCCGTCTCTGATGATATAAAGTTGAAGCGGTATCTCCTCGTGCGTCTGATAAAGGATATCCCGATACCAGCCAGATTCAATGGGG
>JAAXHD010000113.1 GCA_012271015.1 Candidatus Poribacteria bacterium | reverse complement strand
TCTTGGCCGAGCGAGGATTTTCCGTAACAGGAGTTGATGCTACAGCGTTCCTACTGCAAAAAGCTAGAGCGCGAGCAAGCGAGCGGAAATTAGACGTTGAGTTTGTGCAAGAGGACATGCGTCGTTTTGTGCGATCCGCATCGTACGACTTGGTGCTCAACATGTTTACGTCCTTCGGCTATTTCGATGACAAGGACGAGGACCTGCTAGTGCTCAGCAACATTTACGAGAGTCTCAGACCCGGGGGAGTCCTCGTAATGGATCTGATGGGTAAAGAGTGGTTGGCCAAAGTATTCGCCGCGACCTCCTCGGAGGTGCGTCCTGACGGGACGTTGCTCGTTCAACGTCGAGAAATCTTCGACGAGTGGACAAGGATTCGCAACGAGTGGCTCCTGATCCGGGATGAGCAGGTAAGATCGTTCAATTTTCACCACACGTTGTACTCTGGCCAGGAACTGAAAGACCGCCTCTTGCAAGTTGGATTTAGTAATACGCAACTATATGGGGATTTGGACGGCAGTGCGTATGGGACTAACGCAAAGAGGCTGATTGCTCTTGCGCGCAAAGAGGCATCGTGAACTGCCGGCATTTTGGGCAAACTCGCCGCCCTTCGGGCGTCTTGGCCTTTCGAGACCTCGCTTCCCGGATTCGCAAGCCGGGGACCGTTAAATGTAATGAGAAATACATCTTATCGGGATTACTCCAATGATCAGAACTGCAAAAGCTGAAGAAGATGAAGCGTTGAGTAGCCTTGCAATGCGCTCAAAAGCACATTGGAACTACGATGCAGGTTTTCTTGAAGCATGCCGCCAGGATCTAACTTATACCCAACAAGATATTAGCCATCACGCCGTCTATGTGGTAGAAGAAATGGGACAGGTCGTCGGCTTTTATAGGCTAGAAACCAGAGAGAATGAACTCGAATTGTCTGATTTATTTATTGAGCCAAGCAAAATAGGCCAAGGATATGGGAAGAGACTTTGAGATCATGCGATTGATCAAGCGAGGCAGTTAGGTTTTCACAAAATGTCTATTCATTCAGACCCGTATGCAGAATTATTTTATTTATCAAGAGGTGCCGTTCGGATTGGAGAAGTACCTTCAGCGGCGATTCCAGGACGCACTATTCCCTTATTAGAATTTGCACTTAAATAGAGCGCCAGAGCACCTGAAACAAGACGAGAGGCACTATGACCGAGGGTAAAGTAATAGTTCTCGTTTCTGCTGATGTTGAGTGGGCGGCTGTGCGGAGCCTATATCCTAACGCAACCTACTCACTGTCGCCCTTTGGCGAGTGGTTCTGCCACGAGGTCGCTGTGGATTATGACTCTATTCCTATTGTCTTCTTCCAAGGAGGATGGGGTAAAATCTCAGCTGCAGCCTCAGCCCAGCA
>JAAXHD010000338.1 GCA_012271015.1 Candidatus Poribacteria bacterium | reverse complement strand
AGCATTCGCTCAATGTTGAGTGCCTGATTTTCCGCCGATGTCCATGGGAGCTCACAGAACTCCTTGTATTCGTCGAGGAAGACTGTTTCCAATTGAGGATCGGGCCCTTGATACCGATGAGGTGCCTTCAGAGGTGCCTCTGAACTACAATCCATGTAGTAAATCGACACGCACACCTCAAACACTCGACGGCCCCGGAGCATATGGTTGCAGTCAATGAACCAGAGCTGACCGTCCGCGTCGGTGATCATGTTCTGTGGACCAGTGTCCAAGTGCAAGGAAGTTTCGATCAACCCGGTGCGCAGAGCTTGAATTGCTGCTATCCAGCGCTCTGCTTCCTTCGTGTATTCCATATACAAGTTGTAGAATACCTTCCCCTTGGACAGTTCCTTCGCCCTACGGACATCCTCGCGCAATTGTTCAAGAGCAACATGATTCTGAAAGAGGCTTTCTTCGCCCGGTAGGTCCAGATAGTCCACCCCAGCATGGTGCAGTCTGGCAATACACGGGCGACGAGACGGACATCTTCGAAATCGCCCCTCTGAGGTGATTTTCCGTGGATGAAAGGATAAACCTCGATAGTAAACCCCGACTCCGTAGTTGAGAAGGTTTCACCTTGTGGTGTTTCGTATGGGAGGGCTGTGAATACTCCTTGAGTCTTTAAATAGGTCTGAAATCTATGGATCTGTGAAATTCGATCTTGAGAAATCCTACTAGGGTCGGAAATCCGAATTACGAGCGTCTCATCCGGATCCATCCGCTGGATTTTCACCACCTGAGCAGTGTTGCTACCCAAAGTGGTATACTGTCCGTCCCATTGGATGCCAAATTGCCGGTAGAACCACTCTGGACTTGGGAGGACGTATTTAGGATCTGTTTTGTAGTTGGTCATATATTTCTGCATTCTCTATAGCATCGATCGGTTCTCCAAGAGGGCCGATAGGGTACTTGTCTCGGGACGAATATCGAGCTTTTTTTGCGCCCTGCGAAAGAAATCTACAATCGCTTCCGAGAAAGGCACAACGACAATGTCTCATTTGCCGGCCATTCAGATCGAAACCTCGACAACCATTCGCAAGGATGC
>JAAXHD010000312.1 GCA_012271015.1 Candidatus Poribacteria bacterium | reverse complement strand
AACTCGACGATAGCAGGAATTGCCGGGATCAGCACGACTCGTACACGCGGTGCCGTGAGTTTCACCGTGTGCCACGTGCAAGGCAGAGGAAAGCAAATCCATGTCGATGGAGCCTTCGTACTCCCTAGAATAACTACCGACATGCCAATTAGTCCCGTTTCTTCCATCAGCAAGTGGAAACATTTGTCAGGTCTGGAACTCGCTGACCCAGAATTTGGAACTCCCGCGCGAGTAGATGTACTTTTGGGAGCTGACTATTACGGTGAGGTACTCACGCATGGCCGGCGGTGGGGCCCCAGAGGCACGCCCTACGCGCAGAAAACCTGCTTTGGCTGGGTTTTAGCCGGACCACTCCCAAGCAAGGATTCCCGACCATCGGCATACACGTGCTGTGTCGCGATGGAAGACGATCACTTAAGAAAGTTTTGGGAAATAGAGGACCACAACCTGAATCGACCAGCCCTTACCCAGGAGGAAAAGGCCGTAGTCCAACATTTTGAATCGTCACATTCGAGGAATAGCGACGGAAGATACGTTGTCCCGCTTCCTAGGAAACCAGGAGTTACACCACTAGGAGAATCCAGAGCAAAGGCTGTTAATAGATTTATTAGTTTGGAGCGTTCCTTACGATCCAGAGGCACATTCAAGGAGTTCGCAAATGTTATTCAAGAATATTTCGAACTAAGTCACGCAGAACCAGTGCCGAAGGATGAATTGGAGAAGACGTGCACGGATGTTTACTACCTTCCCATGCACGTTGTAAGGAAAGAAGATAGCTCGACAAGTAAAGTTCGCGTCGTCTTCGACGCCTCTGCTCATTCAACATCGGGCACGTCATTGAATGACCACTTCTTAGTGGGACCTACCGTACATTCTTCCTTGATTGACGTACTGTTACGTTTTCGACGGTACAAAGTGGCGCTGGCTACCGATGTCAGCCGCATGTACCGGGCAGTCCTCCTCTCAGCAAACCAAAAGGACCTTCACCGTTTTGTGTGGAGAGAACACCCTCAACAACCGATGAAGGATTATCGCATGACTAGGTTGACATTTGGCGTTTCGGCTTCGTCCTTCGCGGCAAATATGGCCATGAAGCAGAACGCGATCAACTATAGTGATAAATATCCACAGGCCTCCCAAGTTGTTCTACAATCATTTTATGTAGATGATGGCCTGACGGGTGCGAACTCCATCCAAGACGCTATACAATTGAGAGAGGACTTACAGGACCTTTTCCAACTAGGAGGCTTCCAACTTAGGAAGTGGAAGTCTAATGAGCAGGATGTCTTGTCAGCTATTCCCCCGGACTTGATTGATCCCAAGACAACTCAGGAGTTGAAGTATGAGGACGACTACACCAAGATCCTAGGTGTAGAATGGAATGCAACGTCAGACTACTTCCGATCGATGATCTCCTTGCCTGAGATCAGGATACCGTTAACTAAGCGAGTACTTGTGTCGAATATAGCTCGCTTATTTGACATCTTTGGATGGTGCTCACCCGCAATA
>JAAXHD010000150.1 GCA_012271015.1 Candidatus Poribacteria bacterium | reverse complement strand
TTAGCGAGCGATTAAAAGACTATTGCATAGCGAACAACTCACTAGAAGAGTCGAGTTGCGATGCTAGCAATTCACCATATACAAGAAAGGAAAAAGAATACAATGTAATTTACTATTACCACGATGTGCTAGTAAGGAAATGTAAAACGGAACTCATACTTCCGTAGCCACATCTTCTGTCCATCCTTAGAAGCGTTCTTAAAATTACGAGTTGGGGCTCTCAAGCAGCCGACGAGGGTTTTAAGAACGCTTCTTACTACTGTGCATTCCCACATTCGCTGAGGAGAAGATGAAATGCAAAACGGAACTCATACTTCCGTAGCCACGTCCTTGTTATCCATCTTACTGTTGTGCATTCCCGCACTCGCTGAGAAAAAAATCTCACTTCGAGACCGGGGCCAAAACGCTATCGGAGTTCCTCTACCGTCTGCCGAATTCGGTATAAACATCTGGCGCGTCGGCGAAAAGACGATGTTCGGGGTAGAAATTGAGGCCCTCGGATTAAGCAACTCGCGGACAAGTTTCAATGACAAGAGTATTAAGGATAACGAAAATACGGGCATAAATATCAGTTCCGCTCTGACTCTAAAGCGTTTTCGTCCAATGCGCTGGGATTTGTCCCCATTTTCTTATCAGACTCTCTATGGAGGCATCAGATACGCTAACATAAATACAAAAGGCGAATCCACTACTTGGTCTGCCGGCGTAGGTCTTGGCTTAGGCGTGGCATGGTTCCCATTTAAGCGCGTCAGCCTATCTCTTCGTCAAGGATTAGCGCTCGAACTCAAGCGGCAACGCTTTGACCCCTCTCCCTCCTCGGAGTCGCATTCAAACACGAATACGCTTGCCTTCATGGCTTCCCCCATGCGCCTTCTCGCCCTCTTTCATTTTTGAAAACGCTAGCCACAAGCGAACAAAAAAGCGACATTTGTGTTTCGGCATAAACGTCGCTTTTGCGTGTACATGAGAGGCAGTCAAGGCCGCGCATTCATCCGCGCTGGAGAAGCGAAAGCCAACGATCCAATATGTGTACATAACTTCCAAAATACGCGACACTCTGTCCTTACCACCATTTGTTCCTCTATGCTATCTCTACAACCTCCCCTCTCCTGACAGTAATCCGAGTAGTCAG
>JAAXHD010000359.1 GCA_012271015.1 Candidatus Poribacteria bacterium | reverse complement strand
GTCCAAAGAGATGGCAAACACAGAGCAGAAGTAGCGTCTCGACGACTTGCTGCCTCATCCGGTGAAAGAAAGAAGAAAGAAGGTCTTGAAAAAAGAGTGTAGATTTGCTAATCTTATGACGCATGAGATGTCCTCCTGATGTTGACTCAAAAGTGGTTTTCTGAGTCATTAGGATGCCATCTCATGCTCTAAAAATCAAGAAACTTTTTCAAAACAAACGCATTTTCATACGGCTATACCTACGATCTATTGATGATTACTGACTCCTTGATAGATTTGAGAAATATCAGATTAATTATTCTTTTTGTGTCAGAAGAGGAGATGGTAAATCGATTTCCACCAGGTGTACGTGAATCCAAGTCTGCTTCATGTGCAATCTGATTTCGTCGGTTAACAATGAGTTGGAGTTCCGTTTTCACGTCCTCAACCTCTAAGTTCAGTTCCGAAGCAACAGAAATCCACAACGTGCAATTAGAAAAAAGCCGGATTGCGTCCGCTATTCTGTCTGGATGTTGAAAAGCAAGATACCCATGCTTTTTGCGGATTTCCTCATCAAGCCATCCGTCATTACTTGGTACTGCGGCAATTCCCTGCAGTGTTGCTTCCATTGTAATCTGAAAACGCAGAAAGGCAGGAGTCTGAGGACGTTTACCACTATAAACTTCCAACATGCCAATCCGCGTGATTTCGTGTACGTAGTGATCCAGGGCACTGACAACCATAACGATTTGCGAGCGTAACAGGTCTGTCAAATCCAGAGCAAGGGTTGTCTGTTGGCTGAGTGCATCGTATAATCCACCAAGGGCTTGAACACGTCTAATATTTTCACGAAATTGTTCAAGGATATCAAGCATTCTCAACGAGCGTCATTATTCGGTCAGCTCCCTCAGAGTATAGTTCTCGAAAACGACGCATGGATTCTTTGGTTTGCTTAAGTACTATCCCATCACGTTCCAGTTGCGCGTCGGTCAGATCAAAAATTGGGGCCTTATGTTTTTGTGAGAGCGCAATGAGACTATTGAAGTCTGGCATCTGAAGGATCGGTTTTCCTAAAGCCTCATCTGGAAATAAACTAATTTGATCGAATTGAGTCCGCCTTATTTTTCGGTATAACTCAATAGGAAGTAACATATCATTTTCCTTTAAGACAGGGACGAGTTTCTTTTTAGATGCTATTCCTATTGCGTCAATCCAAGTTTTGAAGGCAGCCGAAGGTTTCGTTCCTTGCTTAACCCGATAATTTTGGATAATTGTCCCAAGAAACTTTGGAGTCTTATCAGGGAAAGGATAAGTTGCCTCTCTTAAAATTGGTAGGGCCCTACCTTGTTTCGCCCAGGCAGCCCACTGAGACAAAATTGAAGCGAGACTCTCTGTCGCCATCATTGAGAAATAGTCTGGAAACATTGGAACGATGAAATAGTCACTCGTCATTAGCAAATTTCGGTTTATTGGACCCAAACTAGTAGTCTGTCACAATTAGTT
>JAAXHD010000334.1:833-4433 GCA_012271015.1 Candidatus Poribacteria bacterium | reverse complement strand
GATGGCAAATCTAGAATAGCCACTTCCTCCTGTTGTGCTTCAAATGTAGCCATGGTCTATGCTTCAACAATGCGAGCTCTGAACCTCTGTCTTTCTGGCTTGATGTCTTTTTGATGACACAAATGTTGATTTCATGACAGTTAGCTCTGTAGATAAAAACAACTATATGTCAATATTAAGATCATGACCCATGTGTCATCTACACTGACTACCTCAGAGTCACACACAAACAAATGTATGGAAACAACACACATTTCCTATATAACCTATACACAAACAGGACCGCAGGCAGAGGGAGTGGATTGTATATTATGTTGGCAGATCTACACAACTGCACACGACATTACATATCATCAGCCCATTCACATCATATGTAATCTATATGTACAACATGTCCACGCATTCATGTAGCTATCTTTTTTAGACATATATTATCCTCAAACAACACTATATATCTACATCACATGTACCCTCTATATTCACGGTCACATATCATTCGATCTCATATTTATTCATACAGAAGTGTCACCAATACACAACCCAGGTACTCTATATCTACATCTCATCACATGACATGATTTCTCTCAAACATACCATATTGATGTCCTCATTTAAGCTATATTCATATAGCAGATACCTGCCTATTTCGTCTGGAATTTCACCATTTGACACTAAGTACCTCACTTTTCTGAAGAGATTGTCAGGTGGATCACTGCACAACAAATACTTACGGACTGATCGACGAACTATTGCTTTTAATGTAAAATTTCTGACATAAATATGTTTCAGAAACCTCGCAGACCTTTCTCGGTCTCTCTCATTCTGTACAGTACGAGATATGTCATCACCTGCTTCTCTATATACAAAGTTTCTGACATATGTATTGACTGCTTCCTGTGATATATCCATAGGCAACAGTATTTTGCGCAAGAACCACTCATAACCCAAGTCATTGAAATCTTTGAGAAAATCCAATGAATAAAAATACTCAAGATTTTCTCCTGCAATGTACAACAAGATGTAACATGCTGGGATACACACATCCATGTGATATTTTGTTACAGGATCAAGATTGAGATGTTTCATTGTGATATCCCGACTCACATTCACCTGCACATCTTCATATAACAAATCTTGTGTTAGTTCTGGCCATCCAATGTATGCACTAATAGTTAGCGGAGTCCCCTGATCAGACACCACATGGATATCTGCTCCAACAGCAAGCAAGAGCGATGCAATGCTACACCTCTTGAGTGCTAACGCACTAGTCAAAGGGTATGTACCACATATGTCTCCTGTTCTCCTACTTGCAATATTTGGATTTGCTCCAGCATCCAAGAGAACCTGCACTGACTGCTCACCACCCCTCGTCACACTAGCATGGAGAGGTGTCTCTCCCGTCGCACTCACACGATTTACATCTGCACCAAAATCAATTAGCAACTTTACTAGTTCAGGACAATCAGTCTCAGTCACATGTGTAAGTGGTGTTTCTCCCAAGCAGCAATCATCATTGACATCAGCACCTGCCTGCATCAATGTGTGAATAATATCTCTACACCCTCTGTTTCGCAGAGACAAGCACAATGGACTTACACCTGTTTTTGATCGCAAGTTCACTTCAGCACCAGCACCAATCAGCTGAGACACATACATGCTGTGGTTGTGTGCTATCGCCACATGCAAAGCAGTGTGATTACCATTCAGATAGGTATTGATACATTTGCCTTTGCGTAACATCTCTTCTATGTCATCCCTCCATTTCCACTCTGCATGATCATCAGATTCCTATATCAGCAGACACAATAATATTACATTTTACATCATTTTGCACTTGTATCCATTCTACTTCTATCAAATTTCACAAACATACATTCTCTCACATGCATACAATAAGTGGCAGCACTTACACTTGAAGTACAATTGCCTTCTCTCACTGTACTACTGTTACCATCACTATCAGCAGAGTCAGACGTATCACTCATTCTCACATCTGTACCATGAATCAACCATTGTCAACAGATCTCCATGAAATCTGTGAGATGCAGCTGCAATGAGAACAACACACATCATACATGTAGCAATGTATTAGCACTCAGAAGCATAGCCAACAACGCCACACTATTGTTGACACTGCATCACCACACACTGATCAACATCAGTATTATCGATTGACTTGTATCTCACATCATTCTCTGCTATGATGATGTTTCTCACCATCACGATGATTCGCATGATCATCATATATTTCCTACTCACACCACTTACAGTAAACATAAACATCAAAACATGCATCTCATTAGAAGCTGTTGCACAGTAACTCAACCACCAAATTCACAATGATCACATTTATTATTACACTCTTCTCACCTACGCATTACAGTGTGTATCACTAAAGCATTAACACATACACTGAACACATTAACATAAACCTTGCATATTTACACTTCGACAAGAATCATATAATATGTTTTTACATATCTTTCAACATTTGTCAAGATCATGTATGATTTCATGATCATGTATGATTTCATGTATAAGATACATATTTCATCTACATATCATCTGATCGCATGAGACCATCATCCATTTGTGTTATGTCTTCCTCCAACTTATATCCATACAACAAATATTGTGCCAACAAAGATGGAATACGACCTGTACGCACCAAACATGCAACTTTCATCAACACGTTGTATGTACTGGCACTACCCACGAGATGCTTACAAGCCCACCACCTACATATTGCTTTCAATTTAAAGTTCTTCTCATAAATTTCATCTATAAACCGTGCAGCCCTCTCGCGATCCCTGTCATCAGTGGTGTATCGCCTGAGGGGTACCGAACATTTCGGTCAGCTCCGGCTCGCACAACAGCAGACGCCACACTAGTTGTACACGGTAGCTTCAGACTCAGGTACAATGTACTTTCGCCATGCGCTGTCATCAAATTTACATCAGCTCCCATGTCAATCAGCTGATGTGCTGCAATAGCGTCTCTATGTTCCAATGTTAGTAGTAATGCTGTATAGCCATCTATTCTGCGATCAACATCCCTACCAGCTTCTAGCAACTCATCCCTGTGATGCTTCCATGTCAAAAATAAGCCATCATCAGATTCCTACAGACCATACACAAAAACAACCACAACTTTACATCAATGGCGACATGTCTCAAGTGCCATACATGATCATTCTGAACATATATGAGTTCATACCCAATATAATAATGGCCACAATGATGCTCGAGCTGACTGCACTCAGCTCAGCTCCACTGAGGTAAGATGTTCTATTTACCTTTGTTTACTGTATGTTTCATGACCTCTGTTAGTGCAGGTTTACTGCAGTGAGAGGTCACCAGCTCTACACAGAGTTCTATTTTTAGCAAATCTTTGCACATCCCTCATCCCGTGGCTTACCACAGGAGATCTACCTTGTAGTATCTTACATGTTTTGTCACTAATAACAGCATCCATTAGATATATTCTTCTTCTACAGATTCTCTGCTTGCAAGTCACTTATCTCATGGCAACTTAGTCAGAACTATGACTCACACTTTCAGTGGTCTCACTTTCACTCGTATGTCTTTCACTGTCACTTGC
>JAAXHD010000334.1:0-808 GCA_012271015.1 Candidatus Poribacteria bacterium | reverse complement strand
TAGGTACATCACCATAGTTTGAATTGCTGATCATCGTTGCAACGAATAGTTGATATCTGTCATACAATGCCTCCTGCAAAACAACACTTAACATTTATCATAGACATCCATTCCCACTACAATAATTGACCGCTGATAGTAACACATCATTCATGTCGCACCCATTACCAATGCATGCCCATCCAAAACATGTACACACACATAACCATCTCACACACAAATCCAACATCATAAACCTACAATGGCACCCAACATCAGCTTGCTTTTATGATATCTGATCATACAACACCAAACTACATAACCACATCGAAAATTCATGTGAAAAAATTCATGTGACATATCCTATATGATCAACACCAAAAACAACAATATATTGTTTAATCTTTCTTCATCACTACCTTCCCATATTGTCCCCTATTGTCCTTTACACATGTCGCACCATTTGCACACCGCTTCATACCTTGCTATGAACAGGTGGTACATGTTTAAACTTGCAACTGCACTCATGTTGAGCAGTATTGTACATCTGCAATGTGACTTTCTTACACCCCCTGTCAGCATATCTACATGGATATTCAGTAAAGACCTGCACTGCAGAAAGTGGTCTTTGTACATTCCGTGCACCCAACATATCGTTACGATGTACATATAAACAATCCCCATCACATGTGCCATGTTGATGTTCATACACTGTAGCATTCACTGTTGTTTTACTTTCTGCTCCATCCAACAACACAGACGGCACATGTTCATCTACAAAACATATAAAAATAACACACTTTCTACATATTCTATAGCAATCGATCAA
>JAAXHD010000396.1 GCA_012271015.1 Candidatus Poribacteria bacterium | reverse complement strand
CAGCAAGTATTGCATAACATGACTCAAAGTGATGACTCCACCCCTAAGGGTGCAAAAAGTGAGAGACTGTCCTCAGGTAAAGGAATCAATCAACCATACCCACTGATGATAGGGTCATCTATCTCCTCCAATAACAAGTGATGCAATTCTCTTTAAAAACTCTGGAGTTGGCCACAATTCTCTACACTACATCACCTGAGAGTAGAGCAGCAACAAATTCATCAGACTAAATTTCCAGCACCATGCAGAACCAATACAACAGCAACAACTTTAGCAGATACCAAGGTGTAGATGAGGCTGGACCCAACTGGAGCAGTGAGCCCTACCAAACCATGGGCTACCAGCCAGCATCCACCTCTACCCAGGGTAGACCCAACACTAGGGGCAACTCCTGGAGCTTCAAGCCTAGACCAGTCAACAGGGGAGTGACACAGACCCAGACCAGGGTTCCCTTGGCCCCTGTGCACCAGCAGCAGCAGCAGCAGCAGACCAGTGGCAACCCCAGGTTTCATCCTTACCAAAAGTCTGTCTATGTACCACAACAGAAGCTGGAAGGGACACAGCCCTGGGGAGATGTCCTAGATGAATATGAGGAGGAGGTGAGGAAACAAGGATTTGACCCCAAGAGAAAGATCATCCCAGAAGATGGTCTAGTCCAGACCAGTCTCACCAGTTACAAGCTAGTCCTCTCCAAGTTCAAGGACTTGTCCATCTGTGAATACAAGGGTAATGCCTATGCCCACATTTGGGCCAGGTCCAGGGGAGGAAAGAGCAGCAAAGTCTCTCTCAACTTTGATGAGATGTGTCAACTCATCAAGTATCACCAGGAAATTGTGGCTTCTATGGAAGTGATGATGCTGGGGGAGCAGGTGTGTGCAGACATGGATTGTGAAGAGGCACCTCCGCGATGTTAGAAAACGACCACTTTTGGATGATTCCGTCTAATTTGAAGACGATTCCGATCAAAAACATGTGACTACGGTTACCCGACGGTGGGTAAAACGATGCCGATATGAACTAGTTGATGCCGTTCAAGAAAGAGACGATTCCGATTAAAAAGACGTGACTACGGTCACTCAAATGTGTACGCAATGATGCCGACATACAACTGGATGAT
>JAAXHD010000188.1 GCA_012271015.1 Candidatus Poribacteria bacterium | reverse complement strand
TTTTTTTGTTTAGATGTGTTTATAGAAACGTCTGAGAATAGCCCGCTTGACAATGCAGCGAAGTTGTGTTAAAATTTATTCTCATAGAGCCACTATGAATAAGATGAAAAAAATGGAAAACAGAAACCCCACAGGGGTCCAAAGTGGACGCCGATTCACCGAAAACCTGCCCAAAAAGAAATGGAGGGGTTTTTGCTTGGACATTTCTTTGGTCCAGGAGGCCATAATTTAAAATATGGAGAACCATCCTTACGCCCCGGCAGAAATAGAACCCTATTGGCAAGCCGAGTGGCAAAAAAAAGACGCATTTAAAATCCCAAACGATATTGAGACACTCAAGACTAAGCCCAAATTTTATGTGCTTGGAATGTTTCCCTATACCTCTGGGGCCGGACTGCACGTCGGACACGCGAAGAACTATGTACCGTCCGATGTATTTGCTAATTTTCGGAGGATGCAGGGGTATCACGTGATGCACCCAATGGGATGGGATGCTTTCGGACTCCCGACCGAACGAACGGCGGTGCGTGAAAACGAACACCCAGCACACATTACAAAACGGAATACCGAAACCTTTCAGCAACAGATGCAACGCATCGGCTTCTCTTACGACTGGTCCCGTAAAATTGATACCTCTGTGCCAGAATATTATAGATGGACGCAGTGGATTTTCCTCCGACTCTATGAAAAAGGTTTGGCATATCTCGCTGACGTACCTGTCAACTGGTGTCCAGCGTTAGGCACTGTCCTCTCAAATGAAGAGGTAAAGGACGGAAAGTATGTTGAAACTGGCGATCCGGTTGAGCGCCGTCTGATGCGGCAATGGATGCTTAAAATTACTGCCTATGCCGACCGGTTGCTGGAAGACTTGGATTTATTGGACTGGCCCGATGGTCTCAAGGAGATGCAACGAAACTGGATCGGTAAATCGGAGGGGGCAGACATCACCTTCAAGATTAAGGATAGCGATAAGACGTTCACCGTTTTCACAACGCGTCCAGACACACTCTTCGGTGCAACCTATTGCGTACTTGCTCCTGAACATCCACTCGTCTCCGAGATAACACACCCTGATGCAGCATCTGTTGTTAATACCTATGTAAAAGAAGCCGTCAACAAATCCGATCTCCAACGGACAGACCTCGCTACAGAAAAGACAGGCGTTTTCACGGGTGCCTATGCTATCAACCCGTGCAACAACGCTCCTATCCCGATCTGGGTTGCGGATTATGTCCTGATGACGTACGGCACCGGTGCCATCATGGCTGTTCCCGGACATGATGAACGCGACCATCAATTCGCTACAGCTTTCGGTATTCCTATCGTTGAAGTCATCAAGGGCGGTGATCAGCCAATTGAAGAAGCACCTTTTGAAGGTGATGGTGTTTGCATCAACTCCGATTTTCTCAACGGTTTGCGTGTTGCTGAGGCGAAGGAGAAAATGATCGCTTGGCTTGAAGGCGAACAAAGGGGATCGCGCCAAGTCCAATATCGCTTACGAGACTGGCTCTTCTCACGGCAACGCTATTGGGGTGAACCCTTCCCGCTTGCGCATCTTGACGACGGAACTATTGTTCAACTGCCAGACGCGGAACTGCCAGTTGAACTACCGCCTATTGATGCCTATAAGCCGACAGAGGATGGGCAGCCTCCCCTTGCTCGCGCCGGATCCGAATGGTTGGATGTGACGCTATCAGATGGGCGAGTAGGGACGCGAGAAACGAATATCATGCCGCAATGGGCAGGTTCCTGTTGGTATTACCTCCGTTTCCTTGATGCGCACAATACCGAGACCCCTTTTGATCCTGAACTTGAACAATACTGGATGCCGGTTGATACCTACATGGGAGGGGCTGAGCACGCCGTTTTGCATCTGCTCTACGCACGTTTTTGGCATAAGGTGCTTTACGACTGTGGATTAGTCTCTACAAAAGAGCCGTTCCAAGGACTGCTCAACCAAGGGACGATCCTCGCGCAATCTTACCAAGATGCGAAAGGCAAATACTACTATCCGCACGAAGCCGAGGAGACAGATGGTAAATTCGTTGAGAAAGCCTCTGGTGTGCCTCTCCAAACGCAGATAGAGAAAATGTCCAAATCCCGCTTCAATGTTATCAACTCCGACGATGTCATTGACAAATACGGTGCGGATTCCCTTCGCCTCTATCTACTCTTTATCGGTCCATTCACAGCCAGCACGCCATGGCAGGACGCGGGTGTAGAAGGCGTCTATCGGTTCCTTCAACGCGTCTGGCGGCTTGTTATTGATGAAGAGAGCGGTGAACTCAGTCAGAAGTTGACTGACGCTGCCGGCACAACAGCGTCTGATCTCTGGCGCGAACTCCACAAAACTATCAAGCAAGTAACGGAGGATACAGAGTCGATTGATAAGATGAATACAGCGATTAGCCAGATGATGATTTTCGTTAATACCGCTACACAGGTGAAATCGCTACCGAAGGAGACCTTGAAAATCTTTCTGCATCTGCTCTCGCCTTATGCACCGCATATTGCGCAGGAATTGTGGCAGCGTCTCGGTGAAACAGGGTTCATCGCACACGAGCAGTGGCCCACATACGACGAATCAGTGCTTGAAAGTGCTACCGTAACCATAATCGCACAGGTTAACGGAAAACTTCGCAGCCGTCTCGAACTTTCTGCCGATGCAACTGATAAGGAAATTGAGGAAGCAGCCCTTGCAGATGAACGGGTTCAACGTTTCGTTGAAGGGAAGCCGGTTCGGAAGGTTATTGTCGTGCCGAAGCGTAACCTTATTAACATCGTTGTTTAGAAATCACCTTGAAATAGGTAGAACATCAGAACAAAAGCGTCCAAAGAAGGTAGACTTATGCCTATCAAATGTCTGATAGGTGTACTCATATTAGTTGTCACGTTAGGTGGAGGTGTGTTTGCAGAGGATGGTGCGGGGAAATTCGTCTTTACCATTCGCGAACCGTTTCTGCATGAAGACGGTTTTCGAGCCTCGACGCGGATGTTGGAGAGGGGCAGAGATACAGAAAAGTGGTGGGAGTTCTATCAGTATAACATCTGTACGATGAATCCGGACGGTACGGATTTCCGCCGACTCACCGATGACGGGTTTTCGCGCAACCCACGATGGTCACCAGATGGGGAACGAATTGCCTACCTATCCGGAGTGGACGGCACAAAATCGCTATATGTAATGTGGGCAGATGGTACCGAAAAAAAGCGACTCATCAAAAGAGAATATGACATTCACGATTTCTGGTGGTCTCCGTTAAGTCACGCCCTTCTGGTTGTCGTCGAGATTGACCGTCCGAAAGATCCGTTGGAAAATTGGGTGGTAACGGTTGATGGAAAAATAAAACGCTGGCGGACCCAGCAGTGGGCAAAGGGATGGCTATATTGGGATGCGAAAGGTGAAACCGTTAAAGAACCGAAACGAAGATTGCTTGAGGCGTTACCGAATGGAGCAACATGGCCCGAGTGGTCGCCAGACCGTAAATGGATCGCGTTTATGACCGATGGACTCCTCGCACTTGCTGAACCGGAGGTCGTCAGTATAAATAGGAAATGGTTTCTACAACGCGACGAGCCACCGTGTCAAAAGATTGAAGAATGGTCCCCAGATGGTAAACAGCTCCTGTTTTATGTGTCAGGCGAGATCTGCGTTGTCACTGTAGAACGCGGACGATTTAAGAACTATCTGAATCTGAGCTTGTACAAGGGGCGTAACGCGACATGGTCCCCAAACGGAAGTCAGGTCGCATTTATCGGGGCAGATTTGGACGGGCGACGCACCAGCGAAATCTTCACCTTAGATGTTGAAACCGCCAAAATGCAGCAGATTACCTCAACTGCTTACGATTATCTTGATTTGCATTGGCGATAAGCAAACCATAGCAGCGAAAACCTCCACCGCCGCTGACGAGGTTTCTAACCTCGCCTCTTTAGAACGTCTAAGTAATTGTAAAATCTACTATAATAACTATAATTGCCGAAAGTATTGGTAAACCTAAACGGCAGTCAGTAGTTGGCTGAATAACTTTTTATGACAAATTCTACACCAGTTAAGAGTGAACAGATAGCTGAGAAAAACGTTTCGATCATTCCATTAGGAGGCTTAGGTGAATTTGGGCTCAACATGATGGTGTATGAGACCGAGGACGACATTATCGTCGTTGACACAGGTTTCATGCTACCGAATGCAGACATGCCCGGTGTCGATCTGATATTCCCGGATATCCATTATCTGGTGGAACGACAAGAGAAAGTTCGCGGAATCCTTCTAACTCATGGACATGAGGATCATATTGGTGCCTTATTCTACGTTCTACGGCAGTTGAATGTGCCGGTCTATGGTACACAACTCACGCTCGCGATTGCCAGCGGAAGATTGCGCGAATACAATGTTCTCAGCAAGGCACAGCTCAATACAATTGCCCCCGGCGATACGGTCGAATTGGGTGATTTTTCAGCCGAATTCATCCATGTTACACACAGTATTCCAGATACAGTGGCAATTGCGCTGCGCACACCGGTCGGTGTTATTGTTCATACCGGTGATTTTAAGTTTGACATGACACCTGTTGACGGCAAACTGAGTGACGTTCAGACGCTGGCGCGTTTAGGCTCGGAAGGCGTGCTAATGTTGGTCTCCGACAGCACAAACGCTGAGCGACCCGGGCAGACCCCTTCTGAGCGAAGCATCTATGGGACGATAGACAATATATTTCAGAAAACAGAACAGAAGTTGTTCCTTTGCACCTTTTCTTCGAGTCTGCACCGTATCCAACAATTCGTCGAACTGGCAAATATACATCGGCGGCTCGTTGCCGTTACCGGACGTTCTCTCATAAACAATGTCCGTACCGCTTCAGAACTCGGTTACCTCAACCTGAACCCAGATTATCTCATTGATGCCCGCGATGCGTCTATGTTCAAACCGGACGAGGTCATGATTTTGAGTACCGGCAGCCAAGGTGAACCTCGCTCTGCGATGTCATTGATGGCACTCGACAATCATCCGTTTTTAAAGGTAGAACAGGGGGATACCGTCGTCATCTCTGCCCGAATTATTCCGGGTAACGAAAAGGCTATCGGGAATATCGTGAACCATCTACTCAGACGTGGTGCGAAGATATACCACGAACGGAATGCGGATGTCCACGTTTCGGGACATGGGTCCAGTGAAGACCTGAAATTGATGCTTAATCTTCTGCAGCCTCAGTTTTTTATGCCGATGCACGGTGAATACCAAAACCTCGTGCGACACGCCGAACTCGCCGAATCTGTCGGCATTCCGAGTGAAAACATCACAGTTGCTGAGGATGGGGAACTGATTTATCTGACACCTGAGACGTGTGAAGTTTTTGGGCGCGAGGGACGTTCCGGACGTGTGCTTGTTGATGGCAAACCAGAAATTGAGCTTGAAGATATCGTCCTACGCGATCGCATCCAACTTTCAGAGGACGGCATCGTCATCCCTGTTATTGTCCTACACAGCGATACAGGTGATGGCAGCCAGCAAGAGGAGGACATTGCGGCAGACGAAACATCAGCAACTGCCGACACTCCGACAGCCGATACCGACGCTAAAACAGGGCTGAACGCCGGAGAGATAGAAATCATCTCACGTGGGTTTGTCTACATGGACAAGTCGGAGGATCTCATAGAAACAGCGAAAGAGATTACGCGGCGTGTCATTGAAAACCTGAGCGATGAACAGAAACACGAAACGGAGGTCGTCCAAGACGAAGTCCGAGGCGCGCTCCGCCGGTTTTTCTCGAAACAGATGCAACGAACACCGCTCATCTTCCCCGTCGTTATGCGGGTTTAACACGATCGAACTCGCGTGTCATAGATTGCATGGAACCGAAGTGTCGCAAGCATCAAATCAACCCCGTAGGGGTGGTATCTTTGTAGAATCCGTTGTCCAAAATTTTAAAAGCCCCGTAGGGGCGGCATGTTTATAGCAGTTATTTGTAGCATAAACTGTAGAAAGGCAGGTATTAAATTGAGAACATTTGCACTTATCCTAACAATTGTTATCTCGGTAGTAGGCTTCTCCGCCTGTGAGCGAGCGTCACAAATTATCCAACCTGCCACTCCAGGTACAGAAGATAAGAGTCAAAAGATTTCCATCGGTGTTGTTTTGCCTGTAACAGGAACAGGACACTTGCCTTTTACAGGTGAACGCATGAAGCAAGGTATGGAATTCGCTCTTGATGAAATTAACAACGCACAACCCGGCGATACAAGACTCAAGTTTATCATTGAGGACGATACGAGTACCCCAGAGGGTGCGGTTGTTGCTTTCAATAAACTGATTCACGAACATGGCGTTTCTCTTATTATCGGTCCCGCGACCTCAAGTGCGACGCGGGCGGCGTTTCCGGTCGCACAAGAAAATCAGGTTGTGGCGATTAGCCCGACATCGAGTGCTCGTGGTCTTAGCGCGATCGGTGATTTCGTTTTTCGTGTCCCACGCGCGACAAATATTGTGACACTTCAAGGTGTCGAGACAACATACGCGAAACTCAACTATCAACGGGTGGCTACAATGTATAACGAGACCGATTTTTTCTCTATGGATCGGGACACGGCATTGCGGGAAACATTTACTGCGATCGGTGTTGAGGTGCTAACCACGGAAGTTTTCCAGAGCGGTGATACTGATTTCTCGGCGCAACTGACTCGGATAAAAACGTTGGAACCCGATGCTATCTTTGTCTCTGTGTTGCCACCGGAAAAACCAGGGATACTGATTCAAGCCCGCGAACTCGGTATATCCGTTCCTGTTATTATGAGTTCGCTAACCAGTATTGATGTAGAAGCCGCAGGTGCCGCCGCTGAAGGCGCAATCACTTTTATCGGTTGGCTTAGCACCGATGACACACCCGGAAATCAAGCCTTCGTTCAGAATTACAATATGACCTACGGTACGACACCAGATATCTTTGCTGTAGCATCGTATACCTCTGTCTATATTTTAGCAGAGGCGATTAAAAATGCTCAAGCAACCGATGCAATCTCAATCCGGAACGCACTGGCAAATATCAGGGACTTTGACACAGTTTTTGGCAAGTTCTCTTTCAATGCGGATGGGGATGCTATTTATGAAGGGAAGGCACTGATAGTAAAAGACGGTACATTGCAACCCTTTGAGTAACTCTAATATGGACATTTAGTTTTCTTATCTGTCATCCCCACTTACAAGGGTAAAACGAATATTGATAGAAGCAAAATGAGTTATTTGGACTAGGCGCACAGTAGAGAACGACCAAACTTTAGTAGGTATTATAATGCCAATTTTGAATGGGATTTATGCAGATACACCTTTTGACACCAAAGAGATACTGCAAGCGGATCTCAATATTGAGAATAAGTATCGGAGTAATCCTTTACGTTGGAAAGGACAATTTTCACCTCAATTAGTTCAAGTATTCTTGGATAATTATTCTGATCGTGATTCTATTATGTTTGATCCTTTTCTTGGGAGTGGAACTGTTCTTTTGGAAGCCGGTATGGCTAGATTGAAAGCCAGTGGCACTGAAATTAATCCTGCTGCTGCTATACTAGCACGGACTTACCACCTTATAAACATCCCTATTGATTTACGCCGTTCACATTTACAGGCAGTGTCGAATCTTCTTCATGATGAATTTTTGCCCGAATTGCCGCTTTTTCAGAATACTAAACGAGATCATAATGAAACAAACTTTGAGGTCGTTAAACTTAAACTTGTTAGATTGCTGTCAAAGGTGAATGACTGTTTCCAAAGCGGATTGTTGGAAACTTTGATTACTTTACTGGATTTTTATCAAACCGATATATCGGTGCAGAAAGTTTTTAAAGTTTGGGGAAATCTTGGGAAACTTGTGGTTGAACTACCGTTTTCACACCAACACATTGAGGTTTTTCTTTCAGATGCCCGTGAAGTCCCTTTATGCGATGAATCGGTCGATCTTGTGATTACCTCACCCCCATATATTAATGTTTTTAATTACCACCAGCAATATCGGGCATCAATGGAAGCCTTAAACTGGAATTTGCTAAAGGTATCAAGATCAGAGTTCGGTGCTAATAGAAAACACAGAGCCAATAGATTTCTGACGGTTGTACAGTTTTGTCTTGATATGGTTCAAGCACTCAGTGAGTTAGCAAGAGTATGTTGTTCCGGGGCAAGATTAATTTTTGTCGTAGGTAGAGAGTCGAAGGTAAAAGGAACACGGTTCTTTAACGGTGAGATTGTGACCGAAGTTTGCCATAGATCTTTAGGATTTAACTTAATTCTCAAGCAACAGAGGGTATTTCGTAATAATTTTGGGCAAAGTATTTTTGAAGATATTCTCCATTTTTCCCCGCCTTTTGAACGTCCACTACCTGAAACATATTTAAAGAAGGCACGGAAGGTAGCTCAAGAAACATTGGAAACTTCATATTCAACAGTTCCCGAAAAATCGAAAAAAGACATGAAATTAGCCATCAAGAATATTTACGACGTTCATCCATCACCTTTGTTCAATGCTAAGACTACGCAAGGAATTTAAGTGTGTCTATTCTACCCACCCCTCATGGTGATAAATTAAACGCATTGCTTGAAAACGAAAAATTGCCTGAAACTGACCGTCCGCGTATCTTGGAGGCAGTGATACTGTAGAAAAAATGGTTAGAGAATCTAAAGTTGGTTTCGGGTGAACATCGAAAAATTGTCGTTGATATGGTTGACATACTCAATGAATACAAACGATATATTGAGTTAAATGTAATATTTGATAGCAACAACAATTTCCTTTACCGGCAGAAAGGTCAACTTAAGCTTGATAATACCATCATTGAAGAATTTCTTCCCATATTATTAACTTCAACTTTTTCTGATTTATTTCAGGACTATGATTTAGATTTTGGTCCAATGACTTGTTTTTCGGGAATTAGATTTGAGTCAAACATTAGGGAAGATAGAGTAGGTGGAGGTATGCAATTAAGAAATAAAGATCATGATTTTGCTATAAGTCGGAGGTTATTTATTCGTTCGTCGCACCATGAGGACTTTCATGACAATGTCACAAAAGAAACTAATATTGCTTATGTTGCGGCGGAGTGCAAAACAAACCTTGATAAAACAATGTTTCAAGAAGCGGCCGCGACTGCTTTAGATGTTAAACTTGCTGTCCCGGGGGCGAAATATTATTTATTGTGTGAATGGCTTGATATGTCGCCTATAAATACTAACACTACAGCTATTGACGAAATTCTTATATTACGTAAAGCAAAAAGGCTCTCTTCTGAGGTTCGTCGTGCGTTCAGTAGTGTTGAAGGGAGAAAAAAAAATAGAAGGAAATTTGCTCAACATTTAGAACACAATCCTTTTTCGGCGGAGATGTTCCTCAGATTTTTGGATCATGTGCATAATGTTGTTGATGAGAGCCCTGAGAATGATGTAATTATGAGAGGTTATTTCTAATAAGGTAAAAGAAAACTATGAAAAAAACGATGTATGAAAAGATATGGGAGGCGCATCTCGTTCGCGCCGCCATGGACGAGGTCCCAATCCTCTATATTGATACGCACCTCGTCCACGAAGTCACATCCCCACAGGCATTTGAGGGATTAAGGCTCAACAACCGAAAGGTACGCCGTCCGGATCTGACGTTCGCCACGATGGACCACAACGTGCCGACAACCGATAGATCGCTGCCCATCACAGATCTGATTGCCGCAAAGCAGATGGAAACGCTCGCGCAAAACTGCACCGAGTTTGACATCCCGCTCTACGACATTGATAGTCCTGAGCAAGGCATTGTGCATGTCATCGGACCCGAACTCGGCATCACGCAACCCGGTCAGACGCTTGTTTGTGGTGACAGCCACACCTCAACGCACGGTGCCCTCGGCGCGCTCGCTTTCGGCATCGGCACAAGCGAGATTGAGCATGTTCTCGCCACGCAATGCCTCTTGCAACAGAAATCGGAAACCTTTGAGATTCGGATTGATGGCACACTCCCTTACGGTGTAACTGCGAAAGACATTATTCTCTCTATTATCGGACATATCGGCATTGACGGCGGCAACGGTGCCGTGGTTGAATATACAGGCACTGCCATCCGCGCCCTCAGCATTGAGGAACGGATGACTGTTTGTAATATGTCCATTGAGGCAGGTGCCCGCGCCGGTATGATTGCCCCCGACGATACCACCTACGAATACATCGCTGGCAGACGTTTCGCACCGAAAGGTGAAGATTTTGATGCGGCGGTTGAACGCTGGAAGCAACTTCCAACTGACGACGGGGCAACCTACGATCGGACCCTGCAGCTCGACGCGGCAGAAATCGCACCGCAGGTGACATGGGGCACAAATCCCGGTATGGTGACCGATGTGACAAGTCGCGTGCCGGATCCGGCTGACATGGCAACAACCGATGAGAAACGCGCCACCGAACACGCCTTGGAATACATGGACCTCCAACCCGGCACACCGATAACAGATATTCCCGTAGATAGAGTTTTCATCGGCAGCTGTACCAACTCCCGTATCAGCGATCTACGAGTTGCCGCTGAAATCGCAAAAGGTAGGAAAGTCGCAGACACTGTCAGGGCAATGGTCGTTCCCGGATCGCAGGCTGTTAAACGCCAAGCAGAGACGGAGGGACTTGACGAGATTTTCCGTGCCGCAGGCTTTGAATGGCGTGAAGCCGGTTGTAGCATGTGCCTCGGTATGAATCCCGATATCCTGATGCCCGGACAACGCTGTGCGAGCACATCGAACCGGAATTTTGAAGGCAGACAGGGCAAAGGCGGACGCACGCACTTGGTGAGTCCACAGATGGCGGCGGCGACTGCGGTAACGGGACATTTCGTGGATATCCGAACGTTTGGATAGGAAGTGTGGAAGACTGGAAGATTGGAAGATGGATATTTTTTCAACCCCAATATTAGGAAAATAGGGAGGTAACAATGGAATCTACCATCATTGAAAAAATCAGGGAACTTCCTCCGGAACTCCAAGAAGAAGTCATCAATTTCATTGATTTCTTACGAACAAAAAAAAATTCAAGATGCAAGAAAAAGCCAAATTTGGAATGGATTGGCGGATTAAAAGCGTATCGGGACCAGTTTACAGCCCGCGAACTTCAGGAAAAAGCATCAGATTGGAGGGATTAGTGTATCTCGCGGATACCAATATTTTCCTTGAAGCCTTGTTAGAACAAGACAAAAAGGACGATGTCCAATCATTCTTACAGACTATTGACTTGAGCACAATCTTCATAACAGATTTGTCGCTTCGTTCTATAGGTATTATTCTGTATCGGTTGAAAAATTTTGCACTCTTTAATTCCTTCGTTGAGGATATAATTGTTGACGGAATCGGCATCCTCTCATTACCACCAGAAGATCTTAAGAGGCTGGATATGACAGCCGATAAATTTAACCTTGATTTTGACGATGCATACCAATACCCTGTCGCTGCGAAATATGAGATGCAACTTATTAGTTTCGATACAGACTTTGATCGAACTGAAAGGAAACGAAAGGAACCCATTGAGGTGTTATAATGGAAGCGTTTAAAGAACATGTTGGACGTGTCGTCCCACTTGACCGGATTAATGTTGATACCGACCAGATTATCCCGAAACAATTCCTCAAACGCATTGAACGGACAGGTTTCGGTGAATTTCTCTTTAACGATTGGCGCTACCTTGAAAATGGCGATCCGAATCCAGATTTCGTACTAAATCTTCCACGTTACGCGGGGGTCAGTATTCTCATCGCAGGCGTGAACTTCGGTTGCGGCAGCTCCCGCGAACACGCGCCGTGGGCACTCCAACAATACGGCTTCAAGGCGATCCTCGCGCCCTCATTTGCAGACATCTTCCGCAACAACTGTTACAAGAACGGCATCCTCCCGATAGTCCTGCCTGCAGACGTTATCACCTCACTCAGTCAAGCAGCACACGCCACCGAGGGCTACCAATTGATGATAGACTTGGAGGAGCAATCGGTCATCTGTTCTGATGGCACCGCCCACACCTTTGAAATCGGTGATTTTGAGAAATACTGCCTGCTGAACGGACTTGACGAAATTGGCTGGACCTTGCAGTATGAAGCGGACATTGCGGCGTATGAAAATCAGCATGCTTCATAGTTCCACTACCCTCCTGTCCGTAGCACTGATTTAATTGTCCTATCTTCCAACTCCAGGTAGGTGCGGTTTCCCAACCGCACCAGCTTTCCGTTTCAGTGAATAAATTGAGTTTCAGTGTGTTTAACCCAACCTACGAACTTTCTAACCTCTCTGAACGTCCCTAAAACGCTTTGAAGAAACTTGTTGTTTATGGGTTAACCATCTTATATTTGTTGCTACCTTGAATCAACTGTCCAGCCTTAGATGGAGGAAAAATGCCATATAGGGCTATTGTATTCGATCTATTTGGTACTTTAGTTGAAAATTTTAGCGGTCAAGCGTACGACCAAGTTCAAGTTCAAATGGCAAAATCCCTTGATATTCCATACCCAAAATTCCGGCAACTCATGCTGGAAACGATCAATGATAAATCCTCAGGTGGCTACCATTCTGTCGAAGAAAATATACTTGAGATATGTCGTCGTTTAAACCTTAAGGTAGATACGACACAGATTGAGCAGGCTGCCATCCCACATTATGAATTCTCGAAAAATACACTTGTAGTAGAGTTTAAGGTCTTAAAGGCATTAGGGACACTGAAGCGGGACAACTTACTGTTAGGGCTTATCACTAATTGCAGACCGCCTATCCCATCTGCTTTCTCGCAGTCTCCATTGGCTCAATACATTGATGCCTCTGTTTTCTCATGTGAAGAACGTGTTAAGAGACCTTCACGTCGTATCTACGAGATAACGTGTAAACGCCTGAGGGTCCAACCGCAAGAATGTGTCTACGTTGGGGACCGGAGTGGTGAGGAATTGACGGGTGCGGCAGCGGTCGGCATGCTACCTATACTGAAACGTGCCGATTTAACGGATGTCTACGACCCACACAGATCGGATGTAGAAAACTGGCAAGGTCATGCTATTGATGAAATCTCGGAATTATGCACCATTGTTTCCAAATTGGTGTAATTATGTGTTGGCCCAAATTGAGAATCTCAAAATGAGCGGAAGAGGGGTTATCAGTTATGGGTCTTCAGTTAAAGAGGGATCTTATTGAACCAAATCCTCTCTTAACCGACAACCGAAAGGTTTGCGGAGCAAACCGTACTGACAACCGACAACCATTTTTCTTTTGACAGGAGGAATGAACGATGGCTCACTTTTTTCCTGAAGCAAGCCGGACTTTCAGCGAATACTTGCTTTTACCTAACTTAACGACGAAGGAGTGTATCCCTGAAAACGTCATCCTGAGAACCCCTCTCGTGAAGTTTAAGAAGGGACAACAGCCGCCTATGGAAGTGAATATTCCGTTTGCTTCTGCAATCATGCAAGCCGTTTCGGATCACAACTTGGCGATCGCACTGGCGAGACAGGGCGGGATATCCTTTATTTATGGATCCCAAGATATTGAAGAGCAAGCAGCAATGGTCCGGGCAGTTAAAAACCACAAAGCAGGTTTTGTTGTCAGCGACTCAAATTTAAAGTGTAATAGCACCATAGAAGACGTAGTAAGGTTAACCCAAGAAACAGAGCATTCGACGATTCCCATAACCGAAGATGGTTCGTCTTCAGGAGAGTTACTCGGGCTGATAACGGATAAGGATTATAGATTGAGTCGAGTAGATTTAAGTACGAAAGTCAGCAAATTGATGACTCCCTTTCCCCAGCTAATTGTGGGTCAAAAGGGAATTGCGATTGAAGATGCCAACGACCTCATTTGGGAACACAAGATAAATTGTTTGCCGATTGTTGACGAAAGTCGTAGGCTGCTACACTTGGTTTTCAGAAAAGATTACGACGACCATAAGAAAAATCCCCTTGAATCCGTAGATTCTCAGAAAAGGCTCGTCGTCGGTGCTGGCATCAATACAAGAGATTATAAAGAAAGAGTACCCGTCTTAGTAGATGCAGGTGTCGATATTATTTGTGTTGATTCCTCTGAAGGGTATACAGAATGGCAGTCGGACACCATTCGATTCATTAAAGATAAGTACAATGATACTGTGAAAGTGGGCGGCGGGAATGTAGTTCACGGAGATGCGTTTATGTATTTGGTAGAAGCCGGTGCTGATTTTATAAAAGTAGGTATCGGTGGAGGGGCTATTTGTATAACGAGGGAACAGAAAGGAATCGGTCGTGGGCAAGCGACTGCTGTCATTGAAGTTGCTCGGCAAAGGGACCTGTATTTGAAGGAAACCGGTGTTTACGTGCCAATTTGCTCGGATGGGGGTATATTCCAAGATTATCATATCGGTTTGGCACTTGCTATGGGTGCGGATTTCGTAATGATGGGCAGATATTTCGCAAGATTTGATGAAAGTCCAAGTAAAATAAGAAAATTGGGTATGAATACAGTGAAGGAATATTGGGGAGAAGGAACAAAGCGAGCCGCCAATTGGCAACGTTACCACGAGGGCGGCGGTCCAGAATTGTTGTTCGAGGAAGGGGCTGACGCTTATGTTCCTTATGCCGGAAAGATGAACGATAGTTTGAAAACGACCCTCGCAAAAATCCGATCGCTTTTATGCAATTGTGGGGCGATATCCCTACCGGAATTCCGTCAAAAAGCGAGATTCGTGTTAGTCTCTTCAGCAAGTATTCGTGAAGGCGGTGTCCACGATATCATTCCAAGAACGACGCAGGATGGTTAAAAAATGAAAACTTTCGACAACAAAATAATGATTAACCTTGACGATGATGCAAAAATCTCCATCAAAGCCTTCATCGCACCGATTGAGCATACCGCAGGCAACTTTCATAAGAGATGGGATGCATTGGCGAATCTGCGTGCTGCGGAATCAGAAAATCAGTATTCCACCGCTGTTTTTCGTGATTTTCTTCCATCCGAAGCAGTTTCGGTGGGTGAGTGCTGGCAGATAAAACAAACCAGTGTCCAGCAATTGCTGAAACAACTTCATCCGAATCCCTCACTGGAGATGCGCGTGGAAATGTATGGCATAGAAGAGGCTAAAGGTCTCTGGGCATGTCTGCGCGCTTACAACAATCAATTGGAACACATCGTGTTTCGTATTCATGCAGAATTTGCCTTAACTGATGGTTGGTTTACACCCTCACAATTCGCTGGACATCTTGTTATTGATCGTAACCAAGAGACTGTAGTGTTTTTTCAGATGCACGTCCCTACAAGCACACTCAACTTTGATGTTCATTGGGAAACGACATTAGAAGGTTGGGACGCTCCGAGATGGATTACGGATGGAGGTTACTGCTCGCAAATGGAACTCTGTGCCGGAACACAAGATGTTCTACAAGACACCGAATTCACAGAAGCAATCACACAGGAAGAAGCAGAGCGTTCGCTAATACTGCGATTCTACGAATCACAACGAATTAACTGGGTATCGCTGGAAGAAGCATTGGAAATGGCACCAGCGCAACAGAAGCCCGTTCATGTCATTTCACTCGATGGACCGCTTACCGATGAGGCATGCTGAGGGAGCGGTAAAGACTTGAGGGCAGGTGTCCTCGCCAATGAACGCGTCATTCAATTCTTGAATGAAAATTTTATCAACACATGGGTGTCTAATTTTGAATTAGGCAGGAAGCCGAGTGTGCGAGAATATCTTGCCAAAAGATACGCACACGAATCTAAGTCGTTTGACACTACCCATCCGTTAGCCCAAGCAATCAAGAACGGTTGGCACGAACGCTCACCTGTGGACTGTTTTGTTATATCGCCTGACTTTGAATTGAAAGGTAAACTCGCTTTAAATAAATACCTCTACAGCGGTCACGACTGGGATGGCAGTAGGACGCGGGCAGAAAATTACCGTCTCTTTCTTATTGAGGCCTTAGAAGGAAAATATCCCGGGTTTAGTGCCGACAACTCTTTCGCATATCTATTAGGCGAGGAGGAGAATATCCCGGAGCAAGAAAGCCCTTTCAGACCTTTCTTAACAGGTTTGGAAGTGGTACTCAACCCTATGCAGCCTATGTTGGAAGTATTAGATGTAATCCGAACGCTGGAGGTTGGTTATCAGGAGTCCACTATTGTAACAACTGATGCCACTGCCTTTGAAAAAGGTGGGATACTCACTATTGATATACGTGTCGGAAGTGCCGAACTCGCAGGTTCATTTTATTTGTACGATAGCGATATCGAATTCCCAACAGAACGCGGGCAGCGTTACGACACGTCTATCGCCAGTGCTACGGATGTTCCGCCCAATGGAACGGCACAAATTACGTATCCTTTCTATCGAGGTCAAGTTTTTAAGCTCGCAATTGCTTCTTCTGAACTGATGGAGAAGAAAGAGCATGTCAACGCCTTTCAAGCAAGAATCTCTGTAGCGGAAAGTTAATATGAAAACACTACCAAACACAATTACACTTAATCTTGATGGCGACGCAGAAGTGCCCGTCACAGGGTTCATCGCACCGATTGAACACATGAACCCCAACTTCCATGAAGAATGGGATGCGTTAGCAAATATGCGCGTTGCTGAACCAGAGAAGGCGTATGCTACTTCGGTTTTCCGAGCGTTCCTTCCAGACAAATCTGTCGCCGTTGGGGACTATTGGCAGATTGACGACCAAGGCGCGTTTACCTTGCTGAACCAGCTACAGCCTAATCCGAATCTGGATATGCACATTAACGCAGGAGATTCCCGTGGTTTATGGGCATGTCTACGCGCTTACAACGATGAATTCGCAGATATTATCTTTCGCATCCATGCGACCTTGGCATTAGAGGACGGTTGGTTCACACCTTCTCAATTTGCTGGACATCTGGTTATTGATCGCATCAAAAAGAGTGTAGCCTTTTTCCAGATGCGCGTTCCTGATGGGACACTGTTCGATGTTAATTGGAGAAAACAGAAAGACGAACCTAACTACTATTATAGCGCAGGTGGTGGCGTCTGTCCGAAAATTGAACTTCTTGGGGAAATGCGGGATGGTACTCAGGAAACCGAGTTCACAACATTAATCACGCCAGAAGAGGCTGAACGCATACTGATACAACGTTTCTATAAGTCGCAGCAAATCAACTGGGTGCCATTTGAAGAGGCAGCAGAAATATCACAAGCACAACAGAAACCCATCCACGCCATTTCAGTCGATGGACCGCTCGCCGATGAGGCATGCTGAGGGAGCGGCAAAAACTTGAGGGCAGTTGTCCTTTCCGACGATCGAATCATCGAGTTCCTGAACGAAAATTTTATCAATACATGGACGCGTAATGCCGAGCTTAGACGCATGCGTGATTCCCAAGGATTTGAGGGTATGCCTCCCTTGGCACGCACAATCATTGGTCACAAATGGCGCAGGGGTCCAGTAGATACATGGGTTATATCTCCTGAACTTGAAGCGGTAGGGCATGTAGCGGTTAATGATTATCTTGACAACAATCGACGTGAGGATGGGACTTTGGAGAGTGTGAATTACCTCCTCTTTCTCGCTGATTCCTTAGACGGAAAACTCCCTGGATTCGGGAACACTGTTCTCACACCCGAACAGCCCTCACGACGGATATTAGACGTTTTTCGCACCCCAGAATATGGACACCAAGACTACACGGTTATTGTAATTCATACCACAGCGTTTGCAAAAGGCGGTACACTCGTTGTTGATATTGAAGTGGGTGATGAAAAGGCGTATGGAGCATTTCATCTGTTGGATGCTGATCACAAGCTTACCTTTGATGCGGCTCATAAACGTCCCACGGGAGTCCTTCTTGAGGCATCGCACGGCATAGGTTGGTTGGGTCCCAATGAAACGGGACAGATGACACATCGTTTTGAGCGAGGACAGATCTTTAAATTGGTCGCTCTGGGATGGGCATCTAACGAGAAAGGAAGCATCAATGCTTTCCAAGCAAGGATTTCTATAGAGTTAGCAGAAAAGTAGGGTCATTTATGGTGAATCGTAAAAATAAATAGACCTCTTAAAGGAACAACGACCCATCTCCGCTGGCGAGGTTTCCTAACCTCGCCTTTTTAGAGTGTTTAAGTAATTCTAAAACCTACCATAATTCTCCTGTAGGAGGGAACTCCGATTCCCGATGCCTCCGTGTAGGAGCGACCTCCTGGTCGCGATTTGTTATAATATCATTTCTAAAAGTTTATATTGCATTAACTGCCCCGTTCACTCAGACCCGGTAGGTGCGGTTTCCTAACCGCACTGGGCGTGACCAAAAACATTAGACGCTTTTAAGAGAAGTTATCAATCAGAATTGGTATAAGAATGGGTAAAAAAACCGAAAACTGGATAGTCCTGGCAGAAAAGAGCGAAAAATAACACAGAGAAGTCCCAAACCAATGAAGCATTTGCGATACTTTATGGATACTACATAACTGGAAAAGGTGCATCCAAAAACGGGTATAAGCGAATCATTGACCCATTCTGATAGAAATAATATTCCTATAGAAAAGGGAGTTCACAACCAAAATGAAAGTTTTCAACAACAAAATTGCACTTAATCTTGACGGTGATGCAGAAGTATCCCTCAAAGGCTTCATCGCGCCGATTGAATACACACAATACAACTTTCATGTAGACTGGGACACGCTGGCAAACCTGCGCGTCGCTGAACCAGAAAAACAGCATCCCACCTCAATCTTCTGCGACTTTCTTCCGAAGGAAGCCGTTTCTGTTGGTACACCTTGGGAGATTGCGCACGCGGGTGCTCTGGAGTTGCTGAAGCAATTTCATCCGAATCCATCTCTGGGTATGCGTTGGGATCTGCATCACCATAAAACCGAATCTCAAGGACTGTGGGCATGCCTTCGCGCCTATGACGCTGAATTCGCTGACATCGTGTTCCGCATCCACGCGCAATTTGCCCTAAAGGGTGGTTGGTTCACGCCCTCCCAGTTTATGGGACATCTTGTTATTGATAGAATTAAAGGAGCAGTTGCCTTCTTTCAGATGTTCGTTCCTAACGGCACTATAAATTTTGACACTTGGAGGAAAACCGATCCTAACGCGGAGGGTCATATTACGGATTGTGGATTCTGCCCGAAAATGGAACTCCGCGCTGGAATGGAAAACGTTCTGCGGAACACTCAATTCGTTGTATCCATTACAACAGAAAAAGTGGCACATAAATTGGCTCTCTGCTTCTACAAATCGCAGCACATTAACTGGGTATCACTCGAAGAAGCGTTGGAGACGGCTCCTGCACAACAGAAACCGATCCATGCTATCTCAATAAATGGATCGCTCTTGGATGAATCCTGCTGAGGGAGTGGCAAAGGATTGAGGGCAGGTGTCCTCTCAAAAGACGAAGTTATTGAATTTTTGAACGAAAATTTCATCAATACATGGGTCCCTAACTGTGAATTGGGACGTATCCAGAGTTTGCGGGAACCGATTGCCAAAAGACGCGAACGCGAGGGTAAGAGCTTTGATACAGCCCACCCCTTAGCACAAGCAATTATTAGAGGTTGGAAAACCGGATCCAAAAAACGCTCACCGGTAGATTGCTTGGTTATGTCGTCAGCGTTTGAACTGATGGGGCGGCAAATGGTCAATGACCTTGAAAAAGACAGTAAACGCAGGGAACTTCGGGAGCATGCGTATTATCTTGCATTTCTCAAGGAAGCTTTAGAAGGCAAACAACCCGGACTGGGCAACCTTATCCTCACGAGTGAGAATTCTTCGCAGTCGGTGTTGGACGCTTTTCGGACACCAACATGTGGTCGTCACGATTACACCATCGCTATGATTGATGCCACAGCCTTTGAGAACGGTGGCACGCTCACTATTGATATTGAAGTGGGCAGAGGGAACAGTGATGGCACTTTTATTCTCGTCAATGGCGATACGGAACTCCCCACAACAGAAGGAATACCTCAAGAAGACCTACTTGGTTGGGCATGGAGTGAATCGGGCGAGACAGGACAAATTACGCATCGTTTCGATCGAGGTCAGTTCTTTAAGTTAGGTGCTATTGGACATTCTAACGAAGGTGAAGCCTCTGTAAACGCTTTTGTCGCTCAAATCTCTGTGGGACCGGCAGACTCATAACTGATTGTTGACATCCGATAATCGTACAAACCCGTACCCATCCTGTTTAAGTGCTGCAATAATGCGATCTGTTGCTTCGACTGTTCCCGAACGATTCGCATCCTTATTCTCTGCTTTCCCATCGTGTAGAACAATAATCGAACCCGGCTTTGTCTTCTTCAATACCGTTTTAGTGATCTTATCAGGTTTTTGGGTCGTCCAATCCCAACTCCACACGTTGCAGCTAATGTGGGCGCGATTCCCTTTCGCGAGCACCCATGCCACTGGCAAAAACCTTGTCAGCACCGGCGCGCGAAACTCGATTTCACCTTCCTTGAAAACCCCGTCGGGGTCACATCTCTGTAGGAGGGTGTCTGTGCGTTCAATTTCCCGTTGGACATAGGCTGGCGGCAGGAAACCAAGGAGTGGGTGGCTATAAGAATGATTGCCGATTTGGTGTTCCTCGACAATAATTCGATTTACTGTTTCGGGATGCTTTTCGGTCCGATTTCCGATCAGGAAGAAAGTGGCTTTAACATCGTGTTTCGCAAGGACATCAAGTAATCGATCGGTATAAGGTGGATTCGGTCCATCGTCATAGGTGAGGGCGACAATCCGCTGGTCCGTGTTCAGGCGAACAATATTCTTTCCGAAAGGTGGTCTAAAGAACAACCATAGCAGTGTCACCGCGGCAAATGTTCCAGCAACTATGATGATAGGGTTCATTGAAGGCGCGCTCTCATTCTCCGTATGACTGGCAAACGCCACCATGCGATGTATGGATACTCGTGGTGTTCCCAATGATACCCGAAGTGGTAACAAGTGATAAACGACCAGAGCGTTGAATAGGCATTGCTCTGCGCGCGGTGAGGGTTATCATACCCACTTTCTGGTATTCGATGTGGTAGATAGGTCCCGAAATAGAACAGTTGCAACGTGCTAAGCAATACTGGAGAAACCCAAAACAGTACAAGATTGACAGTGGAAATTGCCAAAATATACTCCATGATTTGAAATACAATCGCCATACCGACTATCTGCTTCCAACTCAAGTATTCTTTCATGAAATGGAAATACCACGCCAAGAAGCCCGTATGGTGTCCATCGTGAAAATCTGGATCCGTATCGCTCGCGGGTGTTCGGTGATGCTCCCAGTGTTTTTTTAATAATTTACGGTATGAAAATAGGGCGTATAGTCTGAAAGTGATTGCCCCAATTACATTGTTGATACGCGGATGCGTAGGACAAACTGAACCGTGCATCGCGTCGTGCGCTGTGATGAATAGGCCCGTGTATAGGAACATCTGACAGAGCATGCCCAAAGGCATCACCACAAGGTAAACGCGGCTCACATCAAGTGTGAGGAGTATTGAGAGACTCACTCCCCATAAACCGATAATCCCTAATGCAATGAATAAGCCTTTATTTTTTGATTTCATAAGTTGCTTAGACTAACCAATCCAAAATATAGGAGTTGCGCAAAATAGCAGTGAAAGGCGATTCGAGGCAATTGTTGACGAAACACGCCGACTTGAAAACCGATCCCCGCAAAGATGAAACTCAATCCGAGCCATACTAAATAGTTCTGTAAAGGGATATGGTCGTTCATCCATGTCCAATAACCCAATTTCACTGCTGCCGGTTCCATAAGCAGGTCGAAGCAGACCATTAACAAAGCCACTAAAAACGCCATTTTGAAACGGAAATCGTTTGCTAAGGATTTCGGTGCGACCTTCTGAGCAACAGCAGTCGAGGCGATAAGCATCACAAACCAAGCAGACCCAATACTAATTGGGATGCCATCAATCGACGGCTGCAGTGTCTGTCCATACAGGTATGAACCGAAAATCTGTCCCGTCCGAACACCGAGCCATTCAATCCCAAAACTGACGACAACGATCCCTATACTTGTGATGGCAAACTTCGATTGTTCATGCCGTGGATATATCCGCCAGCATTCCCAAAATAGCCATACGCCCAAACCAATCATGATTGGCGAAGCGAGAACTTGCATAACTTCTTGGAACACGCCAAGCACATGCCACAAGCCACCCGCGCCTAAAAGTAGATAAAGCATCCCTATTTTTACTTTTTTCACGAATATATTCACTTACTCACTCATCTGTAGGTCAATCTGTCGACCCTTCCACTGCAGACGACCGTGTTTGACCTGCCAGAATGAATTAACACCAATCAGCAAAGTCAATAAAACGCCAAATGGATGTAAAATTACGCTTGTAACGAAGGGGTGCCTATATTTGAGTGCCAGCACCATCCGCATAACGATGTTTATAACGATAGCAACGATTGCCAATCCTCTAAGCGTCGCAAACCAGACAGTAATGTAGGGTAGCACACACATTGTCAACAGACCGAGCATTAAAATAAAAAACGGTATCATTTTGTAGCGGACCAATCCAAAAAGATTTTTGGAAAATCCGTTCCAGACCTCGCTGAACGAATGATACATCCGGCAAGATACCACACACGTTCCCGCCGATGTCAAGATTTTGATACCTCTCTTTTTCGCCAATCGGCTGAGTTCAACGTCTTCAACAATCTGATTTGATACCGCTTGATGCCCACCAACCCGTTGGTATGCCTCGCGAGTAAAGGCAATCCAGAGACCGCTCGCCGCCGCAAGCGACGGGAAACGACTAAAGTAGGTAAGCCATAACGGAAGTCCGGCATAAACGAACAGGTCCACTACCGGAACGACGAGTTTTTCTGCCAAGGTGCCAGTCACTTTCTCTGGAAACGCCGAGAGCAAGCCGAGTTCCAACTTCTGCATGTAAGCAACAGTGTTTGCAATCGCGTTCGGGGCAGGACGGTTATCCGCATCTGTGAAAATGAGTATTTCTCCATCTGCGTGTTGGCTCAGTTGGTGGCACGCCCAGTTTTTTCCAGTCCAGCCTGCTGGCAACGGTTTACCCTGAATCGCCTGAACTGCAGGATACTGTTCGCCGAGTTTTTCAATAATCGTACCCGTGCGATCCGTCGATTGGTCATTGAGAACGTGAATTTCAAAGTTATTGTAGTTTTGAGACAGGAATCCGTTGATACAGGCACCGATGTTAGTTTCTTCGTTACGCGCCGGGATCAACACCGAGACGCGTGGATAGTTCTGGAGACCAACGAATTTCTTCAGCATCGGCGCAGTTACAGTATTAAACCACGCGACTGCTAAAATAACCGTCAACAGAATTATCGAAATAAGCATCAGGATAAACAAGGAAACCATACCAACCTTTCAATCCAACAGATTTTGTCCCTTTTCTTGGCGAAGAATCCGCAAAGTGAGATCGTCTAATAATGCAGTTTCAGTCTGTTCGAGCCAATCCATCCCTTGAAATGTGCCCGCATCAAGCGAGTGGACAGTGCCCAACAGAAAGGATACACGTGGACGCTTTTCACCGAGAAACTCGGTGCGAATTGCCAAGGGCAGCACAGTGACGGATTTCCGATATTTCCGTAAAATCCATTCGACACCTCGTTTGTATCCGAGGGGTCGCGTATCCCACGGCAACAGTTGCCCTTGTGGGAAAATGGAGACGAGCGGCATCTCTTGATTCAGTAATTCTACGGTGTATTCAAGGGATTCAATAATACTGCGTCTATTCTCCGGTTCAATTGAATAAGCACCTATTTTCGTAAAGAATTTATATTTCGATAGTTGCTTTTCTAACATCATTAAATAGGCAGTCCGATGAAAGATCTTTTTGTTAAGCAGATAAACGAAGAACCCGTCCCACCAAGTACTGTGGTTTGGTAGGAGTAGCACCGGTAGATCGTCAGGTATTTTCGGTAATATCCCTAACAACTGAATCTCGTGAAAATTCCGCTTGAACAACCAAGTCAGATACGGTTGAAAGATGATGTCCGCCCAAAGGCGGTGCTGTGCACGAATCATCTATTGATTATTCCTGAGTGTACAGGAAATAGTTTCTCCTGTGCCGATAGAAATTTTGCCCGAAGTCCCTCGTGTAATAGAATCCCGATTTTCTGACTCGACGGTACAAAGACTCGACTTAAGAATGGGTTGTAGTCCTGATCTTCGATCTTTCTTAAGATACCGCGGTAAATTTTAGCCGCCGAATAAATCGCATACTGCGATTCCGTTTCGAGTAAAGAGATACCAGGCATGGCTTCAGCATAATAGTGATCTGCTCGTTCAATTTGAAATTTCATCAGGGCTTTCAATTGGGGTGTTATTTTTTTTAAGATGTCTTGCTCCGCTACGCCGAACCTCACCAAATCCTTCTGTGGTAGATAGATACGTCCCATGTCCTTATCCTCCTTGATGTCCCGCAGGATATTGGTGAGTTGCATGGCAATGCCGAGTTGTTGGGCGTAATCAAAGGCACGTTCGTCCTTATAGCCGAGGACGTGAGTCATCATCAGTCCAACAACAGCCGCAACCCGATAACAGAAAAGAGAGAGTTCATCGAATGTTTTATACCGCGTCTGCTGGACATCCATGGCAACACCCTTGAGCAAATCGAATGGATATTCAATAGGGATACCATACGCCTTGGCAACGAGAATGAACGCACGAATAATTGGATGTTGAGACTCACCTGTATTGTAAGCAACCTGTAATTCTTCTGTCAAGAGTTGTATCTCTCTAACGATTTCTATTTCAGTCCGTTGACGCGGTGTATCAATCAAATTGTCGCAGTGTCGACAGAAACCGTATAGGGCGTATGTCGCCCAACGTCGCTCTTTGGGCAGCATCCGTGTTGAGAAGTAAAAACTTTTTGAATAGTAGGCGGTTATCCTACGAGCATATTCAAAGGCAACCCGATTTTCTTCTACTTTCCACATTTTCTTCATGATAAACCCTCCTGGATCAAGTCTTTAACGATAAGTTTCGTAGTCGTCTCTGCTGTCAGCAGAACACCCGGTACGCCTGCTCCGGGATGTGTGCTTGCGCCGACAAAGTAGAGTTTCTGTATATCTTCACTTCGGTTATGCGGTCGAAAATACGCTGTTTGTGTTAGTTTTGGCTCAACTCCCCATGCACTACCCAGATGGTTGTTCCGTTCCCGCCTGAAATCTGACGGAGTAAACGTTTCAAGCACTTCAATTGAACACTTTAGGTCCGTCAGTCCAAAATCATTTTCCAAGAACGTTAGCACTTTGTCCGTATATGCCACCTTCGTCTTTTCCCAGTTGATCCCACTCTCCAGATTCGGCACTGGGATCAGGACATACATACTCTCGCAGCCTTCCGGTGCCATTGACGGGTCGGTTTGAGACGGGATGTGGAGATACATTGAAAAATCGTTTGGAAGCACCTTATTATCAAAGATGTCATCTATCAACCCTTTATACCGCTCGGAAAGAATGAGTGTGTGGTGCTTCAGTTGGGGATATTTCTTACGGACACCGAGATAGAGCAGGAAGGCACTCATCGAATATTGGATCTTTCGGAGTTTCTTGTCAGACCATTTCCTACGATGTTCGGACTTAATAAGTTCACCATAGGTGTGGAACAGATCGGCATTCGAAATAACCGCGTCTGCTTCATAAAATTGACCATTCGCTAAAATTCCCTCTGCTTTTCGATTTTTAACAACGATTTCTTCAACTTCTGTGTCGGTCTCAACGGTGCCACCGAGTCTTTTGAAGACGTTCTCTAATGCCTGAACAAATTTGTACATACCACCTTTACAGAACCAGATCCCTCCAGTTTTTTCAAGATAAGGGATCATCGAGTAGACCGCGGGTGCCCGAAAAGGGTTGCCACCAATAAACAGCGGATGAAATGAGAAGGTGAAGCGATGACGCGGATCCTCAAAATACCTCTTAACAAAATCGTAGGCGGGCATCAATGCCTGAAGTCGCAGGGCACGCGGCAGAAAACCGAGCATCGTCGGCAAATCAAATGCGGTCGCGCCTAACCCGTCTGTGATAACAGCATCGTAAAGTTGACGGGTATGCGCCATGAAATGCTCGCAGTTATCAGCGTCTGCTGTGCTGAACTGTATCATTTGCTGTTTCATCTGTTCGCCATCGTCCGTATAATCGATCAATGTCCCATCATGGAAGTAGATACGATAAAATGGGTCGAGTTTCACCAAGTCAAGGTAATCTTCCATCCCTACCCCAGCACATTCAAACACGCGTTGAATCAAGTCAGGCGCGGTGATAATCGACGGTCCCATGTCGAAGGTATAGCCCTCCTTAACCAGTTGATAAGCATGACCACCAACTTTCGCATTCTTCTCCAGAAGCGTGACTTGCATGCCTCTGGCTTGGAGTCGGATCGCTGCTGCGAGTCCGCCGAATCCTGAGCCGATGACGACAATCTTCCGCTTCATACGTCCTTGCTCCTGTCGTGATTTTCAGTGATTAATGTCGACGCCATTTTCCCAGACAATATTACCAACGGAATTCCGCCCCCCGGATGCACTGAGCCACCTGCGAAGTAAAGCCCGTCAAGGAGACGGCTTCGATTCGGTAGACGCTTGAATGCTGTGGCTTTGCTATTCGACGATACACCGTAGATGCTCCCTTGGTTACTGGCATAAAGTTCAGAGAAGTCCTCTGGTGTGTAAATCTGTTCCACCTCAATCCGATCTGCGATGTCGAAACCCAGCTGCTTTAATCTATCCAGCACAACCTGCCGCATCCGAGTTTTTTCTTGCTCCCACATCTGTCCGGGAACCAAGTACGGCATATTCAACAACACGAACCAATTCTCGCTATCAACTGGGGCATGTGCCGTATCAGTCTTACTTGTTATGGCAATATAGATAGTCGGTTCATCCGGTATTTTTCGATGTTTGAAAAGCTGCTTGAATTCTGCATTATAGTCGTTGGAGAAGATAATGTTATGGTGTGCTAACGCTGGCTGTTTCGCCCTAACGCCCCACAGGAATACCATTCCAGACAACGACGGTTCCAAGCGATTTAGCCTTTTTTTGCGAGTCTGATGTCCATCAATCAATTCGTCATGTGCTACGACTGCATCCGCACCACAGAGTACATAATTCGCCTCAACTTTCTCGCCATTAACTTGCACCCCACTCACCCGTTTGTCATCATGACAGATTTTTTCGACTTTCGCCGATGTATGAATCTGAACACCTAACTCACATGCCACCGCTTTCAAAGCATCGATCAAACGGTATATTCCGCCTTTGATATAGTACCCTCCTAATCCGTATTCAATATACGGAATTATGTTAAGGGTAGCTGGGGCTTGAAATGGATCGGAGCCGTTGTAAGTCGCGTAGCGGTCAAAGAGTTGAATGAGCCGCGAGTCAGAGAAAAAACGTGACACACTTTGGTGTACCGTCCGAAACGGATCAATTTGATGAAGCCAGAATAGCGTCCGAAAGTGCCGATGTCGCATAAGCTTCCCAAATTCATGGATCGGTGTGAACATAAAGATTTCGGCTGTTAGGTTGTGAATACGTTCTGCATACTTCAAGAACCGTTCATACGCCTTCACATCACTCGGCGATAACAGGGCAATAGCGGCTTTCATTTTTGTCTTATCCGCACTTGCATCCATCACAGAACCGTCAGGGAAAAAGTATCGACATATCGGGTCAATTGGCACGAAATCGAGATAATCCGACCTCTTGAATCCGGCGAAATTAAAGAGGTCATCGATGACAGATGGCATTGTCAACAGTGTGGCACCGGTGTCAAACCGATAACCCGACAAAACCACCTCGTTCACCTTTCCGCCGAGTTGCGAATTCTTCTCAAATAGTTGGACAGAGAATCCTAAGCGTGCAAGGCGAATCGCACCACTCAGTGCTCCAAGTCCGCTACCAATGACCGCTACTGTTTTATTTTTCATATCTTTAATTATTCCTATCGGTTCGTTCAGGGCGGTTAAGTAAATAACGCTCCTCGACGTAAAACCGCCCTTCATTACATTACGGGCTACGCGCTTTAGTTTACCCAAGACAGCAGCCTGCAACATCGGCGCAGGCGGATTTGGGAAACGCATATCAAAGTCCAAACGTCCGTTGTTTCTCCGCAAGGTAAAATTAAAAACCTGCAACATCGGCGCAGGCGGATTTGAGAAACGCACGCAACAGTCCTAACGCCCGTTGTTTCTCCGTAAGGTAAAATTAAAAACTTTTTCGTAAAGCATTGCATTAAAGAGCATCAATGTAAATCCGTATCCGAAATCCTCAATGGGAATTGTCAAAATTCGGTAACCTATCCGATACGCCTCACCATATAAAACCACAGGTCGCGCCGTGAGATAACCGTTGAATATCAGAATTAAACCAAAAACAATTCCAATATAGATATAGATCTTCGGTTGCATAAGCAACTCGGTCCGTAACAACGTGTCTGTCAGTCCAACAAGCCCAACACAAACCAGAACTAACCCTGTGTACTGTTTGCCCGTGCTGAAAACCCATACACCGATCGGCAGTGCTACGTATAAAACTGTTCCGACATGCCGAAGAGGTCTCAATCGTGTTGATAGTTTCGCATCCGACAATGTTTCCCATACCAACAGACATCCATAAGGGGCAGTGATGAAAAAGAACCATTCTCCAATCGGCAAACCGAGCAATCGAAAGTCAAGCGTATACGTCTCGTTGAACCACCAATGTGAACCAGTGACAAGAACGTCCCATATAATATACGGAATCATGACGAACATCGTCGTGAGCAACTTCAATCGCCAATGTGATATATGCCTAATTTGCTGGTTGAATTGCGATACTATCGGTCCAACAATCACAATGAGATTAAACAAGAGATATTCAAATTTCATTGATATGCGGCTCGGTGCTACGGTTGTAATCTGTCTTTCAACGTTTGGAGGTATACTTTCTCGTCATCCGTCAATTTTGCATTTTCAAGTAAGAACACAACGACCTGTGTCATTAACTTCGGGTTATAGATATCCATCTGCTGTGGCATCAATTTGATAATTTCCCTGAAATCGCGCTGAGCGTCATCACCACGTCTGAAAAAGAATGGAAGATAATAGCAGGTCGTACCGTGGATGAAAAGAGCTTCAATATCGTTTGAACTTTTCTGCAAGCCGCTATCCATGATTGCTAAACCGCGCTTCGCCCACTTGAGTTTAGTGTGCGGAAGAAATGCGTGTTTGCCTCTCAGCGCAATAAGTGAACCAATATAGACCTGTGTCCGTCCAGTGTACTTCGGTTCCACTTGTCCAATTCGTTTAAGCAACGAAATTGTCGGTTCAATCCGTTTCTCGTCTTCGATCGCGGTGTAGAATTGCTTTCGTGCAACTTCCAGCATTTCTTCTACCAATTTCTCGGACGCAGCACCGTCAACTCGCAACGAGAAAATCAATGCTAATATCAAACTTATATAAACACATCGGTTAAGTTTCATCGCAAAAACTAATTTTTTGGGAGTGTTCAACAACGCGATCTAACGCCAGTTTGAACCAGTATGTGTAATTTTTGGGGTTCTCCCGAACATCCTGCTTCAACACCCGTATGTCCATCCACTTCCAATCATCAACTTCGTCCGGATTCGGAATAGGTTGACCGCTATAATGTCCAACAAAGACATGGTCGAGCTCGTGCTCAAATAAGCTATTGTCGAGTTGGATAGTGAATCTGTATGATGGGATTCAATTTAACTGAGAGTGATTCATTATTCATGCATCTTTGTACCGCAAACTGTATGAAGATTAATTTTTTAATTTGGTAATTTCCTGTCCTCACGAGGCGGGTGTCCCCCGCGCCGCTGGCGAGGTTTCTAACCTCGCCAAATTACCGATTTATTTTTTTTTAAACTTCATTTAGTTTGCGGACTGATAGGGGCGATCTAACACATCACATCCGGCAAAGACCCAATCTAACAGATTGTGCTACAAAAGAGGCTCTATCCCACGATGCCGATATAAACTGAGGTGTTAGTGATTATCGTCGCAATTGTCATTATTTATGAACCATTCTCATTTAACTGAAATTATATTTGATATGCTGCTCTTGCTGTTGACTCAGCGGTGCCGAAGGAATGTAAAACAATAAGAAAAATAAAAGAGGGAAAAGTTGATGGTGGATGAACACAAACACGGTATTAAAACCGTTGCCAGTCAGACAGGATTAACACAATTTATCATTCGGGCGTGGGAGAAACGGTACGATGTGGTCACACCGCTGCGAACTGAAACGAATCGCCGTCTCTATTCCGATGCGGATATACTGCGTCTCACGTTGCTTCGTCTGGCGACTGAGGCGGGGCATAACATTGGACGAATAGCAAAGTTGTCGAGTGAAGAACCTCTGGAGCTCATTGCAATAGGTGGAACGGTCGCTCAGCTTCCTCAGATTGCGAAAGAGGTAGTCCCACAAGAAACATCGCTTCGTTTTTACATCGCTTCGTGCATCGCAGCGGTTAAGCAGTTTGAAGCACAAGCACTTGAGTCAACACTCTTCGCGGCATCAGTCGCCTTTAGCCAGCCTATTTTTTTGGAAAAGTTGATTACACCGTTGATGCAGGAAGTTGGTGAACAGTGGAAGGCAGGAACTTTGCGGATTGCCCACGAACATCTTACCGCGGCGGTTGTCCGGACACTGTTGGGCAATATTTGCCAAGGATATGATATATCCACCTCAATGCCAAACTTAGTGGTCGCGACACCTCGGGGGCAGCTCCACGAAATCGGCGCATTAATTGCAGGAACGACTGCAGCCTCGCAAGGATGGCAAGTCACCTATCTCGGTCCCAATCTGCCAGTTGAAGAAATTGTAGGATGTGCAGTGCAAAATGGGGCAAAAGCAATTGGGTTGAGTATCGTTTATCCCACAGATGATCCACACTTGGTAAATGAATTGCGCAAACTTCGACGTGGAATCCAAGAGGGTGTTGCACTGTTTGTTGGAGGGAGCGGGGCAAGTGCTTATGATCCTGTCATTAGTGCTATCGGGGCAGTGAGAATCAATGATATGTCGACTTTTCGGACCGAACTCGAAGCCTTGCGTGTGCAACAGAACGCGTCAGAAACGTCGGAGGAATCGTAGCGGAGAGACTACCTTGGTTCAAATTGCCACTTCTCGATTATCGAACAAGAGTTGTGTGGTAACAGAAACGACTTCGTTACGCTCGCGTCTTTAACCAATAACTGATAACTGAAAGGATTTCGCAGAAATCCATACCGAGAACCATTCTTCCAATGACTATTCCCCTCGAATCGCTTGTCGTAAGGTTCTTATCTGCTCAAGTGTTGCAGGTGAGACTTTTCCATCCTGAGTAATCCCCATGTTCATTGTAATTACCAACTTCTGGGCAATACAGATCTGCACATAATCAATAAGCCGCTGAGTGGCAAATACGGGTGGCGCAATATCGGTCTCTGGATATCCATGCTGCCAAGGATCATCAAGAAAGATCATACCGTGTGGTTGTAATCCACTTGCGCTGCCATCTTCGGCAAAGAAACTTGCTGGTGGATTTACGAGAGCACCGCCAAACTCACCACCGTAGTACTCTTGAAATTCAGTCGTTTTAGGGAGAATCCAACTGTTCCAAGCGACAATACGGTCAGGATTCCCAACTTTGGTCGCTTCATATAATTCTTCAAACGGTTGGAGGGGATACCGATCATCAAACCAGTATCCCGCAACCTTTTTGCCGTATCGGTGTCCGATCTCGGTAAGAATATCGCGTTCAATTCTGAAAAATTCCGACTTGTCTGGACTTAAAAACCCAGTGGCTTTCATCCACTCTGTATCTCCAACGCCATGATGGAAATAGAGAATAAGGGGTATATCATGTTTTTGCAGCGCGTCAGCCATCTCTCCAATTAGATCGCGTTCACAAATGCGTTCCGGTATAACCGCTTCGATCGATTTCAGTGGAGCAGGGAAATGCATAATTCCGTGGACAGCAGTGAAAATGACGTAGCCCGCCCCAGTTTCACGCACCATATCGGCGAAAATATCGATATCAAAAGCGTTCACCGCTTCTGGATAGGATTTTTGTGGACCACGTAGCGGCTGTGTCGTTGTTGACCAATGGAACATCACGCCATATTTCGCCTTGACGAACCAATCGGTACTCGCTCGTATCTTTTGAGCCTTTTTCCTTGAAGCAATCGTTGCCTTTGCCGCTGTGGGTGAAATCAGCTCAAGCGAATGGATTTTTACGTTTTCTGTAGAGTTCGCCTCTCCGATGAGACGCAGTGTAATTGGACTTTCACCTTGGGGAACGTGCAATGTCTCCTGAAGCGGTACCCGTTCAAAATTCTGCGAATCCCCTGCCCATCCTGTCGTTTGGCGGACTGTCCAAGTAATTTTGCCTTGTCCTGTGGTAATCTCGAACGTTGAACCTATTGCATCAACATCAGCAGTGTAGGTTAGCGCAATTTCATAATCAGAAGGCACCGGGAGTTTCACCTTCCATGAAAGTGAAGCGGATGGTTTGTTCCAACCCTCAATCCAGTCCTGTGCCTGCAAATGTGCAAGACCGCCATCTGTCTTGGCGCTGTCCCCAAAAAGATAAATAACCGACGAAGGATCTGCTTCAACCAACTGCGGTTTCTTAAGCGTAGCGGGATCCCCTTCAATATCAAGAACGACGATGTCGTCAACACCGTTTTGGTATTCCTCCGGGACCACGATCAAAAGTCCCCATGGATGCTGTCTCACAATGCCCCACGAAGCACCATCTGCTGTAGGATGTTCCAGAATCCACGCGTTCTTCACCACCCGATCGGTGATGGCTGGAAGGGTGATATTGTTCTTTCCCTCCCAAGAAAGCACATGAACGTAGACTCTGCTATCCTTGTAGGTTGTGACGTATTGGTCGGTAGGTTCAAAGGGACCGCCGCGAGTGTCGATAATCGATTCCCCGTTCTCCTTAATCCACTCTTGAATCACTTCGTTCGCTCCAGTGAATCTGGATGTTTTCTGGCTATCCGACAATGGATTGACATTGATCTCTGAGTCGCTGCCCACTGCACGCACCATATCTACAATCAACGCTTTGGAGGTTCCTTGATTATGCATAATTTCCTCTTGTGTGTGGGCAATAAAGACCAAGCAGCTGAGCGCAAGTAAAATTGCAAAAAACGGACTTAGCATGAAACTTGCCTGATTTTCCCAAACCACTGCGATGCATATCCTTTATCGTGGATGCGTGTTTTCCAACGGACGTTTTTCGTTTCATTGAATCAGATCTGCCACACACCGAAAGCCGATCCAGACGGTATTGTCGGGCACCGATTTTTTCAAAGTTGGTTTCACTTGTGGTTTCTGTTCCTGATTTTGTTTTTTCTTCTCTATAGGGATGTTCTTATCCAAAACTGGTTTCTTCAAGCCTGAATATTCGACTGACTGCGGAAATCCAGTCGCTGTAGGAGAGAGTTTTAGACGGCGGGACAGTCGTAGGTGCTGAAGATAACTTGACCATCCGCTGCCTCTTAATACTCGTTCGGTTCCCGTTTCTGGACCCTTTGGATTGTCCGGAGCAGAATCTGCATAATAACTGTCACTATACCAATCCGCACACCATTCCCAGACGTTCCCCGTCATATCATATAATCCGTAGCCGTTAGCGTTATAACTCCCGACCGGTGCTGTATATAAATAACCGTCATCAGCCTGTTTTCCGCCAACGGAACCGGTAAAATTGCAGTCTGTTCCTTCGGGAGGCTGATTTCCCCAAACGTACCGTTTCCCGACTAACCCGCCTCGTGCTGCGTACTCCCATTCAGCTTCAGTGGGTAGCCGTTTTCCCGCCCACTGAGCATAGGCTTCGGCCTCGTTAAACGTGATACCTACTACGGGGTGATTGTCGGTGGGTGTGGTGAAATCGACCAACTGCTGCACGCCTTTTTGTGCGAGTACAATCGCCTTTTCTGCTATCCAATTAGGTGTTTGGTCCGGTAAAGTTCCGTGGACTGTCTCTTTTAGAAAACGTTTATATTGTCCAATTGTCACTTCATATCGATCGATATAAAAAGCGTCCAACTCCACTTGGTGGACAGGGAGTTCATCTGCCGTGCCTTCATCGAAATGGTCCCCCATTTCAAAAGAACCTGCGGGGAGCAAAACCATCGAGGCACCATCCTTCTCCGAAATAATCACGCGAAACGGCGTCCCATCAATGACTTCGGTTTGGTTTATCTCAGGTTGTTCTTCAACCGTCTCATCTTCACCACAACCCGCTAAGACAATCCCGATCAACAGACTGTATATTAATTTTCTCATAACCAATTTTCATCTCCTGAGGTAGATCGAAGCACCTAAACCGATAAAGATAAGAGTAAATGCAGCAAGGTTCCAATAGATTCTATTATGTTTGCTCATCGGCTTCTTCTTCAGGTTGATGATTATTTAGGGCTTACGCAAGATTCATAGAAATCGAGGGGTTATCAACCCATGGTGGGATGTAATTGCGTCGTGAACTTGACTCACGAAGAAATTGTATGGGACTTACGCAAGATTCATTCGTTTGCTTGAGAGGCTCTTCAGCTTTGAAACGTCGGGGAGAGTTCTATCCCTTCATCCTTCCATATCTGTTTTAAGATTTAAAATTTCCCAAAGACACGCACAAAAATTTCCATGTAGTTCTGATCGTTCACATCCCCGATGGCGCGCTGATCTATATAGCGTGCGCCGATATGCAGAAACATTCGCTTCTCGTAAGCGACAAAACTCTTTTCCATTTCAGCCAACAACGCCTGACGAACAAAATCGTTATCATTGTCAAGCATATCGTTGAACAGGAGAATTTGACCACCACCGGTGAGTTTGATGGTTTTCGTGAATTGATAGACGACCTTCAGGATAAGAGCCGAAGCCATATCCCGTACATTCGCACGTTCAATTTCGCGTAATCGAAATCGACGAGAGACATCCCTACCCTCAATTTCTCCAGCTAAGGACAGATATTCAAGCCGATCCTCCGCCATTCGGAAGCCGTTGCGAACGGTGGTTTTGAACATCGGACTGATTTCCAGCGACTTGGAGGGACGCAAACGGTACAGGGTTTTGAAGATCCCGACCTCGTAATGTTTATTGTCCTTTTCGAAATCGTAGTCGTATTGAATTTTGGCGCGAGCTGTCGTGACCATCCGTTCAATTCCCAAATATTCATACGTGAGCTTGGCAGTGTTAATCAGGTCGTTCTGCATCAGCAATGGATCTCTGCGCCGTTTTTCAACTTCGGTGCCGCCATCAATATAGAAAAACTGCACTCCCCCATCCCTCTCCAGTTTCCGGACCTCCGGCTGCGCCCGATACAATGCTTCCTCCGTTCCACTCAGAAATCCAGCATAATACCACGTCTCATCAGGAATCCGATCTTTCACCAATTTCAATTCGTTCTCGAAAACAAGTGAAGAGGCACGGGCAAGTTCTTTCCGATAAATCAGATTGGTAAACGCTTTTGTTGAAGATGGCGTATTCCTAAGTCTGAGATTTTCTTCGATCTGCAATCCAAAATCTAAATCAACGACACTTGCCTGATGAGTCAGTTTACGGTTCATGAAAAGTCGTATCCCTTGCAGTCCAACATCGAATTCGTAATTCGGATCCTGATCGTTCTCTTCCTCATCCCGGATGCCGTTGTTGTTTAGATCGCTTTCGTCTAAGAAATCCTCATCGACATCGAAAAGTAGAATGTCATCCTCGTAGTCGAAGATACCGTTGTTATTTTTATCAAGGTCGCCGGGAATAATTAGGGAGGGTGGGTCGAGCGGTGTATTATCGGAGTAGCGATCCTGGTCATCGTTATCGCCGACGGATCGGGAGGCATCAAACCGTGGACCAACGCGATACGCTTCCGCCTGAAAGATCGTATCCCCAACGGTTTGGAATGCTTTGAGAACTGTTGTCGTTGCATCGAAACGTGAACTTAAGTTTTTCTGCAACGCACTCTTCGGTGTAACAGCCACTTCTGCTTTTACACCGTAGTTGGTGAAATTGGTTTCCAGATCTACCGCCCATACCGGTGTCTCTCGGAAGTACCAGGAGAGTCCTAATTGGGATCTACCAAACTTTGTAACTTCACGCAAACCGATACCAGATTTTTCGCCTCTTCCTTCACGTCCATTCAGTCGATTGAGCAAACCGGGCACCATTAGGATTGTCCAATCGGTGCGATTCGAGCGGACCTCCCAACGAACACCGCTTAGGTCGATCTGATCGAAGGTGAATTTCGTGAAGGTCGTCGGGACCTCTCCGAGACTCAAAATATTTTTGACACTGCCTGCGGTTTCCTCAATTACCATGACACTATGGAAGCCGCGCCGAAAGAGACGATCAAAATCGAAACTGTCTTGCCTAACACGCTCCTCCTCTGTATCCGCGAGGAAGTTCCGTCTATTTGTGAAATCGTATTCAACACGTCCGGATAGGAATAACTTACCAAATAGGCTGTACGCATCCTCTGCCTCAGCGCGGAATGCGAGAGAGCAACAGAGTAAGACCTTCAACAGCAAAAGCAGACTTTTAACAGGAAAACGGGCACGGGTTCGGGACTTTTGGTTATCTGTATTTGTTTCCATAAATTCGCTTTCACATAGTTGCCAATTGCCAGCCATCAGTGACCAAAAACATCCCTAAAATGATAATCTCTTAACTGAAAACCGATAACTGAAAACTGATAACCATCCTTCACCTCAAAATATCCTCAGGTCCATAGGATTCTGTGAAGGTTGTCCAGATACCTGTGCGTTTATCGTAACGGCTCAATCCACGATAGGTTCCGAACCAGACGAACGGACTATCTACAGCCATCGAAAGGATACCGTTATGTGCTAAGCCGTCCTCTCGGGTGTAAGTCGTCCAACTATTCGTCAACTGATCAAACCGACTGACCCCAGCATTGTAGGTGCCAATCCAGACTTCAGTGCCATCAACACCTATAGAGGTAACTTTATTGCTGGCAAGTCCATCTGCTGTCGTATAGTCAGCCCAAACCTCTGTCTTTTCGTTGTAGAGTGTCACACCGCGGTCGCTGCCAAACCAGACATTGTCGCCAGCAATCACGATACAACTCACTTCATCACTCGCAAGTCCATCTTCCACTGTAATCGTCTTCCAGATATCCCGACCGATGTCATATTGACTGACACCCCTGCGTGTCCCGACCCAGACGTGTTTCTTACTTGCCGTGATACACCAAATTTGATCGGTAACCAACGATTCAGCAAACTCTTTAGACACAGCAGAAGGCTGGATTTCAGTACCTGATGTGTAGGTAATCCATGCATTGCGATCATCCGCTGTGCGGGGGTACTTTCCGATCCCAGAATTAGTGCCAACCCAGATACTATCGGCATCGCTACTCACAGAAGTTATATTGTTGGCGGGCAGTCCATGCTCAGTTTTGTACTGATCCCACCGCAGTGCTATCTTATCAAAGCGATTCGCCCCGTCGCGTGTCCCAACCCAGACGTATTGGTCATCGACCATAATAGAACTCACAACGTCATCGGAGAGACAGTCTTTCTTTTTCCGTCTATGTCGGTGCCAGTGCCCTCCATGGGTTTCTATGTTTTCGGAGCCACCTTCCTGCCGATAATTCTTCCATGTCCCCAGAATCTTGTCGTAGCGGGACATACCTTTATCCGTACCGACCCATACGAAACGCTCATCTGTATCTACCGTCCGAATAGTGCGTCCAACGAGGGTCGGCAGTGCCGTCAACGGGGTCCAAGATTCTTTCTGTTTGTCATAACGGGAAAGTCCACGCAACGTACCCACCCATACATAGTCCTCATCCACTGCGAGCCCATACTCACCCACATGGTTATGGAGCAGCCCTTTAATATCTCTAAACCTTGCCCAAGTCCCAGAGGCAAAATGAAAGCGTCGAAGCCCATCGTTGGGGGCAGCTAACCACAGATAATCGTCATCGGCTGCCAGCTCAAGCGTTCCACGTCCGGATCTGATCGTCGTCCATTCCTTTGTGCGCCTGTCGTATCGGGTAACACCTGCATCCTCCCAAGGTCTGTAGAGTATCCATACATCTTTTTCTGTAGCGATAATACGTCTAATCGTCCTTGAAGCCAGCACGTCATTCGTCGAAAATGTCGTCCATTTCTTTGTCTTTTTATCGTATCGCGACAACGGACGGTTGCTATCTCTATCCCATTCCGAGCGCGCAACCCAGATGAAATCATCATCTACAGTAATCCACTCCGCGCCTCTACCTGCCAATCCGTCTCTCGGTCCAAAATCTTTCCATTCACCCGTGATTTCATTGTACTGAGTCAGGGTCCGCCCGGATCCAAACCAGACGTTCGGTCCATCGACCCCAAGTGCGTTCAATCGCTCAATCTGAGTCCCTTCATCAGGAGCGACCACATCCCATGTCCCAGTCGCTTTACTATAATGGCTCAATTCCAAACCTATCATCGGGATGACCCAAACACTCTGTTCACTCACAGCAATCTTGTCCACATCGTTTGTAGAAAGACCATCCTCTGTTGTAAAATGTTGCCATGTATCCGAAGTTTTATCGTAACGGAGAACCCCATAGTCCGTTGTGAACCAGACTGCATCCGTGTCAATATGCGTCCAACGGATAAGCGTCATGGCTCTTTTCTGCGTAGACTGCAGAATGTCTACGCGCGTGAAACGCCGCCATGTCTCTGTTGAACGATGAAACCGGACAAGAGCACCGTTCGGCGAAGCCCCCCAGCTATTGAGCCAGATGTAATCCCCATCAAACTTGATGTTTGAGACCAATGTTTCAAGGAACGGCTCCCGTACCGGCCGAGATTGATGTAGAACCTCTCTTCCATTTTGTGAGTCATATTCGACGAGTCCTGTATCTGTCGCCAACCAAAGGGTTCCGTCTGCATCACACAGAATGTCGCGAATGTTATACGGCACATTTGAGAGAGAATTCCAAGAATCAGAAGCAATCGTGTAACTTCCCAGCCCCTGTGGGGTGCCGATCCAGAGAATCCCACCTTGAAAGGCAAGTGCGGTGACATTCGGCGACGGCAATTGGTCATTAAAGGACAGTGGGACCCAACGTTGACGGGTCTTGTCATATCTTGCAAGACCGCGGCGTGTTCCCGCCCAAAGTGTCTGTTCTCTGGGATCGGTTTGTAACTCTGAATCAGTGGAAAGTAGCACATTAACGTACGGATTCGGAAGACCATCGGCAACACGGTGCATCTGCTTATCGACGATTGCGTATTGCAAAACACCTTCCGCGCCGCCAAACCAGACTTTCTCATCGTGAGCAAGCACGGCTAATATAAGCGGATTTTTCGGCGTGTCCGGTGGTGTCAGTTGTGTCCATTCCTGAGCTGTTGTATCGTACACGGCAGGACCGAAACTTGTACCAACCCAGACCCGGTGATTCTGTGATGCAGTGCCAGTATCAACTGATGTCACAAAAGTTTCGCCTTGTGCCTGTGTTCGAGGTGGGACATGAAATGTCCACTCTTCCTCTAAATATGCTCGCCTGCCAAGCCCTCGATCGCTCCCAATCCAGACCTGGGCATTGCCATTGTTTAGGATTTCGTCAGTGGTGTCCTGTTCCGATTCAGAAGGTTGAGACCTAAAATTGATTGACGTAATATAGGGAGTCGGCAGCCCATCTTTCTTGGAAATGATTTCCCAGTTACGTGTTTGAGGAGAGTAAACCGAAATTCCGGCAACTGTTGCTAACCAAAGGTTTCCATCGGGATCACGTGTTAGATAGCGAACATCGTTATCGGCGAGAAAATCGGCTTGTTTATATATTGTCCACTCGCCGCTCACTTTATCAAATCGGCTCACACCATCCTCTTTGCTCGCAAACCAGACATCATTACCTTGTGTGGTAATCCAACTGATATGATTACTCGCCAATCCATCTGCCTTGGTATAATGCACCCATGTGTTGACAGGCTTAATGAATCGATGGACACCCGCATTGGCAGTTCCGAACCAGACCTGGAACCCGTCTGCACGAATACAGGAGATAATATTGCTTTTCAACAGATCTGTTTTCGTATATGTTTTGATGAACGTCTGGTCAACTTGATTGTACTGACTGACACCCTCCTTCTGCGTGCCAAACCAAACACTATCGTCGTCCACCGCAATCGTAGCGATTTCACTGTCTATCAAACCATCTGATTTCGTATAGTTATTCCAAGAATCAGTATCTCGATGGTAACGACTTACCCCACCTCTGCTGAACCTCGGATCTTCATCCCATCCATGTGGATCTGGGTTTATTTCTCTACCGGTGCCGACCCAGACGTACTCCGGCTCAACAGCGATGGTTGTAATTACTTTGCTGACTAAGCCGTCCTTCCGAGTACGCACCGCCCAACTGTCAATCGTTTTATCGTAACGATTCAATCCCTCGGATGTCCCAAACCACACGTAGTTCCCGTCCACCGCAATTGAGGAAACTTGGTCACTCGCTAACCCATCGATGGTTCGGAAGGTCGTAAAGGTGTTTGTTTGCATATCGTAGCGGCTTACACCTTCATCCGTGGCAAACCAGACCCATTGCCCATCAACCGCGACGGCATTCACCATATCGTTCGACAACCCATCTTCCATCGTATAATGGATCCATTTATCCTGCTGGCGGTCCCAGCGAGAAACACCCCGCGCCGTTGCAATCCATACATTGTCTAAATCTGCTGCAATACAATTGACCTCGTTGCTGACGAGCGTTCGTTCTATGGGCCACGCCTTCGCAAGCTCCGTGCCTGTTTTGGAGCCATCATGAGGAAGACCAGATTGTGGATCGCTGGTTACCAATGGACCGCACCCGACAATCATAAAGAAGGGCAGCAATAAGGTACATGCTATCGAAGCAACGCACAAAGGTTGGCATTTGAATTCAGCAATCCAAGACTTACTTCTATCTGCTCGCTTCATTGTTTCCACCGTTTCCCTTTCACCCAAGTGTAAATCTCGCAATCTCAAGACCGTTTTCGTTAGTTTGTATTATTATGCCATTAAAACACTGCATAAGCAAGAAAAGCATAATTTATAGATAGATTCATTCAGTTGTCAACATCGCCGTTCAACGGTCACCTCTACCCATCATCACTGATTTCTCATAAAACAACGCACAAGTACCTATGACTATATGACGTATATCATCGGAGCATCCCTTAAAAAAGTTACACAAGTCTAATGTCCTCTTTACAACAATTCTCTGTAGAAGGGATATCTGGATCCCAACCCTCTTCTGTAGGAGGGAACTCCGATTCCCGATTCCTGACCGCCAATAGCCACAGGTAGGAGGGAACTCCGATTCCCGACTCTTGAGGTATGAAATTTCAGATTTTTGATGACCCATTCTCGGGGATTAGGTATAGTGAAATCCAACAACCTAAACGTCATAGGTGCGAGAACATTGTTCCCTTTCAATTCCTTGTTATCGAATCCACGTTATTTTAAGTCCTCAACGGAACCAAAAAGTGTTTGACAAAAATCCTTTGAGGTCCTATAGTGTAAGTAAAAAATCAATGATCAATCCACTGACTTGATTGTAGAGATGGAGATATTCATAATGCCATTTGGAGACAATGACTGGCTCGCTTTAACCGAAGAACCCACACTGGAACCAGAGTTACCAATCTGCGACCCACACCACCATTTTTGGGATTTCCGAACCGAGCGTATCCCTTACCAACGGTATCTACTCCACGAGTTGATCGCAGATATTAATAGTGGCCACAACGTGCGTTCTACTGTGTTCGTTGAGGCGAGAGCCATGTACCGCGCCGATGGACCCGAAGAGATGCGTCCCGTCGGTGAAGTTGAATTTGTGCAAGGACTCGCAGCTGCGAGCGCGAGTGGGTTATATGGCGAAAGTCGTGCCGCCGCCGCTATCGTCGGACATGCGAACCTGAACTTGGGTGAACGCGTCGAGCCGGTTCTGGAAGCCTTACAAGCCGCGAGTCCGAATCGGTTTCGAGGTATCCGCCATTCTGTTACTTGGGATCCACACCCGGAAATAGCAGGGGCTTCCGCTTACAGAACGGAAAGACAACTCGCGCGTGAGGATTTCCGGGCTGGGGCACGCGTGCTGGCAAGCATGGGAATGTCTTTTGAAGCATGGATGTACGCGCCACAACTATCGGAACTCGCTGATTTCGCGAGAGCCACTCCCGATCTGACGATTATTTCAAACCATATCGGTGGTTTGCTGCGGGATGGTCCCTATGGGGGCAGAGATGATGAAGTGTTGGCGAATTGGCGGAACGGTATCGCTGCGATAGCCACTTGTCCCAATGTTCACATGAAACTCGGAGGTATTGGAATGCCGCGCACAGGTTTCGATTGGCATGAACGGGAACAACCGATTGGTTCTGAAGAGTTAGCCGAGTCTATGGCACCTTTCATGAATTACTGTATTGAGCAGTTCGGTCCGGAGCGATGTATGTTTGAAAGCAACTTTCCAGTCGACAAGGTGTCGTTCTCCTACAACGTAATGTATAATGCCTTCAAACGACTGTCATCTGGGTATTCGGACGATGAACGCGCCGCGCTATTCCACGACACCGCCGCTCGTGTGTATCGGATAGGTGCCTGAGGAAGCATTTAATCCCGAAAATCTCCGATTTGGATGGATAGCTAATAGACACCGCTACGGTGTCCAATTTGGTGAACAGTCACCTCCCGGATGCGCGTGTTAAAAGAATAAATTATTCTATAATCTTTAGCGACCGTTAGGCTAAATTTACCCCGGTATTTACCTTTTAGTGCCTTGTGCCGCTGATTATCACAATTTGCGCATAACCGTTCCAATTTTTCAAGGATTCGGGCTTTGAAAATGGGATGAAAACGCTGCATATCCGATTCGGCACGCGTGTCTAATTCTAACGTGTACACTTCAATTTCACTCCGAATTCTTTAGCAACCTCCTCAAGTGAAATTGTCTCTGCTGTGCCAGCTTCATGATCTGCTATACGTTGATCCAGTTCTTCGACAAGCTCTGGGCGCAACTCCAAGCCTTCGTCTGGGTCGTAATGGTAGTCTTCAAAGGCGACTTCCAAAAGTTCATAAGCAACGTAAAGTTCTCGAAATGCAAGATCTAACTCCTGATCTGATGGATTCTGTTTGCACAAGGCGACGAGCCGCTCCCGTACCGGGAAGATCTCTTCGGCGACGAGAGAGCGAAGTAGTGTTCGGTATTTGTCCGGTGGCAACTCAGCGATTTTCTTCTCTGGCATCGGATCGCTGTTTAGGTAAACCCCCATCCGTCTGAAGTTCCGCTCTTTGAGCGTTGTTTTCCGATGTGTGAGAACATATTCGCGTTGTCGTTTGAGTTTTTTGGCGAGCGGTGTATCAGGTTTAAGTCCTTCAAGCGGATCTTCCTCGTAGTCCTCTAACCAATAGGCGAAATCCACATAGTCACCGTGAAAATGAAAGAACTCTGCCTCTAATGCTTCTTGAGGACTACCTGTCGCGAGTAACGCAGCAAGACGTTCCCGAGATTTAAACAACTCCTCGTTGACGAGTGTGTGGAGCAACTCGCGGAATTCGGTAGGGTTCATCTCCATAATGTTTGGCATGATTCTCTCCGTGTGCGTTAAAATTCTCAATGCTTAGTATACCACAAAACCTATTTGATGTCCAACATAGACGTTTGAATTTGCGTGATCCTTTTTATTTGTCTTGAATCAACTTGAATTTATGCGCCACTTCCTCTACTCCGACGAATCGGCTGTAAATCGCAACACGGCTCAGCGTGCCTTCCCAGTTCCTACCGCCACTCGCCTCATCACCAAAAAGCAATGGATAGAGTTCCCAATTGCTGAAATTCCCTTGGACTCCGTTGCTAACATGGACAAGTTCACCATTGATGTAGCAGTAGACGTTCCGGTCAAAATAACTGACGATGACATGGATCGGTTTTCCCGATTCAATCTTACCGAAATGAAACTCACCGCCTAACGCATTCGTCCCGGTCCGCGGTGTACGGATTCTCACTGCGAAACGGCTGCCATCTTGCCCAAAAGTAAAGTTCCGATGGGTAGCGTCATTCGAGAACGAAATAATCCGCGCGGGACCGTCCTGATCCAAGTTATCCATCGTAACGAGACACTCAAGCGTCAATTGATTACTCTCTTGACATGCTTCCAGAAGTTTGTCGTTCACGTTTCTGGTGAGAAATGCACCACCGGTCAGATCCATCTGTCCATCTTCACCGACTTTCGCATTACCACGCGGTTCAATCTCCCCGCTATCTTCAAGCGCGCCATGCCAGAGAAAAACGAGTCCATCACGCGAGCCGGGAAATTCCGTGTGCGTTCCGATATCAGCCGGTGCCCCCGGTGATACATGGATTGCGAGGGATGTCGTTGCTGTGTCTCCCTCCGGATCCATCACCGTGAGTGTTACGATGTATTGTCCGAGACTTTCGTAGACATGCGTCGGATTCGATTCAGTGGACGTTGTTCCGTCTCCGAAAGTCCAGTGGTGCGCCAGATCCCCTGCCGCTGAGAAATTCACTGTAAGCGGGGCACTGCCTTGAAGGACATCGGCGGACGCTTTCGCCTCCGGACGGAGTTTCTCACCTGGCGAGTATGGTGTGAAGCGATACGCAACACCGTTATACGGCGAAGCGAATGTATGTTCTCCGGGGTGTGCCGTCCCAACAGGGACAATCTTCATGTTCCATGTATCCACGCGATCGACTTTATAGGGTTGTTCTCCTTCCAAGTCCAGTGTTATTGTTTGTGGTTCGGTTGTGTATGCGAGATAATACTCCCCCTGTTTGGCAAGGATATATCGTCCTGTTTCATCGCCAATCGGCTCAAGCGTATCAAAGGCTGGCGCGCTTGCTATGAAGTCTTTGAGATACGCGATCCGCGGTGGGCTCTTACCGCGTAGCACGCCACCTTTCGCCCACCACAGTAGATCTTCTGGGTGTTTGTATGTTTCTCCGTGTCCGACATAGCAACCGGAAACAGTGCCTGCCCAAAAGTGCTGGACCATCTCTTCCGCGGTGATATTTCCCCATCCCTGTGGAATATCGCCTTCGTAGCGACACTCATCGTA
>JAAXHD010000420.1 GCA_012271015.1 Candidatus Poribacteria bacterium | reverse complement strand
AGCAGTAGAGTGGCCTTGCTGTTACCATCTGCCGAGACTAAGCTTATTTCCCAGGATTCCGTTTTTGTTCCGACGCTAAATACGGGTGATGTCGACTCGTTCGTCCGGTGGAACAGATTGAGTGTTCGTTCCCACGCAGACGAGCTGACAAGGAAAAGGTGGCCTTGCTGTTCCGATCTGCTCAGACTAAGCCTATGTCCCAGGATTCTTTTTTCGCTCCGACGCTAAATACGGGTCATGTCGACTCGTTCGTCCGGCGGACCAGATCGAGTCTTCGTTCCCCCGCAGACGACTTCACACGGAGAAGATGCTCTAAGCAGTAGAATGGCCTTGTTGTTACCAGCTGTTGAGGTTTCGTTTATGTTCAAACGCTAAATACGGCTCATGTCCACGCAAGATTCCATCTCCGCCAGAAACTGCCTCATTTTACCGACTCTCATTCTCCGGAAGATAAATTCAATACGGTTGATGGAAGCATCTCTACTTCATGTCAACTCAGGGAAAACCGCTTACTTTTCGGGGAGGACTTACCCGACTTTCCAGCGGAAGGCCAACTCCAAAAGGGACTCAGGCCAACGTTTGCTTCACTTTCCGCAGGAAGGAAACTTCACCGTCACACTCATTCTCCATTTCCCGCCCGACGCAACGGAAACACTCCATCTACGGGAAAATTCGCTTCACTTGCCGGAGTAAGGGGCCATTTCATCGCCACACTCATTCTGGGGAGGATTTGCTACATTTCCCGCCTCACTCAACGGAGATAGTCAAACTCTGGGAGAATATGCTCTATTCTCCTGCCCGACTAAAACTCAACCAGGAGTGTGGATTGTATCTAGCTATCTCCCTATGTATGCCTGCTTAAACTTAAATCAAGCAAACATCTTGTGTCTATATGTACCACCTATGCATACTTAAACTTAAAGCAATCAAAATTGTCTTGCTTTATATGTATGGGTGTATGTATGCTTTGAATTCAACCAATTATTATATATGCTTGGTGTCATTATTTTCTTTTCAATTAGTAACCGTACGTTCCATTAAGTAATTTGATTAGTCTAAGTTCCGTTAAGCGAATGGTTTACCTTATGCTATTAATGGCTTGCTTTCTCTTCGTTCCGGTTAAGTGCCCGAAAGTACTATGTAGCCTAGCTCTCTCTCTCTCTCTCACTCAACTGTTTTAACTCCCATTATTATTTGCAAAGAAACAGATTTCACGGCAAATGTGACATTATAATCATACAGAATGAACAATAATGGCAGTACGAGAAAGCAGCTGTAATTGTCAAAATGGGTGTTGAATTGCTTATAAGTGTGATGCAGTTCACTCCCACTC
>JAAXHD010000407.1 GCA_012271015.1 Candidatus Poribacteria bacterium | reverse complement strand
TAACATTATGTGTAAAAGGTTACGTTCAATACAGAAGAATGGATTTTATCATCCCTGGATCCGTTCTTAGTTTTAGTTAGTTTTATTGTTTTTAGGAGGAAAACGAATGTTGTCAAAGAAATTGACAGTTTCCTTAACAAGCCTGGTTTTGCTAATCGCGCTCGGCCTCGCGTTCACGCCTGCTATTCTGGCAGCAGTTGACACTGTACCGGAGCCGGATCTGAGTGTGTCGGATGTATCTGAAGCCAATGGTAATCAATTGGAGATATATAGCGCAATAACTGCTGTTAGTGATCCGAAGGATGTTGATACGCAGTCTGAGATTAATGCTCTTATGAATACTACTCTAATTACGGACAGACATATAGAGTTTTTTATCAGATTGAAGAAGGGGTACGCGTTGCTTGATGGGCGTGGAGGAGATGTAACGCCATTAGACGTGAACCCTGATGAAAGACCGAAACTCCATATATCGGATCTGATAGTTACTTTTTTCGATATAAACGGTGCAGGCTTAGGATCGGGAGTAGCCAGTGCTGATTCAAAAATTGAACATCGCAATATGGCGTTTCCGGATGGTCGAAATTTTAAGGTGACCATTAACCAAGCTGATATTCCAGCGAACGCTCGTTACCTGACTGTGCTCTTACCGGGACCGAGAGCGGCGGATACTGCAGCGGGGATAACAGCCAGAGAGAATGTTTCGTTCAAACAGGCAGAACCTACGGATGTGCGCCAGGCACTTCTCGACAATAAGATGCTGGCGTGGAACAAGGATTCCAATACGCTACAGTTTGAGCTCGTGAACGCAGAGCCTACGGTTGCCGATCCAAATGTGGTTTCTATGGTGCGGGTGATTCCGACTGCTGCGGCCGCTACAAGTCGATTCACGACCGCTGCGGTTTCTGGTCCTTTTGATGTGAGAGTTACATTTACCGAGGAGCCGAACTTTGCGATGGATGGCGGTAACATCAAGGTTGGTGATTTACCATTTGAACTTGAGAACGCGAAAATCACTGCAATCTTTAAGGGGACTCCGTTCTATATAGCACCTTCTCCTGAAGAGGGTAACTATTCGTCGGATAACCCGCCTGCCGATCCACCGAATCCTACGGGTAGAGATGCAAGATATCATTCGTATCTTCTGACGATTGAGCCGAGTTTGACTAACGGTGATGACGTAGTGATACGGGTTAAGGCGTTCAACGATTTGGTTAAACCGGCTAATAGTTTCAACCCGCCCAGCAACCTTGCTTCAGCTCTCAATCGTTCCGTATTAAGAGTGCCAGTGCACGCGGGTGCTGTTAGAGGTGATATTACAAAGAGCAACGTAGATGCCTTGAACGCGGCAGGTGCTGGTGGTGCTGGGGTCTTCCTTACCGGAGGGCTGGTTATCCCAGCAAACGGGTATCTTGTGCTTGCTAGAAGCACTGAAGCAAATTCCGGGGTCAGAACTGTGTCCCGGAACAAGTATAAAGACAATGACAATCGGGAACGGGCTGACAACCAAACGGATATCGATTTTAAGTATAACGTCGAGTATAGTTTTAATTTCTCTAATGCCGCTAACGATTTTGCGAATTTCTTCCGCAACGGTGGTACTATCTCGTTGGGATACAATGATATCCCAGAGGCTTCTGCCGGTAAAAGTAAGGTAACCGGTTACCACGGTTCCAGAAAAGCCGAAGATGAAGGTATCGCTGCAGGGGCCGTCGTTATCAACGAGATCATGTGGGGTCGAGATGACAGTCTTGGTGATGCGGCCGATTCACAGTGGATTGAACTTCACAACACGACCGACGCGGATATTTCGATTGATGCTAACGAGTGGGCCCTGACGTTCGGTGGGAGTGCTTTTGGCACTGAGGTTGATTCGGTCAGTAACTTAGGACCTTCTTACTGGCCAGTCCCTGGTGCTTCTGGGAATACCAATCCCAGCGGAGCTCAAGCCTTTGCGAATCTTGTTTCTATGTCTCGTGTAGATGCCAGTGCTTCCGGTAGCGACCAAGCCAATTGGACAGCGTCCGAGCGTGCCGGTATCAACCTGGCTTTTGGACATGTTGGTACCCCAGGGGTTGCGAATGTGTTTACACCAATTCCAGAGGTACCCGCACCCAAACCAACACTCGTACCTGCTGCAACAGCGAGTGATTTGAGGATTACGGAAATCATGGTCGCCAGCAATAGCGGTAGACTCCCGCAGTGGATTGAGATCACTAACGTTTCCGGTGTTGAAGTCAGTCTTGATGGCTGGGTCGTCGGCATTGATAACGATCCTGCCGATGCAGACGTTGCTGCCCTATCGTTTGGCATTAAACTCGAGGGTGTGACGCTCGATGCGGGTCAGTCCGCGCTTGTTGTCTCGAAGACGACAAATCGGAACTCCGGTGTTGCGGCGCGTACCAAAGGTGATGGCAACGCAGGTGCCCTCGATGCCAATCGTATTGTTGATGCCCAGAGCCAGGTAAATCCATCCACAGCGACGTATATATTGCTCAGCGAGATGGCATTCCGAATCTCACTGGAGCCGCCGCTGCCACTTACAGGTGGGGTCACCGATCGTGGTGATGTTGTTGGAAACCTCGGTGGCGGATGGGAACTCTCGATGTCTGAAGGGAGTCGTAGCTCGATTATCCGTCGTGAGATGGCTGCTGGAGGTGAGATTATGGGAACCGACGCAGCGGGGTGGGTGCTCGCATCCGATACTGGACTCGGCGGTGCCTACGTAGGGACCTTCTACGGGGATAAAGATGATGTCGGAACGCCCGGGTATAACGCCGGGGG
>JAAXHD010000291.1 GCA_012271015.1 Candidatus Poribacteria bacterium | reverse complement strand
CATTCAAGCGACCTTAACTGATTCGATACCTGAGCATGATTCTGCTCCTTGGGTCATCCAATTCTTTGTTCAGAACGAGCACGATCTTTCTTTTCTAGAAAACCGACTTGCGAACTACGGTTCTCCTGCAGCTCTAAAGAGTGAATACCACGAGTTCTACCTGAATGAGTGTAAAAACCATCTCGCAACAATCACTAGTCCTGGGGGGCTCTTCAAAGACAGTGCGGTAACTGGAACACGTTGGCGTGGTCAGTTTCGACGAGTACGCGTGATGATTTACCGACGAAGTGCAAAGGCTGAAAAGCAAAAAACATCGTTAGTCGATGCAGAAGTAGCTTTAAACGATACTATGTCGCGAGTTATCGCTTCGCTCGAAGTAGCCGGTCTAGTCTGCAGCCGTGGTACAGGTGAAGATTTTTATCGTTGGTTACTGTCGTGGTTCAATCCAAATCCGACCTCTACAAAGTGTGATAGCCCTCAAGAATTAATAAAACTCGCACCCTATACCCCACCTGAACTAGCAAGTTATGGACACGACTTTACCGAGAGTCTGCTGTTATCGTGTCCCCAATCGGATGCGGAGCAGGGCGTTTGGTGGTTCGACAAACTCCCACATGCATTCATTTCAATCCAAAATTTCAGGAATATTCCTGAAATAGGGATTTTGACCGCCGAAAAGACTTTCGGCAACCATACCTATGCTTTATTCGATCGGCTGCCAGAACACACGATTTTGTGTTTAACGGTTACTATCAAATCCCAATCGGTAGTTCGTACTCATGTCGCGCGCATCAAGCGCGCCGCGGTAGGAGACAGTGCTGATGCAGCACTAACTCGAGAGGATGCAGATGCTGTGGATCGTCAAATCGCTCGAGGCAATAAACTCTTTCCGGCATCAATGGGTCTTTTCGTTCGTGGCAATGACTTAATTAAATTACGTAAGAATATGACTGAAGTTAATGCGTTATTGTTATCGAATGGTTTTCAGCCGATTAGTGGTGAACAGGACTTACTACCATTAGATAGCTACATTCGAAATCTACCCATGGCACATGATCCAGCACTCGACAAGCTTCGACGTAGATCTCGGTACGTTTTCTCCAAACATCTTGCCAATGTCGCGCCTATCTACGGGCGTTCTCGCGGCACGGGACATTCCGGTATTTTGTTTTTCAATCGTGGCGCAGAACCGTTGGATTTCGATCCTTTGCATCCTCAAGATCGCAAAAAGAACGCCCATATGCTAATTCTCGGACCGACGGGAGCAGGAAAGTCGGCGATGTTGGTATATTTACTACAACAAATGGTAGCTCGGCACCGTCCTCGCGTTTTCATCATTGAAGCGGGTGGTTCGTTTACGTTGCTTGGCGAACACTTCAAGGCACATGGGCTATCAGTGAACCAAATCACTCTCAATCCAGATGCGAACGTTTCTTTACCGCCATTTTCCGATGCAATCGAAGCTTTGGACTCGGACTCTACACCAGTGGAAAATGAACAAGGCGATGGCGAATCCTCAAGCCGTGATCGATTAGGCGAAATGGAGATTGTGGCGCGCGTCATGATCACTGGTGGAGACGCACGCGAAGACAGCAAAGTTTCACGAGCCGATAGATTGCTCATTCGTAGTAGCATCATTAAAGCAACAGGACAGGTTCGAATTGAGGGTAGGGAGCAAGTACTGATTTCCGATGTGGTTAAGGCGTTTGCAGTTAGTGCTCAAGATATTAATCTACCTGCACCACGACAACTACGCGCGCAAGAGATGGCAGACGCAATGGCTCTGTTTACATCTGGGATCGCGAATCACTTCTTTAATCGAGAAGGTTCCCCGTGGCCAGACGTGGATGTAACCATCTTGGAAATGGGGTTATTGGCGAGGGAAGGGTATGAAGATCAACTTACGGTCGCATATCTATCTATGATGAGTCATATCAATGATTTAGTAGAAAAAATGCAACATTCGGATCGGCCTACACTAGTCGTAACCGACGAGGGACACTTGATCACCACTCACCCTTTACTCGCAAACTATGTTGTGAAGATTACCAAGATGTGGCGCAAACTCGGAGCTTGGTTCTGGATTGCGACTCAGAACTTGGCGGACTTTCCAGACGCAAGTAAACGTATGTTAAACATGATGGAGTGGTGGCTGTGTCTGGTTATGCCAAAAGAAGAAATCGATCAGATCGCTCGATTTCGAGAACTGACTTCCGCACAACGTAATCTACTGTTATCGGCAAAGAAGGAACCTGGGAAATATGTAGAGGGGGGTAGTTTTGTCTGACAACTTAGAAACACTGTTCCGAAATGTTCCACCTTCTCTGTCGTTAGCTCTTGCGATGACCGAAAAACACGAAAAAGCACAACGGCGAAAAGTTATGGACGAACTCGGATGCTCTGAAGTGGAAGCAGCCTATGAAGTTGCCCAAAAAATCTCTCGAGAACGAAAACA
>JAAXHD010000209.1:423-1234 GCA_012271015.1 Candidatus Poribacteria bacterium | reverse complement strand
TATTATTTGATTTAATGTTTTTCATTATTTATTTGTATATAGCACACTTTGCATGTTGTTGAACAAAATATCCCTGAAATTTTATCTTGTTGTCACGTTATTGTTATTAAACCATGGAAGGCAAAGGTACAGTTTTAAATAGTGAGTTAGATCTGTTCCGAGAAGATCCCCTAGAAGGTCAGATGGAAGTAAGAGAAACTCTTACACTGCCACCGCTGTCCAACGAATACAGCAGCAACATCACGTTTGATATAAGAAATGACCAGGATCAGTGCTATATTGATTCGTCGCGTATCTATCTCGAAGCGGACGTTGGTATTCAAAAGTACAATGCCACCAGTAGCAAGTGGGTTTCCATAGCTAAGGACGATAAAATCTTTCCTATCAATAACTTGTTGCACTCGATGTTCAAAGATGTCGAAGTGCAGCTGAATGGAAAAGTGATCAATGAAAACAATGGCACGTATCCGTTTCTGGCTTATCTGACTTTCCTGTTGAGCTATGGCGAAAATTACCTGGAGTGCCAGGGAAAGAGTTTCGGATGGATAAAAGACACTGCTGGTGAGATGGACACAGTCGACGTGGCTGCAGACAGTCCGAGACTCGGCCGGCACATGAAGTTCATAGACAGCGGTGATGATACTTATCATGACCAGGTTGTGCTGGGTCGCTTGGTTGGAGAAGTGTTCCAGCAGGAAAGGTATTTGCCTCACGGAACCGATTTGAGGATAGTGCTGAGGCGAACTTCCGATGCCTTTCTGCTGATGGGCGAAAATGCCGGCAAGCAGCGGCTTGTCATCAAAACCATTGT
>JAAXHD010000209.1:0-367 GCA_012271015.1 Candidatus Poribacteria bacterium | reverse complement strand
TAGACTACGTGAAAATTGATCCGACTCTGTATCTCCAGCACAAGACCCTGCACCTGAAGCAGAACATGATCATTCCCATCAGGAGAAGAGTGATCAAAACATTCAATATACCGTCTGGCACCTACACTCAGACTATAAACACCCTGTTCACGGACGTACTGCCCCCAGAGACTCGTGCTCTGTATGACGACGAACGAAGCCTTTAACGGTGCCCATGACAAAAATCCCTTCAATTTTGCCCACTTTGGACTGAGTGAGCTTAAAGTAAACTACGGTGGCAGATACGTTCCGAAAAAACCATACAAGCCTGACTTTGGAAAAGAAAGGTACACACGGAGCTACATGAGCCTGTTTCAAGGGACTGACA
>JAAXHD010000255.1:680-1643 GCA_012271015.1 Candidatus Poribacteria bacterium | reverse complement strand
CGCTTGACATCTCCATCGCGAAACCACTTCGATTCATAAAAGAGGATGCGTTGTCCATTGGCAGACCAGCGAGGAAAGTACCTGAACGTGGACGGGTCGTTGGGACCTGGATCCGGGAGGGCAGGACGCTGGTGCTGCCCGTCTGCAGACATCACGTAGATCGTTTTCGGGGCTATCCCGGGCTTTCGGATGAACCGCTCAAAAGTGATCTGTGTGCCGTCCGGCGACCAGTCGGGGGACGCGGAAGCTGTATCCTCGTCCCCACCTGTTAATTGGGTGACGACGTGCGTCGCGAGATTTATGACGAACACCTCCCATCTTCCGCTTCGGGTACTCGTAAAAACGAGGGAGCGTCCATCGGGTGCCCAGGCCGGATACGCATCGATGACGTTGTTATGGGTGAGACGTTGCGGGTCTTTTCCGTCAGCGTTCATGACGAACACCTCTGCCGTGGTTTGTCGCTGCGTCCTGTCCATGTCTCGGGTAAAAGCGATCTGTGTGCCATCGGGCGACCAACGGGGATCATTGTCTAACGCCGTTGTATTGCGCGTGAGCCTGCGTCTGCGGGAGCCGTCATCGTTCATGACGTAAATATCACCATCGAGACAAAATACGATCTTTGCATCAACGGAAGTTGTCGCACCCGCGAACGCGAGCAGACAGCAAGCGAAGAAAAAACGTATTGTTGTTGAAAGACGGGTTGTTTTTAGAGGTTTCATTGTGTGTCTCCTTCTGCACAGGGGATGCTTTGAGAGACCCGCGGCGATGCGTCTACTGCCCTCGCCGCGGGTGTTATCAGAGGGTCTCTGACAGAGACCGACTCTTAAAGTCTAAAATTAGTGGAACATGACGCAGTGGGCCAGGCGACCTTCTCCTTCGTCGCAAGGTCTCTTACCTCCAAGCCTGTCGACGCATTAATCCAGCCGGGTCCTTCTTCTTTGTTTCTCAAAAGGAACGAGAAGT
>JAAXHD010000255.1:0-561 GCA_012271015.1 Candidatus Poribacteria bacterium | reverse complement strand
CAGGTTGTTGCGAAAAGAAGCGTCAGTGTGAAAACAACAAAGCGTTTCATTTTAGTATCTCCTTTTGACTCGCTCTAAGGCGTCTTCGTTTACGCAGGCGGTGTGATAATAAATCACGGCTCTGCTGCTAATAGATGCCAAACTTTTGAATAACGTGGATTCACTGTACGAATCTCATCAAATTTCGCTCTTATCAGCTGATCATTGCTCAATAGCGTTATAAAGCAATTATCGTGCCAATTTGAAAACCTATACAGTTACAGGGATTAGATCATTTGCCAACCCTCCAAAATTTGGAAATTTTCTAAATTTTGGAGGGTTACCCTCTAAATTTTGGAATCTGCCTCACATTAAACCTTTATACGCGCCATATTCCGCTTGACGTATTCTCAGCGTGTGTTAGAATACACAAAATCAGATACCTCTAAAATTACTATAGTTTGGACAATTCGTGTTCCATTGAGGTAGAGTTTCCAAGGGTCCCCAGATTTTTTTCAAGGGGCACATATCGGCAGAACTCGGAGAAAAACGGACCGCCCCCGTAGGGTGGGTTGAACATGT
>JAAXHD010000037.1 GCA_012271015.1 Candidatus Poribacteria bacterium | reverse complement strand
TACAACTACCCAAGGACCCAGAACTATCATTGTGGGAAATTTACCCCATTCTACGCATTACCCCTGTAATTGTAGATAATCTGGTTGTCCTGATGTTAAAAGTACCACTAGTCGATCGTAAAGTAAACCTTACTCTGCATAGGATTCATAATTTGCCTGCATTACACCCTGCCACCAAAATTGGCTATAAATTCGTATTAGAAGGAGATTATTACATGACCACGCAAGACGGAAGGTACGAAGTTGTACCAACAACTGAGCAGGCTTTAGCATGTATACAATCTAAAGGACATGTGTGTACTTTGACTTCTGCTTTGTACCGTATTGAAGACTCACGACTTTGCATGAGTGCCATATATCACCATAATGCAACTAGGATTGACCAGTATTGCCAGGTAGACCCGCATGTCAGAAGCGATAATTTAGCTACTAATCTAGGCCATCATGTATGGGCCATTAGCTCGTTAGTTAATGATGATTTACACATTACCTGCCCATTAAAACCTAACCGCATCCAACCCATAACCCCGCCTCTTACGTTTGTAGAAATAGCAGATGGGTGTGAAGCATTTAGCAATTCCTTGTATATCCCATCCGCTTATCAATTTAATACCGAATCTCACGAACTAAGAGCACGAATGTTTATAGAATTTAATGATGTTTACCAACAGCCCCTGTTGTATTCCCAATGGTTTAAGATCAAAATACCGAGTCTGACCCCAGAGGAGCTTGCTCAGCTACAATACGAAGTAGAGCAACTTCCCCGACTACCCATGCAAATGTTTCAGAAAAAATTAACCTTAATTGATGAAGACTACGTTAGTTGGATGCCATCCACCCGTACCATCGGGATCGGGCTAATTATATTAACAGTAATTATTGTAATAGTGATCGTTGGAATGATCTATTGGAAATGCCGTTCAATGAAGACAGCTCGCTCAATTGTTAGTAAAGTTGTATATTCTAAAAAGAAACCAGCCTCTCAAACCGCAGAATCTCAAGCACAGTCAACTCCTAGTGAATCTGTACCTGAACCTGAACCGACCCCGTCTACCAGCAATGCGTCAGACAGCGATGAAATTGTGGCCATCAATTATGATGAACTGGACAATATGGCAAGGGACCCCCCGTTGCCACCACGTGCCATCACGCACCCGTCTAG
>JAAXHD010000158.1 GCA_012271015.1 Candidatus Poribacteria bacterium | reverse complement strand
AAACTAATTGTGACAGACTACGAGGATGTGTGAGCGTATATTGGTTACCAAATTTACTAACACGATAATTGTGCTTCTTCAACCAGTTTATGATTGCTTCTGCTTCTTCTGCTTTTCCTGTGTATTCTATCGGTGCTTGGGGCGGTTCCAAGTTACTCTGAAAATCTTTACCCATGTTATCCGTTGCTATCTTGGCAGAGATTTTATCCCAATCCCAGAGGAGTACAGTGCCATCCCAACTACCGCTGGCAAGCATTTTCCCATCGTGTGAAAACGCCAACGTTTTTATCTCTTCCGTATGCCCAGTAAGGGTCCCAAGGTCGGTGCCAGTCTTCACATCCCATAACTGGATGAGGGGCCGCCAATTTATTGAATTAGGATTAAGAAGGATTTTTCCATCCGGTGAGAACATTAGTACATCGCTAAACCCTGGTCGACTGTTAAGAATTCGACCGCGTTCTTGTATTCCGGTTGGTGTTACATCCCAGAAAACGATGCCGTCCCGATGATGTCCACAAGCAAGGGTTTTCCCATCAGGCGAGAATGCCAATGCACTGACGTTCGTGATATTGGGTGGCGTGATATCGCCCTGGGTGCTAATATCCCACACCCGTGTTTGAACGTGAGTTCCATTTGTAGCAAGCAGCGTGCCATTGGGTGAAAATACTAACTTTCTGCCGAAGGGCTCCGCTGCGTTAAAGGGTAACAGTTCAAGGCCGGTGTTTATGTCCCACACCCGGACACCTCGACGAGGGATGCCAGCGGCGAGTATCTTGTTATCAAGTGAAATCGTGAGAGCGTTCGCGTCGCCTTCAATATCCTGCCAAGGTCCAGGAATCTGTTCACCAGTGGCGATGTCCCACAATTCAATGTTCCCGCGACCGGGTCCGCGCGCACGGTATCCTGACCCGAGCGAATCAAACACAATTGTGCCACTACCGCCTCGACTCGCAAAGCGCGTGGCATCGTGTGAAAACGCGACGGGTCCAGCCAAATCATTCTTTGTTTCGGTGAAGGTCGTCAATTCTTGTGCTGTTTTTAGGTTCCATATTTCAACTATACCTGTAAATGCTGCAGTTGCGAGTGTAACTCCGTTTTCAGCAAAAGCGACGGCTTTAATCCACTCCGTGTGTCCCGTGGTAAAAGTAAGGTGTTCTTGTCCAGTGTCAGGATTCCAGAACCGGATTGTACCGTCGTAGCTGCCGCTTGCCAATGTTTTTCCATCCGGCGAGAACGCCACGGAAGCGACCGATGCCTCATGTCCTTTGAGCGCAGCAATTTTGGCGCGTTTCTCGGTATCCCACAACCGCACTGTTTTGTCTTCACTTCCACTGGCGAGGGTTTTTCTATCCGATGAGAACGCCAATGCCAAGATATCTTGGTCCTCCGGATCATCATCGCTGTCTTCAAGCCGGTGCTCTGTGTTTGCATCCCATAATTGAATTATACTATAGTTTGGACGATATTGTAA
>JAAXHD010000419.1 GCA_012271015.1 Candidatus Poribacteria bacterium | reverse complement strand
GTCCGGATTTTCCGCAGCCACGGCGCTTGTGATCGACTCCATGGCCACGTGCCGGGTTGCATCGACGTCAAACGCGCAAGGTATCCACTTGCGGGCAAGGCAGCCGGCCGCGTTGAAGCTGTAGCCCCACCATCCGTCGATGCCGCACCAGACGTATGTAATGTCAAGCTCCCACAGCTGGTTGGGGGCCTCTGGCTTGAAGAGTCTGCGCTTCGTGCATATGATGTCTTTTTTCGTCTTTTGTGGCTGTATGTAGCCCGTTTTTCGGTATGTTCCCTGTATCTGCCTGTGGTTTACCGGCACGCCCGTCTCGCGCGATATCTGGGCCGCCATCCGACGCGTCCCGTACGTAGGCCTCCTGACACCGATTCTTTTTACGGCGTCGACCATGCCCCGGTTCAGTCCGATCTCGCGGCGCCGGGGCTTGTAGTACCACACGCGCCTTGAGACGCCTGCATGTTCAAGCGCCTTGCGCAGGCTCATCTGCCGGTTCACCAGCTGCCCTGCAACGTTCAATCTCTGTCTTCCTCCAAGGTTTTTTTTAAAACGTCGTTGGCCATGGTCAGGTCGCCTATTATCCGCTTGAGGTTCTCATTCTCCTTTTTCATGGCTTTTGCAGGATCCGCCTTGCCGTGACTGGCAAGCCTTGCCTTGCCCCTCCCCTCCATGAAATTTTGTCTCCATGTCTGGAACGTGGGCGGGTGGACGTTGTGCTTGCGGCACAGCTCTGCCGTGCTTATGCCGGTTCTGATCGACTCCAGGACTATCTGGATCTTTTGCTCGGGTGTGAATTTGGCTTTTGTCATGATCATACTCTATCCCCGCGGTGTATGAACCTACGCGTTCTCACTCTAGCTGGGTCCACCCCAACATGGGTTTTGATTGCACGCACGCATCAGGGCACAATTTTGTAAACGGGCCGAATGCCTGTATCTGACGGATGCTAGATTGCAACAAAAACATATGTAGTGGATTGGCCATATATCGATGTTGAAAAGCCAAGCCATGTATGTATTAGAGCTGTTAAGAATAGAGGATGAGACAGGACACAGGACCATTGAAGGCCAGATATGGATGCAAAAGATGATGTATGTTGCATCCAAAACTCATCCTGAATTAGATTATGAGTTTGAGCCCCACAGATATGGAATGTATAGCAAAAAGCTTAAAGACATTCTAATCGACCTCAACGAAGAAGAGCTGATATGTGTAGACAAAAACAATGAAAAAAATCAACCCATACACCTTACCACAGAAGGATTAGAAGAGGCCGAAAGAGCTAGCAAGCATATTGAGCCCCGCATACGAAAGACGTTGCAAACGATAAAATCTGCATTGAATACACTCAGATATGACGAGCTTATTGTACTAATGTATACAAAATATCCCGAAATGCTTGAGAAATCGGAGCAAAAAAGTGAGTACAAGAAATGGAGGGAAAATACAGCAATATCTATGGTGCAAAACGACAAAGTATCATCTCAATTAGGACTTCGAATGTCTGGTTTGAGCTGGGAAGAGTTTAGAACCAGACTATCCGTGACAAACCCGGACACAGTGCAAAATAATATTATATATACAGATCCAAGTTCATAAGTGACTGGATTGCAATGACGCAGACAGACGTATGGTACTACTTTGATGCGAATATACTGATAGTGCTGGATAACAACGATCTGATTGAAACACTAAAACTATTCAAAGAAAAGAAAATGGCAAAATTGCTAATTACCAACGAGATTAATAGAGAACTACGAGGCAAACCCAAGGGAAAAATTACTGAAAATCACGGCATATCCAAGATAAAAAACCTCATACAGGATGGTGTCTTAGACATAATTGATACAGATGATGCAAGCAGATCTGATACAGATGATGCAAGCATGCTCATGCGTGACGCGGGGGAAGAAAGCCTGCTGCAAGCGATCGTAGAAAGAAGCAAGAGACAACCAAGAGTGCAACACATCTTTGTCACAAATGATCAAAGAGCGTTGAAGAGTGCAAATGCACTAAACTTAGAAATAGAGACCATAACAGATTATCTGAAGCATCTAACGGATTATCAGATTATTGAATGCGGACGTGCTTTAGTTGTGGCTGAAATAGCATTGAGTAAAATATCAGAATGCCGTAACAGGTGACGACAAACGCGTCAAGTCAGTATCTGAGAATGTGCCCCGGCACGCATCATAATAATTGCCGTGCTCTTTTTCTCATTCCATGAGTTTCTTGTTCATAGACATCATACACTGCACAAACAGTGCAATCGTAAAGCCGTCCCCGCCCGCGCGTCCGCCCCTGCGTATGTCCACACATTTCGCCAATAGCCACAGGTTGTACAGAAGCAGTCTGACGTGCGGAGCGTTACTGCGCGTCTTCCCAAAGACGTCCCTTACCACGCGAAAGCCTGTCTCTACTATCCACCGCCTGCGGTACGTCTCGGGCAGCGTCTCAATCAGCTCCTCCCGCATGCGGCACAGCGTGGTTGTCGCAAACACCGCGTACCCGTCGGTTGTCCCGGCGTCCTTGTCCAGTTTTTCCTTTTCCACGATCAGCAGGCTGGACCCCGCCCTCCTG
>JAAXHD010000179.1 GCA_012271015.1 Candidatus Poribacteria bacterium | reverse complement strand
ATAAGCTCGTGCTTCACCACTACGGCTACCAGCAGGTGAAAGATGCCATTAACGGCATTGACGATGCTGAGGTGGACCAAGAGATGGTACTGACTGACGAGGAAAGGAAGAAAATAACGGATGCACTGCAGAGAAAGCGAAAGAATTACGAACAAGATGAGAATAGGAAGTATTTCTACAGGTGGGACCTCTTCAAACAAGTAGGAAGCATGCATGTGCGGTATCCAGTGGCTGGCCAGTACACTGACTGGGTGGGTCTGCCGAACGACTCCAGTGAGAAGTGCGGATTCCGCGACAAAGCCAGTTTCGAACGCATGAACGACTTCCTGGAGATAGCTGGTCCCAATCGACAGCTATACCATGTAAGTATGATGCAACATATTCTAAGGTCGCACCATCTCTCTAGCATGTTGCCAGGTGATGTCCAATGTCGCCCAGCACTGACCGCTCACAGGAGCCACCGGACGGGGGTTAAAGTTTGTCTTTCGTCACCCATCTATGGTGCAACATGTAATGATGTCGTCCGACAATTGTTTAGTGTCGCACGGTAATTAATCAGGTCGCCCCATCTCGTTTCAGGTTCATCCAGGTGGTAATAGCTGCCTCGAAGCCATGCGCTATCAGATGTGGGTCCGACACCCAGGGCATCCCAATTTGCCCTTCTTCCCCAACCGTTATGCGCGCAGGATGTTTGTGATGGCCGCAGTGCATTGGTATCAGGGGATATTGAAGGAGAAAAAGCGCATGCTGGCTTACTCGTACGACGGCTCCATACCCTCAATGGGTGGTCCTTACACCCTAAGAGAATACCTGTACGAGATGCTGAATACGAGGACCCCCATCGATGATACACTCTTGTGGGCTTTCGCCATGGAAACAGAGTCAGCAATCAGTATTATTCTGGAGGATGGGATTGTCTACTCGGTCACCAATCCATACGACGTGAAAGACTGCGATTTCGTGCTGACTCTGACGAGACACAACCATTTCTCAGCGGCAGGTCAGTGTAGCAACCTATTTCAATGTTGCCTAACAAATAACTTTGTGGAGCAACCACCTCATACAGTCGCCAAGTACATGGGACTCGAGTTTGCGTTCGGTGGCCGTAAAAACTTCCTTCTTTTAGGACCATTCAGCTATACGACACAAATTTAAGTCGCACCA
>JAAXHD010000178.1:769-1183 GCA_012271015.1 Candidatus Poribacteria bacterium | reverse complement strand
TCTTTACGAAAAGAAAAAGATGGACTCGATCCAATTTAATTTGGCAGATATTGATGGGGAAATCGTCAATGCCTCTGATACTCAGAAATTCAATAAAAAAAGTGCTAAACACTTTTCAAGTAATGGCTTATATTCGACCAGTGGTAGTGAGACATCAAGGATCCCGTTTATGTTTCGTAACAAAGAATATTTACCTGCAGCTTCTCGTTCTCGCGGTTGGCGGTGTTCACAGAATGGACTAAGCCGCCTGGCAGCGGCAGACCGCATATTAGTACAGGGAAACTCTGTTCGTTATAAATTTTTTTATGGTGATTTTCCTTACATTTCGATAGCAAATCTGTGGGACAATCAAATGTCTGAACAGAATAAATCTTATGTCGTACAAACTTCTGTCAAACCTATCGAGCGCTGCCT
>JAAXHD010000178.1:0-659 GCA_012271015.1 Candidatus Poribacteria bacterium | reverse complement strand
AAAAGCATTGCCAATAACACCGCCCTTGACCCCATCTTCGCAAAACATGAACCGATTCTCAAAGAGAAGTTGGATATACTTAATAAAAAATTACTTAATTTACCCCCCCGCAAAATCCGTGCCAAATTGCTTGCTAAACTATCAGAAAAGGAGAGACGCGAAGGAAAGCGATCTATTACAGAGGCGGATCGACGAAGATGGCAACTCCCAGAAACCGCTTGGCAGGAATGGGAAGTGCCATTTGATACCGACCCCGATTGGCCTCAACCCTTACAAGATGCTTTGAAGGATTATCGCAAGGCATGGCGTGCAAAAATGGACGAAGTGAACGACTGCATCGCCGCAGCCTCCGAAAGTGAGGAGTTAGTAGATCAACCAGAAATTGACAGAAAACGGACACGCGTAAGCGGGCCCTTCACAGTGGAAGCGGTCCAACCCGCCGAAGAGTCCCTCCGCACCGAATCCCCCCTTGACAAGGGGGGCGAGGGGGGTTCACCGATTGGCGGCGAACCTGAAGAGGCAACAGATACTTTTGAAGATGAGGAAGGACACGAGGCAGTCAATGCAGAGGCGTATCTTGATAAGATAATCCGCTTACTAAAGAATGATGGTGTGAAGTTTCCAGATAACAGAACAATGCAATTCGCCACACTTGACCC
>JAAXHD010000387.1:257-1280 GCA_012271015.1 Candidatus Poribacteria bacterium | reverse complement strand
ACCAGTGGCAGTGGAGAAAAATCCGATTATCGATATATTGCTCATAGTGATATTTATTGAGTTCTATGTTGTAGTGATTGCACTTGTATGATAGGTAATTTGAGAGAGTGAATATCAAGCAGTAGTGCTTGTGCTAGTCCATGTGAGTTTTGTTTTCAAGAAGAACTATGAATTGTAGGTGCTGAATGATAGTGGAGCTTTGTTTGATATAAATCCTTTTGTAAATAAAAACATATAGGTGTATGTACATGTGTAATTGTTGCTCTTCTCATGGCAGACAAGAATTGTAGAAATGCTTTTGTAAAGAACGAGATATAGGTGTATGAACATGTGTAGTTGTTGCCTTGTTCATGGCAGACAAGCATGTCATCTGGTGAACAATGTGAACATGTGGCTGTGTGGATGTGATACTGCCAAGTGATTTAATGATTTGGGTACTGAGTAGTTCTTGTTTTCTGTTTTGTAGTTACGTGATATTGTGAATGACATTGTGTCAGCAAAGAAGCTGTTAAATGAACTTGATTGTGGACTAACAAGTTTCCTGAACAAGATGCACATGAATTACATGGAGGGTTTGACAGATGCGGAGCAGATGTTATTTGACCATATTAGAAGTTGTCCTGTAGCTGCAAATGTATTCGTCAACAACTCGAGAAATTATGTATCAAAGCACTGCGCCTCCACGCATTCCAAAGCTGTGACACATCACAAAGCAGAGGCAGATAGATGGTGTGATCAAACGTGGGCACTTGGTTGCCTATCCGGTGGATGGTCGACCAGTCACTGACAGTTGTACACGGATAGAATGTTTAGACTGTAAGAAACAATTCAATTCAATGGATAACTGTATGCAACATCAGTTTGATAATTCAGAGTGTGCTACAAATGATTATGTAGCAAATCGTAAGTGTCCGAAGTGTCAGGACCCAGATGTGGATCTTTCATGGAAGTACTCGTATCTTGCTCATACACAGTACTGTGATGGGGGTGGCACAAAGAGCAGTAGACGAGCTAGGAGGAAAC
>JAAXHD010000387.1:0-167 GCA_012271015.1 Candidatus Poribacteria bacterium | reverse complement strand
AGATGTGAGAAATGTGGACGTAATTCACTCGTTTTCACTGATCATGAGACATATACTCAACACATACGTCAATGTTCTGCTAGTGCAGGTGAAGATGATGTGGCACAGGCTGATGGACACATTTATCGAGTCAAATTTACTTGTCATATCTGTGGTGATAGAATCAC
>JAAXHD010000232.1 GCA_012271015.1 Candidatus Poribacteria bacterium | reverse complement strand
CCGTAAGATTCAAATCTCTCTTTCCTTGAAATGTTTTGTAAATCGGTGTATAATTCCCATTTGAGAGTAACTATACTCGCGACTCTCGATTTTTGAGAAAACTTATCGATGCAAATTATTGCCGAACAAAAACTCACTGAATTTGCACAAAGACATTCAACCTCCAGATCAGGACTTCTTCGTTGGCTTGAATTGATGCAGCAAGGCAATTTTGGTTCGGTAACAGAGTTGAGAGAAACGTTCCCGCACGCGGACTTAGTAAAAAAAGAGACACCTGTGCAACCGAGACAGCAGGTTCCGTACAGCAACCGAGAAACAACATTTACAGTGTTCAATATTGGGGGCAACAAAGCGCGCCTTATTGCAATCATGCGATATGATTCACAACAAGTTGTTATTCACCAGGTACTAACACATTCTGAATACGATGCATGGAACAGAAGGAGGTAACAAAGGATGTCAACTGGAATGCAAACCGAACAGAATATATTTTTAAGGTTCATACCTTTTGGACCACCAGTTTTAAGCACACTCGATCTCCAAAAGCGTGTGTCACTTGCATCGGCACAACCTTTTGCCCAGGAATGTATTGATGCTACCCCCTATCCAGAAAGTGCCTCACAGTGGCTTGTTAGTTTATTGGATTTATTAGCCGGTATCGCAAACCGGCACGAGAACTTTGATCACATTGTAATAACAGAAACCGAGTACCAACAACTTTCAGCAGTGCTGGAGGATTTAATCCATGGAGTCGGCGAGGATGAAAATCACCCTTTATCGGCAGCAATGGCATTGGTTGGTATGCTTATTAAGGTGTATGAGGATCAACATTTTCCGAAATTAACAGATCTCTATCCCGAACTAGCAAAGGATACCTCTATTGAATCAACTGATGGGAATACGGGCGTTGTTGGTCCTATATCAGAACAGATTGAGACGGATTTTGTCATCGTTTTCTTTTCCATAGGTTGCCTGCTTTGGAAAGACGGTAAGGCAGAGAAGGCTACTTCTGCCTACGACTTGGCAATTCGTATGAATCCAGACTATGCCAGTATTTATGCCGGTCGCGGTGAAGCGAAATCCGAACTCAACGATTTTATGGGTGCGAAGGCGGATATCCAAAAGGCATTGGAACTCGCAAAAAAACAGGAAGAAAAGGATTTCAGCATTGCCATTGAGACGCGGCTCCAAGAGTTTGATGTAGTAGCGGCTGTTGTTACGTACCTCTCTGAACCGAGATTTGCCAAATTTTCTGTTCTTAGAGCGTGTAGAATTCAGATGGGAAAAATCCATAGCAGAGCCGACATTTCGCTCCGTGATACCCAAGAAAATTTTATCGCTATCGCAGAGTGTAAATTATCGGGTGAGACAAGTTCCACCGAACCGCTGAAGAGTTTCCTCTGTGCGACCGATGCGCCGTTCGGTATATTCGCATCAAGCACAAACAGAGATTCATGGATATTCTATGAGAATTTGCGTCACAACCGTTTTCGACAAATTGAGCGTTCTGATTTTGAGAAAAGGGTTTTTGAGTAGGCAGAACATGAAACACAACATCAGTCCCGTTTTATGTGTAATTAATCTGGTAGGAACCAGAATGTTAGGAGAATAGAGATCTTTATGAAACCTGAGGATAAAGTGGTAGAAGAAGTCGTTGCGTATTTTTCTGAACCGAAATTCTCGGAATTTTCTATCATCAGAGAATGCCAAATTCAGATGGGCGTAGATAACCGCAGCGCAGATATTGTGCTTCGTGATATTGATGGAAACTTCACTGCTATTGCAGAGTGTAATAGTAAAATCCGTAATTACTTATACACTTTTATANNTATATTGACGGATCCGCTTGATGTTGACGAAATCCTTCTCAATCGGATTTAGCTCCGGGGCATAAGGGGGTAAAAATAATAAACTCGCCCTGAAGCCCGGATCCATGCCGCGGTCTCTGACCCCTTGTGGAAGGAGGCGTTATCCATAATCAGCACGTGCCTGTTGTCGAGCAAAGGACATAGCATCTCTTTGAGCCACGTGTTGAAGGCACTCGCATCGCAACTGCCCTCGAAGAGCAGGGGCAGCGTAAAACCTCCATCAAGTCGAGCCGCAATCAACGTTGTGCTTCTATAGCGGCGACTCGGCACTTTATCTTCGAAGTCATATTGAGTAAAACATAAGGCTGTGGTAAAATAGTGGAAGCCTGTCAGATAGTTTATGTCTCTTTTTTTCACTTTACATCGCTACGACTTTATCAAAGGTGCTATTATGTCAGAAACCACTGAAAAGAAGTCCCCGAGATACCACGGTATTCCGAAGCAGGTTTCGCGCAAGGATTTTATCGCTATATCTTGCCACATCTCTCGAAACGCCTCAAAGGTCCGAAGCCGAAACTCTCCTTCTATAAGATATTCAACTATATCCTCTATGTTTTACATACTGGCATTCAATGGGAGCGCCTCCGCACCCGGCGGAATGAACTCCATTGGTCGAATGTCTATAAATGGCATAATCGCTGGTCCAAAGATGGTTCTTATGAGAAACTCTTTGAAGCATCGGTGATACACCTGCTTGATACCCAAGCACTTGACCCGTCTCGCCTTCATGGAGATGGGTCAAATAGGGTCGTCAAAAAAGGGGCGATGGCACCGGATATTCCGGACACAAACACCAGAAAGGTGAAAAAGAACTGACCCTCGTTGATAATCATGGGTTCATCATTGCGCCGATAACCACGAAACCCGTCAACGCCCAGGATACAACGATTTTGCCTGAAGCCTTTACCGGTCTTATGACCTTGAGTCATCGTATCGGTATGGATCTCAGCGCCTCTGCTCTCACGCTGGATTCCGCCTTTGATGCTAAGGCGAATCATGACCTTATCAAAGCACACGGGCTGATCCCGGTCATCTATCCAAACCCGCGGAATGCTAAGACTCCTATCGTCATCGCTCGAAAGTTCCGGGGGTTTAGAAAAGATATCTATAAAGACCGATATAAAGTTGAGCGAACTTTCGGATGGCAAGATACCTATCGAAAACTCGCACTCAGCTATGATAAACTCAAAGAAACGCGTTTAGGGTTTCGGTATTTAGCATATTCTATGATTAACTTTCGTATAACTTTCAACGAATCTTAGCGCATACTCGCTATGAGTTCTTCAACACGGAGGCCTCTCGGGGCATAAGCATAGCACCGGAACTCTTCTTCCGTGAAACCCGTTTCATCGAGGAACACGGGGGTTTTGCCTTGCTCTTGGGTCTCGCGTTGAAAGACGGAGAGATACTCTTGCCGTTTTACAGGACACTGTTCTTTATAGGGAGTCGTTTTTTTTTTCGCGTGATATTGA
>JAAXHD010000071.1 GCA_012271015.1 Candidatus Poribacteria bacterium | reverse complement strand
CCGATGACGTCTGGCAAGACGGCCGGGTAGCTTTCGCGTCCGTCGTTGTGTTCAGCAGCCACCAGAATGACCCCGGCGTCGCGGACTTGGCGGCATAGATCGGCAAGGGCGTCGCGAAAGGCAACATCCGTAGTGCCCAAGCTGAGATTGACCACATCCATTTGGTGCTCAAGCGTCCAGCGGATCGCCGCCAGCAGAGAGGGAGGGTCGGCTGTCAGGGATTCGTCGAAGATGCGGATATCGTATAAATCCACTGTTGGCGCGATCTGACGGATGATACCAGCGCAAGCCGTCCCGTGACCGGCAATAGGAGTAGCTTGCGCAGGCACCGTATCGAGGAGGACCTTGTGAACTGCGCCGATCTCTTTGTGTGTCGGATCAATCCCTGAGTCGATAACGGCGACCTTTACGGGGTGACCTGTTGTTGTTTGATTCGTCAAAAGCATGTTCTGGCTTCTGGCAAGGCGGCAAGATGGAGTAACGCTAGCGTGGAGACGGGCCGCTCATCCGATTTGCCGACATAGAGACTCCGGGTGTTAGATGCGTGGTGTTTAGAGGTGAACGATATAGCATAACCAAAATAGCGAAGACTATTTTTATGGGGGAAAGCTGAGTTCAGGGGCCTAGAACTCCAGCGAGGATGTCAGTTGAGAGGTAAATGAGAGCGTTTGTGCATCCATGAACGGCGGTGCATACGATCAAGGATCGCGTCCGTTCGTAAATAAGAGCCAAGACTACACCTACTATAAAGGCAGGCACTAGTCTTGCCATATCTAGGTGAATCAAGGAGAAGACTAACGAAGAAATCAATGTAGCCTTGAGCAAGCTAACCTTCTGACGTAGAGCGGAAAAGAAAAGCCGGCGAAAAACGAGCTCTTCAACAAAGGGAAGTAAGATGACTAAGGATAAAATGTGTAGAACTATAAGCATCGCAGGATAATCAAGTATGAATGTTCGTTCTATCCTGCTAGGATGCAATAAATATATGTAGCTAATCCATACCAGACTGAGGATTAAAGCCCATAATACATGGAGCCAATCTATGGAATGATTTATATACCGCCACTGATGGTAAATGGCGATAGGCTCAACCTTGCTGTGTAGCCTTATAGCAATCCTGATCGCAAAAATAGCACCTAGCCCCGCTCCTACAGACCTTGCTATAGCTAAAAAAGAAAAATTAGGATCTGTATCGAAGCTGATTGCATTTATTACAATAGCTGGAATAGAGAACAGAACTATATACAAAGACGCAGTCTTGCGGTTGTGAGTGAATATGTAAGGTAGAATTAATAAACAGAACAGGGATCCCAATAGAGCACTTATAGTAATCTGACATTCTCGATATATATCAAATCTATCCGTTAAGTAGTGCACATCTATACCCATCTGGTGCATAATAGAATCAAACAGTGCTGCGACTATGCCAGTTGTATGCCTAATCAGTAGACCGGTTAGGAAGCCGATCGCGACTATACGAGTTGTAGTCATAGAATTACCTGAATCGGGAGAAGTACTGGAGTTACCAAACTTCAAAAATCCTTCTCGTATGTATGGGGCTGCGGCCTCAAGGCCGCAGCCCCAATGCTAGTCCCGATCTAATAACTTCCAGACTGAGCGTTTTTGTGGTCATCTGCATATGGGTCGTTCGCACCCGGGTACCCACTACCGCTCGGAGGTTTAGATCCGGCTGTAGCCGGCGGACCACTGCTGTCTTCCGTAAGCGCATCCCAAGCAGCCTCTGCGCCATCCACTATGGCCTGCCCTACTTCCTCTAACTTGTGGGTGATCTTTTCATCTGCTTCGGTGACCCATACACCTACGGCAACAGCAGCACCAACGCCTGGGCCACCTAATGCGCTACTCGCAGCACCAATTGCCGCAACCGTAGCAATATGAGCCGCATCGTGCATGTCGATTCCGTCCTCTAGGTCGTGGTGACAAGCCTCTA
>JAAXHD010000289.1 GCA_012271015.1 Candidatus Poribacteria bacterium | reverse complement strand
CCACTGTATCACCAGTTGCTAAGACATAAGCATCAGGTTCAACAGGTCTTTCAAACAAATGCCCAACACCGATTGTCCAGTTCCCTTGAGAATCAAGGTATTTCTCGTTTTCACGTCCTTCCTCCTGCTCAAGGATTTCTTTCACCCTATTTCGATTCATTTTATCTCCTACTTTCTTGATTTTTTATAGATTCTATTGGATAATATACCCAAAGGAGGGGTTTCCAATGCTTAGATTTTTCTGCTATTTCTGTCTTGTTGCAATTCTTCTCTGTGGCTGCACAAATACCCCAGAGCACAACACCTTGAAAGAAAAATATGACGCTTATGCCGATCCGCAACTCAATTCAGAAGCATTCAGAACTCGAGCGTTCCCTGAGCATATATTTAATTATGCTTGGAAATTAAGGCAGACCGATGTGCCTATAAATAAATTAGAAGATTTTGCCGACGCTCTTATTCGACGCATGGATGCAAAAACACTTCCCGAATATCTCAAAATTCAGGATGAAATTGACCTCCTTTATTTTTCCTTGACGGATAACCTCTCCGCCAAGCGCGCCTCTGAAAAATATCGAACACCTTCTCGCCACTGGCATACATTTGAAGTATTTACAAGAGATATCGTGCTATGGCGTTTCTATATCATACGCGATGAAGAAGGTATACAAAAGATGCTCACAACTCTCCAGTATTACAAATTCCTACTCTCTTTTGATCCAGATGACGCATTACGAATTAGAAGAGAAGGCATGCTAAAGGATTAGCAAGAAATTCACGACCGGATGGCTTGTCCATGCGGCACCCTCAAAAATCTCTCGGATACGTGTTTGTGTGTAAGACCTCTCCCAGAAGAAAGAAGGCGTGTCCCTACGCATTTGTAGCACAAACTTTAGTTTGGGTCTAAGGCTGGCACACAAACTAACAGTTCACCATACGATAGGAGTGTCCAAGCCATTCTAAAATCCACCCTAGAGTTGTCAGTCGTCAGGACGTTCTGCTACTAAAAACTGATAACTATTCAGCCGCAATCGACAACGTAGCGTCCGCATGCGGATTTCCCATCACGACAATATAGATCGCCTTCTTCGGTTGATACGAAATCCAGCCCCACGTCTCCGAACAGACGATGTACTCTACCTGTTTCAGCATGTCACGCGTCGTCTCTTTGATGTCGGAATTCATCTGTGAAACAAACTCCACCGCTTTCCGCTTGTCATAAGCGACAAAAGCATTGTGCTTTTTTGTCGCCACACCCGTACGTTTCTCAAGAATACGATCTTCAAGATAATCATGCCAACCCGCACGGACACCCTGAGACAACTGGTTCATGACCGTAAAATCGCCACCGAAACCGCTCTGAATCGCATTTTGTCGCTCTACAAGATTCATCAGCATAACGTTCGTGCCCGCAATCTTTGCCAACTGCAAATCCGTGATGTTCCGGTCGGGCGCGATACATGAAGTTAGCATATAGGAGCGTTTGAACCGCTTTTGAAGGGTCAGCCACGCTTCGGGCGTGAACGTATCGGTGGCTGTCGCGTCTAATGCCTGGAGCCGGACAAGCGTCCCACCCAGATCATCGCCACCCGCACCGTGTAGCATGACCTCAAGCCCTTCGTCAACTTTCGCCATAATGCGTTGAACCGCAATCTCCTCAACATGTTCCATCGCCTTATCAATAAATTCTACGCTCCGAAGGTGTTCATAAGTGAACGGAATCGCCAGCATCCGCTTCTTCGGTTGGATCGGACGCTCAGAGGTGTCGAAGCCCGCCATCGGGGGATCCGAGGCAGCATTCCGCCGCTCTTCGCGGAAGGCGTTCTCGTCATAGTGCATAATTGTCGCCCGATAGTCCTCTTTATCCGTCTCTGCAAACCGAGTCGTCAATTCATCAAGCGCAATGTCCACTTCAACATCTTCATCCCAGTGTGCCATCGCATCATAATAGGGGGTCAGCGTCGAACCCGGAGGCGTGTCAGACACCGATTGAAAAGTCCCAGCACGCTCCCAACGCTCACGTCGTTCCTCAGTTCGTGCCGCTGCGCGCATTTGAGGGCCATAACTCACGCTTCGATACGTGTTCAAACACAACTCTTTCAGCACAAACTCTTTTTCAGGATCACCAATCACATCTTCACACCGCGTCGGCCAGATACCCGCAGCAGGGTTGCACTCGGTCGTCATACCCAGATCGTCACAGATGACCTCCATGGCGGATAAACGCTCGGCATCAGCACCCAACTCGCCGTCTTTCTCTGGGTCATACGCCGCGTCGATATGCGCCGAAAACGGCACCCCTGCCTCAACCGAGGCCTCAACTAACTCCGGACGCCGATTCTTAAACGCCTCCTTCAACTCGCGTGTATCAAACATTTTCTTCTCCTTGTTTTATCGCGGTTAGGTCGCTAATCGCTATTTGCTATCCGCTAATTACCAACCGCTACTTTCTATCCGGGAAACGCTACCAACACATGTCTCGCATCTAAAGCAAGCAATTTGCCCGCCCCCGCTTTATCACCTTTCACATAGCCTTTGGCATTATCAGCACCTAACGCACCGACAAGTTTATCCCCGCCCACAACCTTCTGATCTTCGCCAATCGGCAGGCGTAAGCCACCAAACATATACGCACCCGTGAACTTCTGATCGTCAGTGACTTCAAGCACTTTGCCATCTATCGCGTCGCCATCGCCTACCAGTTCACCCTTGCCTTCGTTATTGATCCGAAAAGCCTTGCCAACAGCCGCGCTACGACCCGGCTTGCTTACATCATACTTAATCGTCGTACCATCACCCTGAAAAGTGGTCGTTACCACAAACGGGTGTTCCTTCATTGCCATCGTTTTTTAACCTCCCATATCCGCTATCATTTATAAACCCTGTCTTTTGTAGCGCAAACTTTAGTTTGCGTCCCACTTTCCACAAACGCTCACGCCGAGGCAAGTAGGGGCGAGGGCCCCTCGCCCGCTGTGAAGTGTTTCATTCATGCTGAAATCCACCATAAATAATATAACCTACCCAAATCCGATCCAAAATGAGAACCGACAAATACAACCATACATAAGCCATACATAAGCCATACATAAGCCATACCTTGAAAAAAA
>JAAXHD010000022.1 GCA_012271015.1 Candidatus Poribacteria bacterium | reverse complement strand
TGTCTTAGCAACTGGTGATACAGTGGAGGATGCCAATACATGCTTATGGGATGTCATTCTCATAAGAGACGGACACACCCCATTTTCGTGCGGTATAAATCTATAACGCGCGTTAATATTCTGGATATGTTTGGGCCCCCGCCTGAATGTTCAGACACAAACTAACAGTTTGCGCTAGAAAAAAAGGGATGCCTGATGGCAGGGACAATTTTGACGACTTACTTTTATGATGGTGTGCGGGCGTTGATTGCGCCGGACGTGACAGCTGCGCACATATCCGATGCGTATCTGTCGGAGCAGCCGTTTGCGCCGGAAGCCGAGCGTAAGGTTCGCAAACGTCTACGTGTGGTAAAAATTGACGTGGATACCCTGACGGGCGATAATCTTGAAGCTGCGCGATTAGCGATGATGCACGCGTGTGCGTCTGTATTGTGTCTGACGGTTCCACAAATGATCCGTCAGACGGCGCTCGAGGTTCTGACAGAGGTTCAGCATATCGACTGGAAAGAGAAGCGTCAATTCCACGAGTCGCAAGTGAGCGGTCTTGTTGACGACATCGTAGAGAGCGTTCAGGCGGGTGTCATGTCAGCGCAGCGATCGCGGTCGTTGCCGTTTGGTGCGGTTGGCACAATGCGTACAGAGGTTGGCGAACCGTCATATCCGTATGTTCGGCGGGTATGTACAGGTAGGTGAAGCGATGAGATTTCGGATACCATCGCATCTCAAAGAGACGGTTACGGTTATGCGAGCGTCGGCTTTTGAGAGAGGCGAGTTAATCAGGATTGCTGAAGATGTGAAGTGTCTGATTGTGCCGGGTGGGAATTTAGTGCATCTGGCGTCGGGTGTCCCCGTAAAGGCATCTGATTGGAGCGTGCTTTTGGAGGCGCCGAACGCAGAGATAACCGCGGGTGATTTTCTGGTGCGTTCTGACGGTAGCGAGTTGAAGGTGCAGGGTGTCCGCTGTCTTGAAAACGGGCATGTGATGCGTCTTGAGGTAAACAATGTGGGTGTCCCATGATAGATATTGACTATAGGGATCTATTGAGATTAGAGACGTTACTTTCGGATCTGGGGCGTCGATTTTCCGACTTAACCCCATTCTGGAACGATTTCGCTGTGGACTTGTTGCCGACGAAAGTGCGTGAGGTTTTTAGGACGGAGGGTTACGGCACGTGGGCAGCGTTGGACCCGGTGTATGCGCGAGTGAAAGCTGAGCGGTATCCGGGTGCGGGAATTCTACGGCGAACCGATGCATATTTTCAAGCGGCAAGCGAAGTGGATCATCCTGGGAACGTTTTTGTTGCGACACCGATGGCGTTAGTCTTTGGTGTCGGGGGTGGTTATTTTGAGGCGGTTGCTGGTGAAAACTACCCGGAACGCCATGAGTTGGGGCGTGGTGTCGCTGAGCGTCCTGTCTATGCGTTGTTAGCGGAGAGCGCGGATTTTGATGCAGAGATTTCAAGGCTACTGGATACGTGGTCAGCAGACGAGGTTTCAGAAGCCTCGAAAAATGCGGACTTTTGACTTGCTATCGGAAGTCAAAAGTCCGCATTTTTCGTGAACGGGAGTTTTTATAGTGAATGCGTTTGAGCAGCAATTAGATAAAGTCCTAAACAGTTTACACGAATTCGAGGTGAAGGTTACCAAAGAACTTGGTGAGATTCATGGTGATCTGAAATCACTTCGGAGTGTTGTCGAGCAGAATATATTAACAGACACAAAACGCCTGAATAAGCATAGTGAGGCGCTTGACGATCACGGTGAACGGCTCGCGAAGCTTGAGGAATGGAAGGAACAATTCCAGAAACAGGTTGCGAATCGGATTGCGGTTTCACAGAGCGTTGCTGGGGTTGCTGCGGTTGTGATTGCGTTCTTACTGAGCAAGTTTTTATAGCCGTTAGCGATTGGCGAATAGCGAATAGGGAGTATAAGTGATGGAAGGTTTGAAAATCTGCATGCGGTATATCTTCATTCTGTCGGTGCTGATTGTCTGCGGGGTATTCGCTACGGACTGGTGGTTCACGCGGAACGGGGATCTCTTAAACGACACACTTGTCGGTGTAATGATGGGTGCTCCGATCGGTTGGTTTGGTGCGTTTGTTGCTTATTACACCACTGAGAAAGTAAGTCAGATAGGGAGTGAAGCAGATGAAACACCGCCGGGCTCAGATAGTTGACGGCGTTGCGAATGTATTTCAACCTTTGAGAGAACCGCCGGAGGTATC
>JAAXHD010000278.1 GCA_012271015.1 Candidatus Poribacteria bacterium | reverse complement strand
TATCCTTCTTGTGGATCCCATACTCACAACGAGATTGTATGTCCCCTCCGTGCTTGGGAGTGTGAGCGTAGCCGTGAAGGTACCGGAGCTTGAAGATGGCGAAGCACTGCCCCCAGCGTTTAGGAAATCGCCGAAAACAATATTACCGACCTGCGCAGTCTGAGAGGCAGTAATAGTAATCTCTTGCGTGCTCCCTGGCTGTCCGATGAGACTCGTCGGAGAAACCGTGAGCGTTAGCGGATCGAAGGGGTCAGCGGCACCCGCTCCGTCATCAACTGATGTATCAGGACGGGACGCAGTCGCGTTTTGGACATCGAAAGTTACGCGATCCAGAATGAAGTCATACTCCAAATTCGCGCTTTGTTCATCGTGGACTTCCGCGGTCACGATCTTCGTGGAATCGGTTGGACCTACGTTGTATTCAACCTCAGCTTCACCATCTGAACCCGTGGTAACGCGTATTTCGTTACCGCTGGTGGGGCTGCCTGGGTCTGATGATGTGCCAGGCCTCGGTCTGAGTGTTCCACTGAGTGCTTCAAACTCAATGATGACGTTCGGGATTCTATGTCCACCCACACTGCGTGTAATAACAGACAAGTAGTAGATCCCTTCCTTCCCGGTACCTGTGGCTTCCTCCGTTGAGACTATCTGTAAACTGGCTCTTCTCGCATCGTCATCCGCTACAGCATCAAACCCTTTGGTAAGACTCAATTGTCCTTGGACGGTCGCGGTAACTTGCTTATCACCCGCTGTAGAATCAAGCTGATAGTAAACTTCTGCCACACCGCTGCTATCGGTTTGTACCCATAGATCTTTCTGGGCTCCAGGCTTATTCGGTGATGCTTCCGTTGTGTTGGCAGTATTGTCAACGAGATCAACATTGGAAGTGGCAGTATATACGGTTGTTCCGGGGACAGGTAGAAACTTACTATCAGTCTGGGGTGAGGTAAAAGCAACCGCCAAGCCAGCAAGAGGCTGGTTGTTGCCATCTGTGACTTTAACAGCAAGGGGGTCCTCTAGCCGTCCGCCCGTAGCTCCTACTTGATTATTACCCCCCGTTATCTCTATGCTGGTGGATTGAGAGAGTGTCGTCCCTTGAAACATAAAAATCACGGTCTTCGGTGTGAGTGTGTCACCAGAGACCCAGGCAGTCACTTTGTTCGTGCCTCTCCTCATGTCAATGAACACAGGGGCCTCACTACTCGTCGAAAGGGTTTTGGATGCAGTTTTTACGCTGTCCGGGCTACCGTCCTGATACCCCTGTATTATAGAGAGCGTTCCTGAGCCCTCAATTGAATAATTGACCGGCACCTGTGCATCCGTCTGAAATGTAAAATAGTCGCCAAGCGGCCGGACATCGTTCTCGAACGCGTATTCGACTCCATCCGTATTAGGGTCTAAGATGGTTGTGCTATTCTGCCCACTAATGTTAGATTGATATTTTACCGAGTAAAGTGTAAAGGTAATCGGAGGTGATTTCCCATGAGTAGGGGCATCCTCGCTAGGCGTTTCATCGGTGACTTTAACTGTAATAATCCCTCCATTGACGTTGGTAGGTTCAAGGACTAAGGTGACACTCCCTGAAAGTTTTTGGTGCTCCGCGGCTGTGTTATAACTGGCGTGTGAACGCTCATACATCATGAGAGTCTGGGTGGTATTAATAGTCCGACTTCCTACCTTTACGATTTGCGCGTTCCCCGTAACCTCAACCTTAATACCCTCCGAACTATAATGATAGCGGACAGCATCAGAAACTTTAAATTGTTTGGCTGGGGTCGGTCTGTCTGCTGGAACCTTTCGCTCTCCAGAGATCGCATCTACTGCATACCTGGAACTATCCACTAATATCACTTTTCCTGCAGTGTCCACGAGGTTGTAGAAGGTTTCACCACTATCTACGTCTCCATCACTATTTTTATCGATGTGGGTCGTCACTCTATTTCCATTCTTCGGGTCAAGTTCAAACCCGGAAGTATCTATCGGTGTGTTCCCCCGAGTCAGTGTGCCATCATTCGACTCGACAGCGTTGTAGCGATTTCCGTTCGGATCAATTCGATATCCGGAACTGTCAATCAGGTGATTGCCTTCTGTGATCGGATCACCATTACTGTTCCTTATGGCAGTATTGCTCTTGAGGCTCACGGAAAATCCTATCGTAAACTGTTCGTTAGGTTGTTTCGTCTCAAGATCGCCGGATCTGCTTGTACTGAAAGTCAGTGCGTCTATAGTGTTCTGCGCGCTGAACGCTAAGAGGAGTGTGATGAGTATGCCGAATCCGATTTTGGGTATGCTTAAGTGTTTCATGAGAAAAAATATACCTCTTTCGTTAGTGATAAGTTCAGAAGTTGTCGGTTATAAGTTCAGGGATGTAGGGTTTTGGATAAGAGGGATTGAGAACTAACCACTTATAACTTGAGAACTTCCGACTCTCCTGTGAACTCTCTATAGGAACTACCTGTTATAAACAAACAAGGCGATGAAGTTCCCCCCACCGCCTTGCTCGTTGGTTAGTTCAAATAGATTTATCCCTGAAACACCTCGTTATTGCTCACGGGACGATTTGAGGTCGCCCCACGTCGTGGTCACTTTACCAGCGGCACCGATGTGCCCTTTGAGACGGTGTGCGCGTGTCAGGGTCTGGCGGTTTCCGTCTAACGATACATCTTCAATCTGGTAATAGTAAACAATGTTTGGCTTCGCAGTCGTATCCGTCCACGTATA
>JAAXHD010000184.1 GCA_012271015.1 Candidatus Poribacteria bacterium | reverse complement strand
AGAAGTCTCCCAGTATATGCGTCTGGGGTCATTATCGGACGAATAAAACGTATTGTCGTCCGTTGTCGTATAGGACGTCTCCCAGCTTCGGAATGCACTCACATTCATTGGGGGCGTCGATATTGAGGACGGCACTGACAGGTCAGGTGATTCTGGGCTGTCCCGTTCATTGTCATTCAGTGTCTCCGTCACAATTGCCATGGTATTTAAGATGTTAAACGGGTTAGGGGGCAGGTTTAAATCGTTCAGGCTGGGGGGAACGATCGGAAGCTGCTGTCCAAAAGCATAGGGCATTGTTGGCTCATTGGAATCGTCATCTATTGTGAAAATGCGCGGCTCCTGGGATGCTATCGACGATATTGAGGGCATTCGTGTCGCATGGTGCTCCGATGTCTCAGTGGAATTGAGAATATTGGGCGAATTGTGTCTTTGTGGGCTGCTTTCATTTGAACTTTGTTCCACATAGAACACATCAGAATTGTCAGAATCCATTGAAATATTTGAAGACATCTTTAAACTGATCAAGAGTATCGGTTGAAGAAAAGAAGAATAAAAATTGGATAGATGTATTTGAAGCAACTGATTTCAATAATTGAAAGTTGGTAGAGTGATCAGTATCGATGATGATAGTCGTCCACTTTCCTGAAGCGGGATTTGTTTGATGTTCCCGCGCCGCTGCTCCGCATCAATGAAAGTAGGAAGTCAAGAGTGCAGTTGAAGTTGATGAGATGTAAACAAATCTCAAAATGGAGTCTTTAATTTTGAGGAATGCTTGAGTATGGTTCCTCAATGCATCCTTGAACATGCATGCTGACGTCATTGCTGGCAGACAAATTAATCAGACTTTAAATAAAATGATAAATAATTTTTTGATTGAATATGTATAAATCCACCATGTAATAGCTCATTAGCCACGTTCTTCCATCAATTTGTGGAACATGTCAGAAGACAGTGTGATCTTCCTGGCGGAAGTCAGTTCGTCCCAAGTGGACACCAAGTCAGCTGTTCAAGCTGCTGTTTCCCCTTCCCCTTTGAATGTCCCCGAAGAGAATGTTGCTGGAGAGAGAGGAGAGGAGAGTCCCGTGGGAGGTCTGGAGAGACCTGTTGAAGTAGGCGGTGTGTGCGAGGCTGAGGCGGGTACTGAAGCTGACGTGGAGGACGAAGATGAGGACGTCGATGTTGTTGGTGGTGTGGACGAAGTTGGGCTGTCCGGAGATGAATCTGAGGGATTCACGCTGTCCGAGATTCTTCGTCGCAAGAGATTAGGAGAGAACGTGTCCGAGCGTGTCATTGACACTGCTCACCTTCCACAATGTGAGTTTTCAAATCTTCATCGATGATCATTAGCCTTTCCTCTCTAGAATTCCTTTGCTGGCCAGTCATCGGATTCTATTTTGGGCTAGTTTTGCTGCGCGCGCTATATATGAAGATGACTTCGTGAGGCTGTTGTGTTTTAGTGTTCAGTTGCTCAGAAGAACCAGTGGTTCATTGTGATGAGCCAGAATTGCCTCGGGTAGATTTGCCTTGCTCCGAGTTTAAGATTGGCGCGCCGACTTCAGAAGAGGAAGTCGAGAAAAGGAAGAGTCCAGTGAAACGCGCTCCAAAAAGTCCTCTCACGGCTGTTCTTGAGAGTTGGTTGCTCTCTATTCTACATTGCAGGTTTTTATATCAGTGGCTTATTCCCCGGTTATTTCAGGTGACGCCGACACGATTCCAGCAATGTCCGGAAACGAGGAAGTGTCGACTGGTGTTGAGACTGATGGACAGTTGAGGGGGCGTCACATTGTTGTTACCAGGAGCCTGGTACCGTTGGCTGGGGGGCCCCAGCATGATGTCCCTGAGGCTGTCCACAGTCGAGAACGAAGTAGGGAGCTGCTAGAGCGGGCATTCGATGATGGTAATTTCTGTGCTCCAAATGAGGAATTTACTAGTATTGTTCCTAGTTGGCTCCAAGTTTTTACCATTTTTAATTGTGTTGTAGACCAGTTTGTGGCCGACCCCGCTGCCACTGTGATTCATGCCACCGGTCATCAGTTGGTGTCGTTGTGTCGCTCCGTCTGCGAAGAGGAGAAGGCTCAGTGGCTGCCTCCTCTGATGAATAGTTAGTATTTTCCGCCATTGAATTCAGTAGTATTGTTTCCCTTTGTGGGTCATAATGTCCATTTCTCTGTTTGGTAGAGCTGAATGAAGTACTGGACCGACTCAGGCAAGGACCCTCTCAGAGTAGTCCTCAGAGGGTTGAGACGTCGGATACGAGCGGGGACGAGACTGATGCAAGTCAGGGGCGCAAGAGAGTTCGGTGCAAGAAGACCTACCGAATGAAGAAGGT
>JAAXHD010000080.1 GCA_012271015.1 Candidatus Poribacteria bacterium | reverse complement strand
GAAGGATTACACCATAGATATTCGCACTATCCTTGATACAGACTATGACAATGACACACCGGACAACGATGACGATGAGCCGCCTTTTTAGCGTTTGAGACAAAATGAGACACTTTGAGACACTTATTCCTACTATCCCTCTCCGCGCGTGTACACGTCGCGGACGCGCGATAGTTGAATGTGTACACAACTGTCTCAAAGTGTCTCATTTTATAAAGACTGTACAAAATGTCCCTAAAAGTACTGTACAACATGAGCCAAAAAAAGGCCTCAAAAAGAGGCCGATTTTTGGTTGGATTTAGCGAATCTCAGAAATATAACGCCCACGTGTTGTAAAATGCTTTTTAACAATGTAAGTAGTAAGTAATTTTGTGATTTGAGGTAAATCATGAGCAAATATTTTTCAAGAAAAATTGCTGTTTTCGCAGTTTTTCTGTTAGTGATCTCGACATTCGGTGTACTTGTAATTGCCGAAATATATGGACCGGGTAAAGAGCGTTTTGAAATAGGTACTACAGAAAATATACCTATTCCAGATTTTGTGGCCCCCGTGGTTATTAAAGATGAGAAAGGTAGGCTACAACGCAATTACCTCCCTAAATATGTAGCAGCTGGTTTTTATCCAGAGTTCGTAGGGGATTCGCTAGCGCATATTTATAGTGCTGATCCTGCAATCAATTTTCCCGGAATAAAGAACTTGCCGGCTGAACAGCAAGAACTCGCGCTAGGGTTGCAAACAATTCCAGGGTTAAGTACGAGCGTGGGTAGTTACATACCGGGAGTAGTAGCGTTTTTAAGAGGAAAAACGACATTGGCATTCCTACTCCCCGATCTACAAGATCGTGGTATCGAGATTGAGGACGTCACGAATATTTCAGACAAAGAACACGAAGCAATATCGCGCGAGCTACTCAGAATGTTTCGGATCGTGGTTCAAACACCAGGATACCTCGCACAATTTCCTGATACCGCTCAGTTGAACTTGAAATATGTTTCCTATGAGGAAGAGGTTGCTGTAGAAAGCTCAGTTGAAATGACAGTAAAGAATGAGCCTGGAGTTTACTATTTCAAAAATATTTTGGATGTCGCGGGAACATTACAAACATTTTGGCGGAAGGTTACTGATGTCACAGGTAAATTACCCCTTTATGCCCCCACCCCGGGCAAAGATTTCATACCTACTGAGTTGCAGGTAGTAGGGTTATCAGGATTTGATGATTCAACCTTATTGGTTGATGAGTTACCACCAGTTAGAGGTGTGGTACTCACCCACCAAATCTTTATCGGCTCCCATCAAGTTGAATATGGTTGGCAATGGTTTGGCCGACCAGAAGGACTCTATGAATCGCAAATCGGTTTTCTAACACCATGACAACCATGCAAAAAACCATTGCTGTTTCATTGTTTGTCACAGTAGGTTTTCTTACGTCATGCGGGAAGTCGCCAGGGCTTTCTCCAAAAGAGCTTGCAGATGTGTTAACACACCAGATGATGTTGGTAATACTTATACAGGCGTTATTGTGTGTAGTTCTTATGAGGGTTGGTTGCCTTCCATAGATTCTGTTGTAGTTGAAGTGTCAGTAGATCCTGTAACAAAAAAAGTGACGGGATCAGTAAGCATGGATATAAGCACATCAACGAACGCGCAATGCAGTTCCACAATAGAACTTCAAGATGAGGACGGCAACCTGGTCTCTAAAACCTTTAATTTAGGGGGACAAACAAGCTATATTGAAGACACATATATAGATTGTATGCTGCCTCAAGGAAATCAACCTGGTGGGACGTTAAAAGCGGAGTTCACAGTTCTTAGCGTTACTGGAACTGGTAATAATAAGAAAGCCCAACTGTCTATTGCTGTTCTTCCATGTGAACGATAACGGATTTGCACCGGACTTTAGTTAACGAATTAAACCTACCTTTATGCCCCGCTTGGCTCGGGGCATTTTTTTGCTCAGCAGTTCTAAAAATTAGGGGGGAGGGGTAAACTGGTCAATAAGATCAGCGTCTAATTTAATCCGGTCAAACTGATATTTACGGATGTATTCAAATCTTTCGCGTTTAATCGAGTATTGAATATACGAGCCGTCTTGTAATTCCCACGCCACTCGAAACCGGTCTGAAACTTTTCTGCCGGGGCTGGTGTCGAGAATTTGGTGGGCACTAATGATAAAAGCAACCCGCTCCCCAGCGTCACGGGCGGGTATTAACTCAATCCGCCGGTTCAAGTACCGGCTAACAGATACACAGGCTTGGTATGGCATAGCACAAGACGGCATCTTGTTGTTGACGCTGGACGAGCGTCCAACCCCCCGCGTCACTGTTGAAGACGACTTCAAGAGTAGCGATTACAGATTTAAGGTTGTGTGGGACTTTGCGATTGCAATTTTTGAGCATGCGAAGATCGCACGGGGAGGGAAGTAAATGACGATCGGAATGAGGAACTCAGCACCTTCTCTGAGAGTGAACTCGGAGCAATCAGCGAACTCTGTCGCTACTTCCATTGCTCGATTGACGACTTGATTCACAAGTTGTTACGGACAGGTTGCATGATTATGTCAGGCGAGGCTCGTTTGATAACTCTCAAGGACCGCGATCGGTTCACCGAAACCTTGCAATCTGACGAGTTTCAACGAGAACAAAAGATCACGATCGAGGAGTTTCAACGCGTCATGACCGTTTTAGAGAGTTTGTTCGA
>JAAXHD010000042.1:992-1438 GCA_012271015.1 Candidatus Poribacteria bacterium | reverse complement strand
TTGGTGTCATACTTCAGGTAACCAGCTTTGCCAACATCTGGGAATTGTACTTTCTTCAGCAGTTGTGCAATTAGATTCCAGTCCACATAAGGTCTGTCACTAGGATTTGGTTCTATCTTCATTTGAGGTACTTCATACTTGGTGTCCTCTTGATCAGGTGTAGGAGAAGGAGTTTTCACTACTTCAGCATAGCTCTTTCCAGGAATAACTGGGGTAGAGTTTTGGACCTTAGACCTCTTTGATTTGAAAGGTGGAAGTGATCCATCTGGAAGGGTGGATAATGTTGTAGTTTCTCCAATCTTCAAAGATGAATTGACAGGGTTGAACCAGTTAGTTAAGACAGTCCAATATCTGTGATCATGAGCACCAGGGCTAATCTTCTTAACCTGTGCTAAGAAATCTTCCTGATTCACTCTGGTTGCATGGTGGTGAGGTTCCAGTTTGGT
>JAAXHD010000042.1:279-909 GCA_012271015.1 Candidatus Poribacteria bacterium | reverse complement strand
GTTGGCCAAAAGTAGTGTAGTCTAGCTGGATAGGATAACATGAAGGCATAGTTCAATGGTTCCTTGAACTTGTAATTGGTCATCTGGTATCCCAACTTCTTGAGAAATGTCATTGGAGTGGAAAACAGAATGGATAGATCTGCTGTTGTGGGTCTCATTCTTTGTGTGATCCTATGAACTAATCCTTCATCCTTTGTGATGACTTCTTCAGCTCCCAATCTCTTTTCTTCTTCTTCAATTAATCCTATATAATCCTTAAAAGGACTGGTTGGTGGAAAGGGAACTATTGTTGCTGGATTTGTATATCTTAATTTGCCACAATCTTTGCATAAGTCATGATTCACACCAGGAATATGTCTGTTGTAGGCTATATCCCATTTGTGGGTACAATCTTCCATCTTGCTCTTTTTCATTTGTACAGATGTTGGTGTTAAAGCCAAAGGTCTTTTTACTTTAGTTGAAACCACTTTGTATTTTCTCAGTGTTCTTTTGTGTTGTCTTGTTTGAATAGGCATAAAGTCAAAAGGTGATGGTACTATGGGATAATTCTTCATTGTGTTTTCTTGTTTTGGTTTCTTTGTGATGAAATCAAATGGTGATGGTTGGAAAGGACAGTTTGTCCATTCTTTT
>JAAXHD010000042.1:0-225 GCA_012271015.1 Candidatus Poribacteria bacterium | reverse complement strand
CATATTCTTCCATTTCCTTCTTGAATGCTTCAGATTCTGCTTTGAGCTGATTGTATTTCTTTTGTAGTACACCTACAGCTCCTATTCTGTCATTTGTTTCTATCATTTGTTTCATTTCCTTGGCAAATTCAGGGTCTATTTTCTTGAATATGGGCAGATGTGGTTCCATTTCTTTCTTGAAGTTAGTGTTGTCAATTTTAGGTTTTGGTGTTGGAAAAGGATCAG
>JAAXHD010000030.1 GCA_012271015.1 Candidatus Poribacteria bacterium | reverse complement strand
ACCGGTCGGGTCGGTCGGGTCGTGACCCGACCAAAATTCGGGCCAACCAACTCGCGGTGCCAAACTCGCTTTCGCGGGCGGACTTTCCGCCCGTGCATAGGGCTTGACGGATGGATTGTACATGACGAAGATCATGTACGATGATAAATGTAGAAAGGATCAATATAATGAATCTAAAGCATCAATTGACAAAACTTACAAGGAATCGTAGATCATATTACGATAAATGGTATACACTACATACTCATGTTAACATACGTTAACGTAGTTAACGTACGCGCATGCGCGAATGAATATCGCACGATGCCGATCATTGACAGGTGCATGTGAGTGAGTTGCTAAATTATGGCCTGCTCTATGTCTTCGTCGTCCCTTTCGATTCCTGAGTTGCCTGAAAAGGCTTTTCATCCTGACTCCTCCTTCTGTTTTCCAAAAAGAAGCTTTGGAAAATCTAATGTGAAAATGAGGTCCTGTAAGGCTGAGTATTTCCGCACTTGGCCATGGCTGACGTATGACGTAGAAAAGGATGTTGTTTTCTGCCACCTCTGCATCAAGTCAGTCCAAGGGAAGAAAATGGCCATCAAAAGATCAGACCCGTCTTTCCTGCAGAAGGGGTTCTCGTACTGGAAGGATGCCACGATTGCGTTCAAAAATCATGAATCCTCAGCCTGCCATAAGGAAGCTGTCGAAGTTTCCATTGTTCTGCCATCTGCCTGTCCTGATGTTGGTGAAATGCTGTCATCACAGCACTCTCAGCAAAAGAAACAGAACAGGGAATGCCTTCTGAAGATCCTGGCAAATCTCAAGTTCTTGGCTAGGCAAGGGATACCACTGCGTGGATGTGGAGATGATGCAGACTCCAACTTTATGCAACTTATGAAAATGCGTGCCAGAGATGATCAGCATCTTGCGGAGTGGCTGGAAAAAAGGACAAACAAGTACGTGTCTCATGACGTCCAGAACGAGCTTCTGAAAGTGATGGCATTGTCAGTGCTGCGTGATATTTCATGCGCTATTCACGAATCAAGCTTCTACTCCATCATGTGTGATGAATGCACTGATGCTTCCAACAAGGAACAGTTGGTGATCTGTATTCGCTACGTCACTAACATTGATCTGGAGGTGCATGAGGATTTCATTGGGCTGTACATGATTGACGATATGTGTGCTGGAACTATTGTGCACGTCATCAAGGATGCCTTGGTCCGGATGAACTTAAGATTGAACAAGTGCCGTGGCCAGTGTTACGATGGTGCCAGCAACATGAGTGGCCCGAGAAGTGGTGTTGCAAAACAGCTGCTTGATGAGGAACCATGTGCTCTCTACCTGCACTGTCATGGTCATGCTCTAAATTTGGCAGCTGGAGATGCAATCAAGAATTGCAAAGTGACCAAGGATGCCCTAGATGTCACTTTTGAAGTTTCAAAATTGGTGAAGTTCTCACCAAAGCGAACAGCACAGTTGGAGAAGCTCAGGAATGAGCTGGCCATTGAGTCACCTGGTTTTCGAGTCTTGTGTCCCACCCGCTGGACAGTGCGTGCAGCTTCATTGAAGTCCGTTCTGACAAATTACAAAGCTCTACAGCAATTGTGGGAAACAACAAAAGACTCTACTTCTGACCCTACTATCAAAGGAAGGATAATTGGTGTGGAGTTCCAGTTCAAAACGTTCTCTTTCTACTTTGGACTGCACCTTGCTTCACTCATTTTGAAGCATACCGACAACTTGAGCAAAACGCTCCAGTCCACCTCTATGTCTGCCACCGAAGGTGCACATATTGCTGCAATGACAGTTAAAACATTGCAGTCAATTCGCAGTGATGAGCGCTATGATGCCTTTTGGGATCTTGTCCTCAGAGATCACCAAGAAGTGGATGTCGATGACCCTAAGCTGCCACGAAAGAGGAAAGTACCTTGTCGACTTGATGAAGGTAGTGCTCCAGCTCATTTCCCAACAGACTGTAAATCTCACTACCGCCAGTCGTACTTTGAGGCTCTTGACCTTGCCATCAGTGCAATTGAAGATCGTTTTGACCAGCCACACTTCCGCATCTACCGGCATTTGGAAGATATCCTCCTGCGGACGGTTCGTGGAGAGAGTGCACAAGAGGAGTATGAGTTCGTTTGTCAGTTCTACAAGGGTGACTTTGACAAACAACAGCTTCAACTGCACCTTGAGACACTGCAGGCCATTTTCCCTGATGACCTGAAGTCGGCAACACTGTCTATCAAGGACTTGAAACAGTTCGTTTTGAGTTTGTCAGAAAATGAGCGCGTTCTCATCAGTGAAGTTGTCACTCTTCTTAAGCTCATTTTGATCCTTCCCTCCACGAATGCAGTGAGTGAGCGTTCCTTTAGTGCCATGAGGCGACTCAAAACGTACCTCCGGACAACAATGACACAGGAACGGCTTAACCATTTGCTCCTTCTTCATATACATCAAGATCGAACAGACAGTACTTCCTGTATGGAAGTTGCAAGGTCATTTGTTGGTGACTCAGAGCACCGCCTTTCCGTTTTTGGAAAGTTCCGTTGACTTTATTGTATTCGGTTGACTTTAATTGTAGCTGGCTATTGCCACTATTGTCTGTAGTGCAGCGTTGTTGCTCAAGTAATTACACCGTAAACGCTCACGTTCCTATGCCCTGTGGCAGTGCTGTATATGCCTTTTCACGCCTGTTCGCCATGTTTTGGCCTTGAACACGCTGGGCAACTTTTGTTGCGCAACTTCGCCACGGGACAACAGTTGCCTCGTGTGTACTAAAATACCGCTTGGTTTCACGTCGCGAGGAACTAGTCGAGTGGTGGAATAGAACGTTTCTATAATTATGCGACTAGTTGTGCGAATCTACAATTGTTGCCGCCGTTTCCTAGATGGCATTGCCGTCGTTCTGAATCGTCGAAAATACATTAGCTGATCGAATGTGTAAACGGCACACACCCCACTTGATTGAGTCTCACAAATGTATTCATTATTCGATGTGGGTGGGGTACATATAATAATGAATAATTAATTATTTGGCCCGACCAATCCCCCATTGCTTCCGCCGGCTCTGCATAAAAAAACTATCGTCGAGCTATTTAAATACAAGACAGTCGCTAATCTTCATCCGTGTCTTCACGACGGCGTCAAGCTTCCGCCAGCACTAC
>JAAXHD010000142.1 GCA_012271015.1 Candidatus Poribacteria bacterium | reverse complement strand
GAATTCAAAGACGTCATGGCCTATTTCCGATTTTCTAAATCGTATGGCTGCTCCTTGTTCAAAGTGCATTTGGGCATGACTTTTCGTGAAAAATTGAGGGAAGTCAGACTTGAAAAGGCCAAACCTTTGATCGAAGAAACTTTCTTGCCAATCTCTGAAATTGCGAGACGCTGTGGTTTTCGTTCTCCGCAGCGTTTAAACGAAGCGTTTAGAAAAATTTATGGCACATCTCCTCTCGAACAACGAAAAAGTGGACATAGACGGAAGCATTCGGACGTATGAGTAACTTTTCGTCGTTGACGTGAGGAACGGTCGTGTTATTTTTTTTATTGTCGACTTGGAAAGTGTGAACGCAGCTCTGGAACGGAGAACGATTTTGGGTGAGGTTGAAAGAGGTATCTTTCTGCGGGTTTTATCCTATACGGTTATCGTTCTCGTTTTCGTCAATATAGCAATCGTCAGTGGAACGTGTGCGCTATACATAGAGCTCTGGCAGCTAGAGGACCGAGAGCAAAGTCGCTTGGAAGAGGTCTTCACCCGTTTGCCGGACAAAAAACTGAGAGAATTGTTGAATCGCTTTTTCCCAGGGTTCACGTCCTATCGCCGTGAGACGCGAGGAAGCTTGGTTCGATACGAAGTCTCCCAAGGATGGACCTTACTAGGCGTTGCATACCAAATTCGTGAGGATATTTCGTGTCCCGTGTGTGCGGATGTCAGGGCTCTTATCGAGGTGAGAAACGGGAAAATTGGAAATATCATTCTGATTGATCCATTTCACCTGTATGGTAAACCCATGCCAGTGGAATTGCAGCAGTCCTTTATTGCCCAATTCGAGAACAAGGCAATAAAGGAAAGAATGCTGGTTGGATTCAATGTGGACGGTATATCGGGAGCGACCAAAAGTGTCGATAAATTCGCAACCGGTATTTACAGAATCAAACTGGATATGGAGAGAGGTTCCAAATGAAAGTAAATCCATATTTTTGGAGATTTGCTTTGATCGCTTTTCTCGCCAGTTCAGGAATTTTTCTTTGGGATCTCCAATCCAGTCTTCACATCGATATTCTGAACGAGACTAAACGACTGGAGTCCAAAGGTATAATAAGCTGGACGTCGTCTGTCCCCATTGGTTCCACCATGCCACACTTTGAATTATCTTCACTGAATGGCGATGTGATCTCTTCCGAGGCAATCGATGCACAACTGACACTACTTATATTCTTCTCACCAGACGATTGCCCTTCGTGCCTGTTAGAGGCGAAGCTTTGGCGGGACATAGACCTGACCTATGAGAATTCCGATGTGACCGTTCTCGGCATCACTACGGCTCCAGTTGACACCTACAAGATGACAATCTTCAAAAGAGGAAGACATATTGATTTCCCGATACTTCTAGATCCGGCAGGAGGCTACAAAGACGCTTTTGGCATCACAAATACCCCGACCAAAGTTTTAGTCGATAATCTTGGAAGGATCATAGATGCCAGTGCCTCTGGACCATCACTAGTTGAGCATAAATTATATAAGGAGAAAATTGTCCGTTTACTCGAAATTTTGTGAATCTGAGTAACAACACTCACCCGAGTGATAATGAGTTTCACACGAAACTGCCATGCCCATTGGCCTATTCACAATATTCACACAGAAAGGAGGTGATACCTATGAGACGCTTTTATGCCTTAGGAGTGCTAGGAGCAACTGCAGTAGCGGCTGCGCTTGGTCTCAAAGTTACTGAAGCTCGTGCTGAGTTAAATCCATGTCCTGTTCCGTCGACGGAGACTTGTAAAAAACAGGGTAAGGTGGTAGAGCTTTATGACTGTGACTCCGATGACTGCGGTAAATTCAAAGACTATTCTCACTTGTCTTGCGGAAAGTGTGTTGATCCCTGAGTTCTTTACTTCGACTTAGGTTTAGAATGTAATTGCAGCCAATGGGCATGGCATACATGACATACCTAAGAGGATATCATAAGGAGCTGAAAATGAGGTTGTTGGTTTGTGCTCTAGGAAGCCTTTGCTGTTCCATCATTATCTTGTTCATTTCATCCGAATATGGTTTTGCAGAGACTTCGCCTTGCATCGGTGAGAATTATCTCTTCCAGCAGCAATTTGCGATTGGAACAGATGATATAGATCAACCGAATTATAACTTCGGGCATATTAGTGGTATTGATACGGATACGAGCGGCAATATTTATGTTGGAGACACTGGTCTGTATCGAATTCTGAAGTTTTCTTCTCGCGGCCAATTCCTTCACTCGTTTGGGAATGGGAATGGAATGGAACTTGGGGAATTTATGGACCTCAGAGGCATTGCAGTAGATAAGGACAATAATCTTTTTGTTGCGGATTTTGATATGCAACGGATCACTATCTTTCAGGAGGACGGCACTCTTTTAAGAACCATAGAAACATCTATGATGCCATATAAACTAGTTATAGACAAAGAAGGAGCATTCTATGTGATAGGACGGCCGTCGTCTTTTGAAGGTCCCTTGATTCATAAATATGATGCCTCCGGTCAATTCGTTCTGGCTTTTTGTGATCGCGAAGGCGTCCATGATTTGGAGTCGGGGAATATGGGACGCATAGCGATTGATCGCGACCAAAACATATACTATGCCTTGCCCTATCCATACGAAATACGGAAATTCTCACCTAATGGCAAATTACTTGCTACCATCGAGCGTCCCGATGCGGGCCTTGGATCTCCCATGGAGAAAACGTCCCCTAGAATTATTAGTTGTGCCTCAAAAGGGTTGGCTATCTTACCGGATGGAAAAATTGCGAACATCTTTTTCCGCTTTATAGACCACCAGAGTAATGAGAAGGAGGCTTACTTTGATCTGTTTTCCCCAAAAGGGGAGCTGTTGTTGACGGCACCTCTATCCGATGATTGCATCGATCATTACAGAGAACGCTCGCTTTATCATTTTCATGCCGACAAAGATGGGTATGTGTATTTGGATCAGTTTGATTTTTATCCATCGATTGTGAAATTCGCTTTGGATTATTAGCAAAACTGAGTTCCTAGCGTCGTCTTTCATCAGGAGTTAGGCTGGGACCGGAAAACGAGATTTGGCATGCTGCGAAGTCACTTGACGTTGGCACTGCGAAGCCTATTTCGCTACAAAATGCACTCGTCTATAAGTGTATTGGGACTCTCGATCGGTTTTGCTTGCTTCATTATTGCGTTTGCCTTTATTGCACATGAGATGAGTTACGATGCCTTCCACGAAAACGCGGAGCGTCTGTATCGAGTTAGAAAAGATGTGATCGAAAAACGGACGGGCACCCGGCGTAGTTTTGCTAATATCGAGCACTCCATGGCCTCTTTATTGAAAAGTGATTTTCCAGAAATCGAAGACATTGTACGCGTCCGTCGTGGCTACTACAGCAAGCCTTTGTCTGTTCACTATCAGGAAAAACACTTCTTGGAGAATCAGATTTATTTTGTAGACCCCATGTTTTTTAATTTTTTTTCCTTTACCCTGATAGAAGGAGATGCACAAACGGTACTGGAGGCACCCTATTCCATTGTATTGACAGAACAGACCGCCTCGAAGTACTTCGGGAGCGACAGTCCTGTGGGTAAGACCCTGCGTATCGGAATACGCGAATGCCCTGTTACAGGCGTGGTCCAAGATCTCCCGCCTAACACCCACTTTAGATTTGATTTTGTCGTGTCGCTAAATAGTCAAAAGCTCCGAAGGGGCGAGAATGATCTCGGGTACTACACCTACATTCGATTAGCCGAGAACGCCTCGCCTGAGGTTTTGGAGAACAAATTTCCCGCGTTTCTGGAGCGACATAAATACGATTTAGAAGAATGGGAGAAGCAACTTTTTCTTCAATCTGTACAAGACATACACCTCCATTCCCATTTCGAAGATGAACTGAGTCCCAACCGAGATGTCCGGTACCTGTATCTTTTGCTGGGCATTGCGCTGGTTATCTTGCTTATTGTGTGCATCAATTATGTCAATTTTTCAACTTTTCGGTTTACCCAACGGGCGAAAGAAGTAGGACTGCGGAAGGCCCTAGGCAGTACGCAGTCGCAATTAGTTCAGCAATTCTTGGGTGAAACGCTTCTTTTGACGTTCTTTGCGTTTCTGGTCAGTCTTGTGTTGGTACTGTGTTCATGGCCTTATGTAAGTAGATTTTTTACGGATGTAGAGATAGACGCTTTTCGCCTTGCGATAGACTATGGCCTCTGGCTGTTCGCTTCTATCGCGTGCATTGGTCTGATTTCTGGTTTGTATCCCGCCTTTTTTCTAGCCAAATTCAACCCTGTGGACACCTTGGGGGGGCATACCCAAAGTGGAGCCACAGCCGGTTTCCTGCGAAGAACGCTGGTCATTTTTCAATTCGCGCTCTCCATCGTTCTCATTATTACCACACTTGCATTGCGCAATCAATTGGCATTTATGAAAAGCCACGACCTAGGGTTTGATCGGGAACAGGTGGTCGTAATTCCCGCGAAGACCTTACAGCCAGCGAGTATTGCCGAGTATTTGCAGGATCCGAGAATTTTGAACATATCAGGTACTTTCGGATCACTCGGTGTCTCAGTTGGTCCGGGCAGGTTTATTCCGGAAGGACAGGATGCAGTAAGTATAAATGATATTCATGTCGGTTATACCTACTTAGAAACCATGGGTTTGGAGCTCATCGCCGGGCGCAACTTTTCAGAAGATTTCCCCTCGGATGAGCATGATGCCTTCATCATCAATGAATCGGCCGCCCAGTTCTTAGGGTGGAAAAACCCGGTCGGTAAAAGCTTGGTACTCCCTTACTATTTACAGCGTCACTCCGCTTCGAGTAAGGTTATCGGCGTAGTCAAGGATTTTCACTACCAGTCTTTGCACCATTCTATCGAACCGCTGGTAATTGGGCTCCGGTGGAATATGAGGAACAAGCTTATTATAGACCATCTTACAGTCAGAATCGACTCGAGAGATATACCGGGTGCCTTGGCGTTTCTCGAAACCAAGACGCGCGAGTTCGCGATCGTGCCCAATGAGCCCTTTCAATACTATTTTCTCGACGAAGTTTTCGATCAATTCTACCGGGAAGAAGAGCGGACCTCCCGTCTGATCGGCTTTTTCAGCACCCTGTCCATTGCGATTATTTGCCTCGGTGTGTTGGGGCTAGCCTCTTTTTCGGTTGAGCAGCGTATGAAGGAAATTGGCATTCGCAAGGTGTTAGGTGCTTCTTCTCCTAATCTTGTGTGTTTGCTGATGAAACCCGTTTTGGTCTGGCTGGTCGTAGCTAATCTGATTGCTTGGCCTGTCGTTTATATAACTAATCAAGCCTGGTTACAGCATTTTGCGTATCGAATCGATTCCGTTGGGTGGGAATTTTTGCTAGGTAGTCTGATTCAGGCCCTGACCGTTATAATCACTATCGTTTTACAAACTAGCAAAGCAGTGCAGATAAACCCGATTCAGACACTCAAGAGCGAATAATCGCAGATGTTTCGTCTCTCATAAAGCCGTTTGAATCCCATAGGCCATATCCGATCCACAGTCTTACGAGGTGAGCGAGGAGAAGACCACCGCTTCTTTTGCGCGAGGGATGCCTCTGGTATAGAAAGCAGTGAAAAGCTATAACTATGGAAATTATTCCGTTAATTTCCGAACGCGACATAGCCATACAGCGGGCACGGGTCTCACAAAATCGAGATGTACGCACCCAAGCGAAGGCTTGTCTCCTTTTGGGGCGCTATTACAAGGAACAAGGTGAACTCGACAGGGCCGAAGGGCTATATCGAAAAGCCCTTGCCAGAGCACGGCAGTTGCAGGATCAGGAAATGGAAGCCGATGCGTGTAGCGGCTTAGGGCTTATGTACCAAGTCAAGGGGCGGATGGA
>JAAXHD010000392.1:1030-1745 GCA_012271015.1 Candidatus Poribacteria bacterium | reverse complement strand
CACTGGCAGGCAAATGAAAGTCTGGATTTTCGGCACAAGAAAGAGGAATAGGACTGAAAGTCCTCCGAGCGCGGGCATAAAGTATATGCGTGCCCGCGTTCACTCAAAGAAGGAGAAAAAAAATGCGGAAACTTTGGATACTCATCACCTTTCTTCTCTGCGTCTCCACGCACGCTATGGCAGATATTGCTTTCCTCTCTGACCGCGATGGAAAAAGCAATATCTATGTGATGAACGATCAGGGTGGCAATGTTCGTAGAGTTACAGACAGGCCCTACGCACCCGGCAACTTGAGTTGGTCTCCAGACGGGAGCCAGATTGCCTTTGTTCTGTACCTACCTTCGGAGGAACCTGGGCAGCCACCACAGGATGACATCTTCATTATGAATGCGGATGGCAGCCGACAACGGAATCTGACGCAACATCCTGCCTTGGATGCGGCTCCGACTTGGTCACCAGATGGGAAGCTTTTATCATTTACGAGCACTCGGAGCGGGAACAGACCGGAGATTTATGTCATGGAGATCGCCACCCGTAAAGTCCGGCAACTCACAGACACGGCGGGAGAGAGCCGGGGGGCCGCAGGTCCAGCGTGGTCGCCAGATGGCAGAAAGATCCTCTACAGGCGCGACCAATTCGGACATCAACTCTACTCTATGAACCCAGATGGACGCAACGACAGACCTTTGCTTCGAAAACCCCGGCGGCCGTTTGG
>JAAXHD010000392.1:0-962 GCA_012271015.1 Candidatus Poribacteria bacterium | reverse complement strand
GTGTCAATTCCAAACGTGTTGCGAATCGGGTGATTATCGTGAACAATCAAGGTCGGAATCTGAAGGTCTTGGACACCCCGAAAAAGTGGTTGATAGATAAGGTATGTTGGGCAGACGATGGCAGAGCCGTGCTATTCGCGGCGGTTGCGAATGGCTTCGTCAAGAATACGAACATTTTCAAGATCTATAAGTATCGTTTGAGCGATGGACGGATAACGAATCTGACGGATCATCCGAGTGATAACTGGGGGATGGCGTGGACTCCTCACACGAGTCTATCTGTCTCTGCTGGGGCGAAACTCACGACGCAGTGGGCCCGGCTAAAGGTTTCCCCATAGGCTGCGATCAGTCCTCATATCACTGGAACTCCAATTGACTCACCTTTGGCGGTTGTCGGTATCTATCTGACAACCGCCCTCTATTCCTAAAACGAGCGTGTTGCCTTATAGATAGTTTTAGGGTGTAATGCCCCTAATAGAAAGGAGACATTATGCCAACTTGTAAAAAAGGTATTTTGTGCTCATTACAGATGGTTTCGTTATCCGTAACAGGTTTGATTTTTCTTGCGTGAAAGCGTCTTACGATGTATCATAGATACCACTGTCTCGGTTTTTAATATATTCCATCTCTTTTCTTAGCGTCCTACAAGAAGGAGAAAGAAGTGGTATTCTCAAACAGTTTATTCAGAGCTTTCAACTGTATGCTTATTGGGTGGCTTCTACTCGTCTTCGGGAATACCTCAGCGGTCTCTGAGGAAGCACCGCTGAAGATGGAACCGATCGAAGTAATCGGCGTGACACCCCTCCACGGCGTGGGACTCCCGAAAAATAAGGTCCCTGCGAATATACAAACGGCGACTCACACCGAAATTAACGCTGCTCAAAGTTTAAACCTCGCTGAATTCATCAATTATAACTTAGGCAGTGTGCACATCAACGAAGCACAGAATAATCCTTTCCAAC
>JAAXHD010000400.1 GCA_012271015.1 Candidatus Poribacteria bacterium | reverse complement strand
CAAGCGTGCGAATCAGGGAACCATTCGTAGCATGAATAGTCACTGTCACATCCGTTGCCTCTGATAACTGATACGGAATCCACGTTTCAGGGTTGAACGGGTTCGGGTAGTTCAGCAGGAGGCGCGTCTCGCTTGGAATCCTGGAAGCCAGAAGGGCTTCAAGATTCGCAATACCGAGATCAAAGATCACTGAACCGTCATCCTCAACTTGCGCAAAGTCTATCCATCCTTGAATCGTTGTCCGATCCAGATTGGCTGACAGACCCGTATTTGCAGACGGCGCAGCTACAGGCGGCACTATAAATCTATTCGGGTTTCTGACATCCGTGACCGTCACGGGATTCCCAAGTTTACTGGCAACTAGGATAATATCAAGCACATTGACAATGTCATCCTCGTTTATATCAGCCCGCGGGTTGATTGGATTGGCTTGCCCAAGAAGTGCTGCGATTATACTGAGATCACCTGTATCTATAGACCCGTCCCGATTAACATCCTCTGGCGGATACTGAAGGGTCACGACGACTGGGTTAATGACAGTCCCGTAAGATATCCGTTGACCGTTTGAATTGCTGAGTTGCACATTGTGCAGTCCTAATGACTCCTCCGCAAATTCCTTGACTCTAAAACAGATCGATACCAACCGCCCGCTGGCGGGGCTGGATTTGGAACCCACCCCTGAAGGAAACGGAATGTAAGTTCCCACCGGAGCCCCTGGCTCGCGCCCAATACGCGTCTGGCTCATGCCGGTGATCTTGCCTGTTGCATTATCCACCGTGGGTGTAGGAAAAAAGGCATTTATATTGCCGCCTTCCAGAAGATTGCCTTCTGTGATGTCAAAGTTGCCATTATCTTTCCTAACCACTTCAAGTATCGCAGGATTGAACGCAATGTCCATCTGCCAACTCGATAAATCAACGACATTTTCAATCTCAATATGTGATACGAATATATCGCCAACTTTCAGATCCTGTATCGCGGATGGCTGTTGAGGAATAGCCCCCTGTGGATCTGGTGTCACCGTGTCCGGTTTATCCGATGTCTTAAGAACCGGCGGGCGAACAACAAGGATTGCCGGCGGTTCGGGTATATCCCTGGCATTGAAAAATGCTGTCGAAGACACCGAATATAGGGACAGTGGATTAGGAGTAGCTGCAAGCGTTCCTTGGCTCAGACTCGTAATTTCAACCTGCACCGTCAATATACCGTTTACGGTATTCGCGGATCCCGTCGCTACAGCTGTAGCCGGGGAAGTGATGGCAATACCGCCCGATGCTACAAGATTTATCTGGGCATTTACCCCGTTTCCGCTGGCAAGATCGATAAGTCTAAACGTAACGTTAACTTTTTCTCCAACCGGAAAAGCCTGTCCCGTTGTCCCCGAGTAAGTAAACGAATAGGGTGCAGCCTGGGCAGTGTTCCCAATAAGCAGCATAGCCAAGCCGAGACAGACGAGTGTAAATAAGCTTAAACCTGAAAACGTTTTCATCTATTAAATTCTCCTGTTACATAAAGTTAAGTTTGAAAAATCAACTTTGTTGATGTGCTTGCGCACATTCATCACCCTACTGCATTAACAGTAGGGACGCTACGCGTATACGTGCAAGGTTCGATATCCCTCACACGGTTCGC
>JAAXHD010000107.1:532-1162 GCA_012271015.1 Candidatus Poribacteria bacterium | reverse complement strand
TGGTTCTCTGGCTGAGGAGTTATACATAAAACATGAAGAAACTTACATACCTACTTGTCGGACTATTTATCATCGCCGGATTTGCGCAGGCGGGCGAATGGTCACAATGGCGCGGTGAAAACCGAGAGGGGACCTGGAAAGAGTCCGGTATCATCGAAAAATTTGAAGAAGAACAGATCCCGATTCGCTGGCGTGTGCCTATCAGCAGCGGCTATAGCGGACCGATTGTTGCCGATGGACGTGTATACGTTACCGATCGACTCACAAAACCGAAACAGGTGGAACGCGTCCACTGCTTCGATTGGGAGACTGGCGATCAAATTTGGTCTTACACCTACGATGCTGTTTACAAGATTGATTATAGCGCGGGACCGCGTGCGACTGTCACTGTCCACGATGGACTCGCCTATGTTTTAGGTGCGATGGGACATTTGCACTGTTTCGACGCTGTTACAGGTGATGTTCTTTGGAAAAAGAAACTCACTGCAGAGTATAATATTAGCATACCGATTTGGGGGTTCGCGAGCGCGCCTATTGTTGAGGCGGGGAACCTCATCGTCCAAGTCGGTGGCAAACCGGACGCTTGTCTCGTTGCATTTGATCCGAAAACCGGCGAGGAAAAATGGAAAG
>JAAXHD010000107.1:0-504 GCA_012271015.1 Candidatus Poribacteria bacterium | reverse complement strand
AACGCTTCCTATTCCGCACCAATTGTTATCACGTATGCAGGGGAACGAATCCTAATCTGTTGGACAGGGAATAATATCGCCGCACTTGACCCAGAGACAGGGACGGTACACTGGATTCACCCGTTCCCGGCTACCCGTTGGGAGATCGGGATTGCGACCCCGATTTTCTATGAGAATGAATTGTTTTTCACGAATTTTTATGAAGGTTCGCTTCTGCTGAAGCTGCTATCGGACGCATCGACAATCGAACTTGGATGGCATCGCGCCGGCAAAGATGAGCGGAATACTGAAGCCATTCAGACCACAATGTCGACACCTGTACGTTTCGGAGATTACATTTACGGCGTGGACAGTTACGGCGAACTTCGTTGTATTGATGCCCGAAACGGTGATCGCGTCTGGGAGGACCTTTCGGCTGTGCCGACAGCTCGCTGGAGCACCATCCATCTAATCAAACACCCCGCATCATCAGAAAATCGGGTCTGGATGTTCAACGAGCGTGGT
>JAAXHD010000361.1 GCA_012271015.1 Candidatus Poribacteria bacterium | reverse complement strand
CCACCGTCGCCACCGTCGCCACCGTCGCCACCGTCGCCACCGTCGCCACCCTCTACCTTCTCCCCGGGCCCGCCCGAGCTCTTCTCCCCGCGCCGCTTCCTGTACTTCTTGCGTTTTGAGTTGTAAAGCGATGTGGTTGAGGACGACATGTTGGAACTCTCGTAGTATGCAAGCCTTGACTTGAGCATGCTAATCTCCTCATCCTTTTCGGCGTTGCTCTTCTCCAGCCCGGTTATGCTCTTCTCCTGTTCCTCCATCCTAACCAGCACCTTGCTAAGCTCCTTTCGCAGAACCGTGGTTTCCGAATCGGTCATGAAAATTCGATCATATGGTACGATCTAAAGGTTTTGTCCTAATTTTGTTGACTATTTGATCAAATTTTTCTACGTAAATCTAAGTCGACCTGAGTGTGTACGAACCCACGCAGCAATCACTTTATAGCGTAGTTAACAGATAGTAAGATCAGAGCCACAAGCGTGTGACTTTAGGGAAGCAGTTTCACCGCAACTGTGCGGACCTGCTTCTCGACCAACACAGCTAAGGAAATTCCTTGAGACCAAAACCGTCTAGTTTGCTGCCGGATCGGTACATTTTGGACTTTAACAATTCAAACAATCCTTCGAATTCCGAATCACTCCTGTAGTGCTTGAGCATTACATACGCGATCATGTCCGCCAGCTGAATCAAGTTATGCGCGTGCGATTCTACAAAGATAGGATGCTCAATGACATGATCTATACTCTGCCAGATACTGTCATTTTTTACCGCCTTCCGCAGAGCATTTCTGATATCCGATTCGGGTTTCTTTTGGCTGGCATCTATAAACAGCAGTCCGTTGTTGGTTTCCGCCGGCTTTTGCATCAAAAAGTGCTCAAACCGCTCGGCAACAAACATCCAAGAATAGTCCATAACTGTCTGGGAACGGTACATCTCCATCATCCTGTCTTTGAACATAACCACGCTGACTATCGTGATATCCAACTCGCATGCAAGGTCTGTGATCCTAGAGAAGATCTCCAGTTTTTTCGCACGGTTTATCCTCATACGTCTATCTGCAAAGACATCTTTGCTATTCCAAATGTCATGCGCGTGTAGCTCCCACTTGCACGGATCCAACTCAGGAAATATCCTGCCCTTTGCTGCCGAGATCTTGTCTTCTATCGATCTCCAGTCTTTTTCGTGAACAATCACCCCGACCGTGATATACGGACTATCGTCCCTGCTGCGTCTTATCTTTGTCTGGCCTGAACTGTCCGCGTAAAGGAAATACACTACGGCACCCTGTAGCGGATGAATAAAAGCTGTGTAAGTGTTAACCTGTACACCCTCGGGTCGACAGGGTTTCGGACACGGAATCTATGATCGACATGCAGTCTCA
>JAAXHD010000434.1:3061-3531 GCA_012271015.1 Candidatus Poribacteria bacterium | reverse complement strand
TTCGGTTGGGTTGCACTATTTGCACTAGTGGTAGTTGTTGTGACAGGAGCACTTGGGTTTGTTGTGACATCTGATCCGTCTGGTTCTTCATGTTGTTCCCCACGGCGTAGTCTAAGTGTAACTGTAGCAGGTGGTGGAATGTGTACGGCTGCAGGTGTTATTGGCTGAAAGGCTCCTGTTCCCATTGTTATTCTGGTGGATTCAGCAGCAGGGGTGGTCGGAGGGTAGGCTAAGGTCTGAACCATTCCTGGATGCGTGGTGGACATCTCTACCATTCCCATCCTTCGCTGCGCGGCCAATTCTTCTCCTGTGAAGGGTTGATATCTGGCTTGTTCGTCGTGTATTTCATAAAATCTTCCCTCTTCTTGTACTACATATAATACTCCAGTGCGCAAACATACTAAGAATTGACTGGATCCGTATTTGGAGGCAAGATTTGGCAATGTAACACATAAAAGATTCTTATCATT
>JAAXHD010000434.1:2577-2924 GCA_012271015.1 Candidatus Poribacteria bacterium | reverse complement strand
TGGGTCATGGCTGTATTACGACCTGCGGAGCCTGGTCGAGTAGGTCTACCTGTAGGTGTCTCTTGATAATCATGCGGTGGTACACTGCGCGCACGTTCAATTTGTCTCAACTCATTTTCATCTCTTTCTACAGATCGGTCTAAATATTCTCTGATTCTATCTCGAGCAGGGGGACCTTGCTGATTCAGCCTGCTTATTCTACTTTCTGCGGTTCTAGCACCTACAGTTCCTTGTTGGGCAGCATATCGACGAGCTGCTTCAACAGTGGGGAGATCTCTGTCTGTAACAGACGAGGGTTCAGGCCTAGGCCTTGGATTAGCGGAATCCGTTCTGTTCTGCATCATCTC
>JAAXHD010000434.1:865-2425 GCA_012271015.1 Candidatus Poribacteria bacterium | reverse complement strand
CATATTTCCCATTCTCCTTTGGGCCAATGCGGCATCGTATGCCTCATGCAATTGAGACGTTCTATTATCTAAGGCCCTCATTCTACTAGGGGTTGAGGGTGGCTCAGTTTCAAACTGACCGGCCGTACCTGGACGGCGGCTTCTAGGGGGAACTCGGTCCGTCATAATACCTGATGGTTGTATCCGAGTCGTAAGAATCGGTCTCGCTTTCGCCTTTGTCTAAAAACTGCTCTGGCATCAAATCCAGAGGTACAAAGCGGACTCTCTCCAATGGAATTGGTTGGTCTATGAGTAGTTCTTGTATTATGAGTCCGTTTTGGATCGTAACTACTACTGTTGCGTCTAAAAAGGTTAACACATAAACATGTAATTTATCTACTTCCATTTACATCTAGCCTATACATTTATCAGATTCCCTAGGTTTCGATCGGTAAAGAATTGAATATCAAAAGCGTTCCTAGTACCGAAAGACCAAGTTAATCTATCATCAGCATAAAACCATACAAATACATATCCTTCAAACAATTCAATATCTAAAAACAAATCAGTACCTACAATCAGTGTTTCCATTCAAGTTCGCTTTCGTCAAGATCAAAAAAGCTTTTAGGAATGGTGGTTAGGTAAGTGAATCTACCATCACGAGTCCAGTACTGAATCACTATTTCATCTAAATACTCTAAAATGACTTTTACTAAGTCGTATGTATCATCGTCATCCATTTAAGGTAACTCAGGTTTTTGATCACAGCTTGTGACAGCTTTTTGTACAAGGTTCGTCTATGAAGTCGCCGGCGACACACGCACTCGTCACGGCTTCAGACTGGTAATATACCTACTAGCAAAAGGGGTCTAAGGGGATGGCATTTAACACGCTCCCGTCCCCAACCTTTCTCTAGAATCTAAATCAAATTTTTCCAACTATTCTTTACTTAAGGCGCCTGTAAATATAGTCGGATTCAATAAGTATTCAGCCCTACAGTTTCGCTTTCGAGTATTTACCTAAAACATGCACTAGAAATCGGCGATACACGCACACAAAATCTTAGTGACGTTAGAATAATAATCAATCAATATTCTATTCTACACAAACATGCACATTCAATAATCAAAATACTCTTAATACCGAGCTTTAGGGGAGTCTAGGATTTACTTTCCTTCAATCCGAATCCCTAACTATACAATTAAACCCGTCCCACAGGGTACATATCAAATACCATACATTTGAAGTGAACATTCAATTTTTACGCATAAAGGTAAATTTGTTGCCGTTCAATGTAATGTACAGTCGCTTACCCTGTTATCATCACACGGAACATGGCGAGTGTCTCTCAGTGTCTCTGCCTACACTGGCACTGGTTTACGCTGGGGCTGCTTCGGTGGCTGAGTGGGGCGGACGGGATCGTGCCCTGGGATGGTGGAAGCTGCTAGCGGCAACTGCTGCGACTGGAGCGGTGAACACTCTGCGGCCTCGGCTCGGCGGTCTCTGCCTACGGGTGGTCTCTCTGGGACTCTTCCCTGGGTCGTCTACCGTCTTCTACCGTTCGGCTCGTCCTTGTACACT
>JAAXHD010000434.1:603-833 GCA_012271015.1 Candidatus Poribacteria bacterium | reverse complement strand
TCTCGTGTCTAACAGTTGGAGGGTCCACAACTTATAAATCTGCACTCTGTGCAGTTCACAGTTCCGTAAACCCTCGTGGCTTGACTCAATTGAATTTTGTCTCCAATGGTCCTCTCGCCACTCACACACTATGGCTTCACACTATTTTCCTGGTTATCCGTCCTGGTCTCGAGATTCTGTCCTGTTGGCAGGAAGGTCGCTTCTTCTTCGAAGGTTTACCTCCTGCCCGG
>JAAXHD010000434.1:0-512 GCA_012271015.1 Candidatus Poribacteria bacterium | reverse complement strand
TCTTTATGTGAGAGCAATCCGGCGGCTCGACGGCGGATTTAGTGTTCGCTTCGTTCAAAGAGACCAACTATCTTTTGTATTCGTTGAACTCATTTATTACGTTTACTCAAGAATAAGTACATGTGCAAAGCCCGCACTTCGATAGGGGCGCAGCTCTTTTATAGGGGCTGCCAGGACCGGATCCTATTGGATGCGGCCATGGCTTGGGTGGTCACGTGGGAGAAGGGTTGCGGCTGCAACCCTGGATCAGGCCTGGACCAAGGAGGGTAACTACTCTGCGCCTGCTAACAAGTAGGGGACGTATAATTGTTTATTTGGGGGGTCTCTACAGAAAAGGTTATTGAGTACGAAAATGGGACCGTTCATCCCTCCCCTTTTCAGTGAAATTTCCCACAATTTCTACCTTCACACACACGAAACTTAACATTTTCGTTACGTTGCATAAAATATGTCTTAACTAAAACTATTATCAGACACAATGCATAAACATCTTTTATCAAAACTTTCAAGTG
>JAAXHD010000106.1 GCA_012271015.1 Candidatus Poribacteria bacterium | reverse complement strand
TAACCCCCCTTATCAGGGGGGAATAAGATGTATAATTAGGAGCGTGTTCTGTTTACGTTTTCAGAAAACGTTGTTATCACAGAGAAAATGTGGTATACTTTCCATTCGTTAGACTGACTCCGAATTAACTAAACTCACTTGTCGTTCCAGACGGAGGCACACCTATTGTGAGACCTCACTTATCTTGGTCTGGATTGTGTCGTTGCCGCTAACTTTTCAAACTTCTCCCTAACATTGAGGTATTTTTGATGAAAATAGTGTTTTCTTTTCTCGCGCTCCTTGCTGCTTTCGTGATGTGTTCAGACGATGCTTTGGCACAAGCGCATAAGCAAGGTTACTTACCCGAAGGGGCGAAAACCCGCGTCGGAAAGGGGTTTGTGTATGCTATTGCATTTTCTCCGGACAGCACGAAATTTGCTGTAGCGAGTTCAATAGGTGTTTGGGTCTATGATAAGCAGACCGGAGAAACACTCGATTTTCTCACGAGCCATACGGATCGCGTTCATTCGGTGTGTTTCAGCCCGGATGGTAGCACACTCGCAAGTGGGAGCTACGACCGCACCATCAAGTTGTGGGACCTGCGGACAGGTGAGATCATAACAACGCTAAGTGGACATAGCGGAACTGTTTATTCAGTGGCGTTCAGTCCTGATGGAAACATGCTCGCAAGTGGGAGTTCTGACCGGACTATCAAGTTTTGGGACCTCCAGACAAATGAAATCAAAGCAACGCTAAGTGGACATAGCGGAACTGTTTATTCAGTAGCGTTCAGTCCTGATGGAAACACGCTCGCAAGTGGGAGCAGAGATGAATTGATTCGGTTTTGGGATGTGAAGACTGGCGAATTGCTCCGAACTATCGCCGGACATACGGAGCGGGTTTCTGGAGTCATGTATTCGCCGGATGGCGAAAAATTGGCGAGTTACGGTTACGATGAAAAAATTGGTATGTGGGATGCCAATACGGGTGAATTTCTGATGTCTCTTGAACCGAACTATGAAGATGTACCTCCCGATTCAACCCGTATCGGCGCAATACTGTTTTCCGCGGACAGTCAAACGCTCCTGTCTGGCAGTAATGATGGAACGATTCGCGTATGGGATATCAACGAAAAGCAGCAAGTATCAACTTTTGGGGAAAATGGGGATGGGTTTTATTCGATGGCTTTCAGTCCTGATAGGCGTACGCTTGCGAGTTACAGTTCTGACAATACGGTGCATATTTGGGATATTGCAACAGGGACGCGTTTGCAAACGATCACTGGACATAACACAATAGCAGTTCGGTTTATAACGTCCTCGTCCCATGGGCGGAGCCTTGCGTGTTTGTCAATTACAGGCGATTTTCAACTCTGGGATCCAAACACAACTACGCTTCTAAAATCTTTTGCGGTTGGACTCTACAGAATCTCTTGTGCTGCCTATTCTCCAGATAATGTGACGTTCGCTTGTGGCAACGGGCAAGGTGATTTGGCTATGTTTGATGCGCACACTGGAGAGCGAAATCATATTGTCCGGGCTGCACACGCAGAGCGAATCACAGCCGTTGCCTTCAGTGCTGATGGGACTTTACTGGCAAGTTGTGGCTATGACAAAATAATTCATTTGTGGCGTGTTGACACAGGCGATTTAAATGGGACGCTTATAGGGCATAAACACAACGTTCACGATTTAGCGTTCTCTCCGTCTGGAGACGTTCTTGCAAGTATAAGTAACAGTGGCAGAATCCGATTATGGGCTGTGAACACCGGTAAAACTATAAAAACCATCGCTGCTTTTGGAGGCGGGATTAACAGGGTCGCCTTCTCTCCTTCGGGAGATGTGCTTGTGAGTTCAAATCGGGATAACTCAATTGACTTTTGGGACGTTAGCACCGGCGAACATTTAAGATCTATTGTCCCGCAGAAAATTACGAATGCGATCGCTTTTTCACCGGATGGACAGACATTAGCGAGTTCACATGCGCGAGAAATCAACCTTTGGGATACGGATACAGGCGAGCTTAGGGCAACATTTACTGGGCATAATGATTCTGTTTACCCAATCGTTTTTTCGCCGGATGGTAAGGTGCTTATTAGTGGTAGTTATGATCGCACGATGATTTTTTGGGAAATCAATCCATAGCAACATTCGTAAACATTGTTCGGTTTGGTTGTTTTAAAGGAGTTGACCTTTATGCGTAAAGTGAATCTGTTCCGCTTCGTGTTCTTTACATTTTTTGTGATGTCCTCAATTTTCACGGTAAACGCTTTCTCCGAAGAATACATGCGCTGGAGTCTACCTGCGGGTGCTAAAGCGCGATTCGGAAAGGGCAGTATATTTGATATTAAGTATTTTCTGGATGGGAATAAAATCGCCGTGGCAACAACCGTTGGCACTTGGATATATGATGTGGAGACAGGCGAAGAAATTGATCTACTCGCAGCAGACGCTACATACGTCAAATCCGTGGCTTTTAGTCCGGATGGTAACCTATTCGCTACGGGCAATAACGATGGTAGAATTGAGGTATGGGATACACACACTCGTGAAAATAAAGCGACGCTCATTGGACATGGAAGCGGTGTGCGCTCGGTTGTGTTCAGTCCTAAAGCACAGACCCTCGCGAGTGGTAGTTTCGACAAGACGATTCAGTTATGGGATGTCGACACCGGCGAATCGCTAAAAACGCTCAGAGGGCACGAAGGTGGCGTGTACTGCGTGGCGTATTCTCCCGATGGGGAAATGATTGCCAGTGGGGCGAGAGATAGTACATTAAGGTTATGGCACGCCTCTACTGGTGAACAGTTAACGACTGTTGTTGTGGAAGATGTTTGGATAGAAACTGTGGCGTTTTCACCGGATGGCAAACTTGTTGGATGTGCAGGAAACACAGGGATGGTATACATTTATGATGTTGGGACAGGGGAACGCTTGAAAACCCTTACTGGTCATGACAGATATATCAATGCCGTTGCCTTTGCACCCGATGGACGCACGCTTGTGAGTGCGAGTCATGATGACACAATTCGGCTTTGGGACATCAACACTGGTGAGCTTCTTAGAACACTGAATCATCAAAGTTTCGTTATTACAATCGCCTATTCGCCAGATGGTAAAACGCTTGTGAGTGGAAGTTACGATAGCACCGTCCGGTTCTGGGACAGTGCCAACGGGAATCTTTTAAAAACGATCACTAGACACCCGCGTCGGATGTATTCAGTTGCATATTCCCCAGATGGCGATAAGTTCGCCTATGGTCGTCATAAACTCCAATTGCGGGATTCACACACGGGTGAATTCCTCAAAACTTTCACCGGCTATGGTGCCCATTTTTTTGCTGTGGCATTCTCTCCGGATGGAAAAACAATCGCAAATGCGGTTACAAAAACATCAAACGTCCGAAAGGTTCGCTTGTGGGATGTGCAAACTGGTAGGTTTATGGGCAGTTTCGTTGATGGATCGTCTCAGCCCATCTGTATCGACTTTTCTCCGGATGGTGGCACGCTTGCTGCCGGGCACCGAGACGGTAGCATTCGGTTATGGGAGGTTCGCACCGGTGAACAATTGCTTATTGGCGATCTACTAAGGACTCTTACTGAGCATACAGAATCCGTGAACGCTATTGTATTTTCGTCAGATGGGAGTCAATTCGCCAGTGCAGGTTCCGACAATACGATTATGTTATGGGATGCCATGAAGTGCATACGCTTATTTAGACC
>JAAXHD010000346.1 GCA_012271015.1 Candidatus Poribacteria bacterium | reverse complement strand
GGTTCGCATCCCGAACGGGGCAAAAAATCTCGTGCCGAGTTTGTGGCCAAAAATATGCAGGTTGCAGTTTCAGGTCTAGCGCTTGGGCGTAACATCCTTGGGCAAGATGTGACCTAACATCCGCAAAAAATTTTTTAAAAAAAAAAAAAAAAAAAAAAAAAAGTTAAGCATGTTAAGTTATGCGGGATGACCTATACACACATACATAAATACATACGTACATAAATGGCACAAACTATGAAAATCCAAAATGTAAAGTCATCTTTAAATAATATAAACCGTTGCTGCAACAAATTTAGTGACAGTAATGTTTCATGAAAAATCAAAAATATACAGTAATCTTTACACAGAAAAAAGGTTGCTGCAACAAATGATGACGCATCGTTTTCACAAGGTTGCCACTCTCGAGCACACTCAAAATTCCCTGACAAAATTCGGTGACGATTCCCTGACATTTCCCTGACTTCTTTCTCATTTTGCCTGACATCTTATGCAATTTTTAATGTCAATCTCACTACTTTCCCATGAATAATACGAGGCTACATTTAAGTTCTTGAGATTACATCGCAACAAAAATTCAATGCAATTTGATGAAAATGACAATGAAAAAAACAAGCCCCATTTAATGACATTACTTTATGCAAAAAAAAAACTAAAAGTGGCTGAGTAGCATGTGATAAAATTCCCTGATATTTCCCTGACATTCTAAAAAATCACAAAAGTCCCTGACATTTCCCTGACTTGGAAGAAATTTTTTTTTTTCCTGACTTTTCTCTGACGGGTGGCAACGCCGTTTCAGTCATATTTTTCCTGGGGCATCAATTCAATCGTCAGTCATCATTTCAGTCCTAAAATATAGACAATAATAATAGTAAACATGTGTGTGGTGAGTCACAATATTTTGCACTCGTCATTGTTTGTATGTCTGTCTCATCCAAGTCAGCATCCTGAAATGTTTGTTGTAGATTACATCAATATTCAATAGACCTTATCGACGAGTGATCACGTTGTCTGTATTTGGGAAACAAGAGAGTGCTCAATGTAGTTTTGGTCGGGTAGCAAACATGCTCAGGTACAGGGAAAAATAGTTAAAATAGCTCACAATCAAGTAACATTTTAATATGATATTCCATTCAAATTGGCCCAACTTTCCTCCTTAAGTGTCAGTAGACACTATGAACAGTAGACACTATGAAGATTAGGTTACTTTTGAAGATTGGAAAAATACTGCCTTCCAATCTAAGGATTTTATTTTTGAAAAGTCAACTTTTTTCCTTTTTCACATACACAATAGTACACTACACACAGTGTATGCTTTAGTATGCTGCAGTGGGCTGCGTGCTGTGCTATTTTTAGCACAGAATGTCCTTCACACAAGTGTCCTGTAGCATGTTTTAGGGACTGCAATGAGTACCGAGTAACTCGAAGGCTCCGAGTAGCTATTTGGTACTCGAATACTCAAAGCTATATTAATCCATTTTTGACAGAAAAATGAGCTTGGGGTCATATGAAAAGTATTGTTGCAAAAAGTTCTGCAAATTCTTTTTGATCTGGAGTTGAAGAAGTGTAACTAACATGAATGTCTCATGTTCCTGCATATTTTATTCAGTTGCATACATTTCTGGCACAAATTACTCACATCTGTGACATTTCTAGAGTCACTAGTCACAATCATTTAATTAGGGCGAGCACTCAGTACCGAGTCGAGTACTCGGGGTAGCAAATTTGTACTCGTGCGGTCCCTAGTATGTTTCACTTACTGTACAGTGTAGCACAGTACGGTATTGCCAGAAGTTCTCTTACACATACCAGGCAAAGTTTAATCTCTGAACTAATAAAATTAAACTGTACCTGGTGTAATCCATTTGTGCAG
>JAAXHD010000208.1 GCA_012271015.1 Candidatus Poribacteria bacterium | reverse complement strand
TCATGACAAAATATTTACACACCCTTATAGTTTTTATTAGGACTTACGCAGGTCGCTCTTTTGTAGCATAACCTGTTAGGTTGTGCCCTAAGAACGTCTGTATTTTTTTAGAGTTTACCCTCTAACAGAGCGTCATATCGTCAAAATTGCGTAAGTTCTGAGGAATTAGACCGCCTGATTCTTTGATTGACTGTTTTTCGCAACTATGTTATTATTTTTTCAATTGGTTTTGATGCAGCAGGGTCAGGCAAGTTTGCTACCATTTACGCATCATTATTTTACGCAAAATCTTTCAATTTTCTATATGAGAAGAAAAAAATGAAAGCCTTTTTCAACACGAAAAGTATCGTGGGACGCGTGCTAATTGTCTCACTTCTTGCTGGCGGATTGGTCTTTGCTGGTACGCTTGCTGTGAATATGTTTGTTCCTACACCAACGGATGCGGCGAGTTGCTGTGGAGATACCGAACAAGGAACGAACCTGGATGGAACTTCTATCGAGATGGGAAGTTGCTGCGGAAGTAATGCGAGCACCCTAACTACCTCCTCTGCATGTAGTTGTACCGGTACTAGCTGCGGATCCTGTAGTTCTAGCGGAGCGTGTGGTAGTACCAAACCAGGCTGTCCTGATGGTGCCTCTTGTAAAGGGACTGATGGTTGTAGTTGTGATGGAACAATTTGTGGAAAAGATTCTAAATGCAGTGGATCTTGTGGATAACGGTCCTCCATTTAAAAACGTAGGTTTGCCTTATCTTATTTTAGGTAATAGCGATGCAAGCAGTTGTGAATTTACCAGAAGGAAGTACTGCCCGATTGGGGAGAGGCCGAATATCTGCTTTGGCATTCTCCCCAGATGGGCACCATCTTGCTGTCGGTAGTAGTATAGGGCTTTGGTGGTATACCCTTCCCACTATGGACCCCATTGCACTATGGGACACAGAACGTGGAATGATTTCCGCTATTTCATTTTCCCCTGATGGACAATGGCTGGCTACCGGTGATGGGGATGGGATTCTCAAGGTATGGGATGTTCAGAAGGGTGTTTGTGTTGCCAAGATGGATCGGGAGGAGAAAGAAAAAGCCTATCATTCAATTTCTCAGATTGTCTTTTCACCTGATAGTCAATTGCTTGCAGCCTCCAGCAGGCGAGACTATATTCTATATGTTTGGGATTGGCAAACAGGTGTACAGGTTGCAAAATTCCATAAGGAAACGAATTTTAGATGGTTTGGTGGTTCTCAACGCCCCGTAGCTTTTTCTAGGGATGGTAGTCTATTGGCATGTACAATGCCCGACCAAAATTTGCTACATCGTGCTGAACCAGATGGCAGCATCCGTACTCCTGCACACTCGACTAATTTTATTGCAGTGTGGGATACAAAAACAGGTAAACGTCTCGCTTGCTTTATAGATTCTCTCAATTTTACAGAAAGTCTTGATTTCTCGCCATGCGGACAGTTTCTTGCTGCCGGCGAGAAAAAGGGTACAGTCCGAGTTTGGACGATTAACAATTGGCAACCGTACAAAACCGTTTTTAATTGTGGAGAGTGTCGGATACAAGTTTCCTATTCGCTAGAGGGCACTCTGTATGCAGCAGCAACATCCAATAACACTGTCACTGTATGGAATGTAGAACATGAAAAAAAATGTTATACATATTTTGAAACAGATAGAACTATTGCATGTACACACTTTACAAACGGGAACCAATTAGTTATCGCTACCGAACGCGAATTTAAAATATGGGACATCAAAAATTCTCAGCAGCGGACCTCTACTCACTTACATACCAATATTCCTGACTCGCTAGAATTTTCAGGAGACGGAAAAACCGTTATAGGTGGATATTGGAATCAGGGAATTATGCTATGGAAGGGCACGAACCCCTCAAAAGATCCAATTCGTTTCAACCCGTTCAGGGGTAACTATTCTGTTTCTGTGTCACCCAGTGGGAAAATCTATGCGATCGGATCCAATAGTAACACCGCCAAAGTGTGGGAAATTGGTAAAACCGAGGCACCACTTGTTAATTTTACTCTCTCCGATAGAAGCAGACGTATAACAAGTGTCACCTTTGCATCTACAAACAAATTGCTAGCGTGTGGAGATAATAAGGGTATACTTTATATCTGGAATATGCAACAGGACAAAAAGCCATACAACTTAACTGCTCACGTTAATGCCATTCATTCAGTAACGTTTAGCCCAGACGAAAAACAACTTGTGAGTGTCACAAGTCACGGACCTATGGCAATACTATGGGATGTTTCCTGTGGAGAAAAGATCCCTGAGTTTCCTGGACATGGGATTCATGCTATAGCATTTTCGCCCTATAGTGATGTGATCGCTGGTGGTCGGAGAAAAGAAATCCTATTATGGGATGTCAAACAGCGTGAAATTCTTATGGTCCTACCCCATGCTCAACAGAGTTGGTGGCCATTTGCGTTAACTTTTTCGCCGTGTGGCCGATATCTGGTATCGGGTGAGTGGTGGCAACGCGGCGCAAATATAAAAAAAGTAGCGATTCGTTTGTGGTCGGTTGCAAATGGTGAAAATATTACTAGTTTTCGCGGTCACCCTACCGATGTTCAATCATTAGCATT
>JAAXHD010000141.1 GCA_012271015.1 Candidatus Poribacteria bacterium | reverse complement strand
TCTTTGTCCGTGTAAAGATTTATGAGAAGATCGTTGTCTATTTCGGAAAAAAGGTTTACATCGTAAATACTTACGACTTCGGCAAGCTCATTTGTTTCTGTGTTTATGAACTTTGCAAGAGAACCATCACCCTCAATAAAATGGAAAAAGCCCATACCATGAATTATTTCGTGCATCGCAATAAGAAAGAAGGGGGAAGGATTGCCGGGACCGAAGACGAGGCGTTCTGCTTGGAAGCCATAATAGAAAAAAACACTTTCGTTGAAAGTTATCTCTATGTCCGCTTCCGTTGACCTATTGATTTCTTGCCCCAAATAGGTTTCCGCAAGCACTAGAGGAATTGCGAGGGGATAATCCATATTTATCAGATTCGGTGGGTCGAAGAAAACAAAATCGGAAGGCGACGCAGCTGCGAGAGTGCCCGGTGCAAGGCTTTCAAATGACGCTTCCACTCTAATGATGTTGTTGCCCACAAAGAATCTCTCAAGCGTAAATAAAGAAATCTCAAGTGCGTTTCTTCTGGCTTCTCCAAGGGTTTGAGCTGGGTTTTGTCCAGCAGATAGAATGGCTTTGTGTTCCTCGGTCAATGGAGTTCTATCGTAAAACCCTGCACTTGGCATATCCTTGTCATATACCATTATGTGGTATATGCTGTTATATATTGCAGGAGGTGGCTATGCACATCGCAAAGATTTTTAAGAACGGCCGTAGCCAAGCTGTCCGTATACCTAAGGATTTCGCCTACGAAGGCGTAACGGAACTGACTGTCCATAAGATTGGCGAAAAACTGATTCTTGAACCGGTGCGCAAGTCTTGGCTAACCCTATATGACGAGATCGAACCACTAGGAGCAGATGATGATTTTCTGGCTAATCGCCCTGACTTGTTCGCTATTGACGAAAACAGGGTGAAGTTTAGATGAACTACATGCTTGATACAGATACCTTCAGCTACGTCATGCACCATCATGCTTTATCGGTTGTCAAAACCCTAAACGAAAAAATGCGTGGGGGCCATGTCATCTGTATTTCAGTGATCACTTACCAAGAACTACGCTTTGGGGCAGAACGGCGTGGTTCTGCTAAATATCACAACTTAATCGATACAATCTGCGACAGGCTCGACTATATAGCCGAATGGAACACGGCATGTGCTGACCAGTTTGCCGTCGTCCAGTCCTCCTTGCTGAAGAAAGGGTCGCCGATCGGTTATACCGACGCTATGATTGCCTCTCACGCTATCTCTCTTGACGCCACACTGGTGACGAACAACTATAAGCACTTTTCAAAAGTAGACGGTTTGTCTCTGGTCAACTGGGTTACGTCTTGATTTGCCCTTGTTTAAGAAATGCTAATCGCGATCAATACACATGACACTGTAACAAGAAATACTCACCTCCCGGCTCCTAAGATTTTCTCTTTCCTGACTTCCGCGCAATTACTGTCGTTTTTCAGATAATGGAATTTCCGAGGCCGAACGAGCCGGATTTTCTCCGCACCGGATAACCCTCACCGAGATATTGTCCGTCAAGGCTATTTTGTATAGAGTATCACCATGTCGAAAATGCTTTTCGTAATGGATCCGATCGAATCGATAAACATAAACAA
>JAAXHD010000236.1 GCA_012271015.1 Candidatus Poribacteria bacterium | reverse complement strand
GTGACTAATCCTGACAACTGTGATGAGTTTGTTGAAAGATTTAGGTTTGACGGGGGCAGCGGAGACGACATCATTTGCGGAAACAATAGAGATAACTCCATAAAAGGGATGGATGGTGACGATATTGTTTTTGGTCGCGAAGGGAAAGATACAATTTACGGTAATGATGGTGACGACATACTTTATGGAGAGAGTGGAGATGACACGCTGAAGGGCGGCGAAGGACGTGACGACCTTTACGGCGGGGCCGGCAACGACACTCTTAGTGGTGAAGATGATGATGACTTGCTTGACGGTGGCGACGGTTCCGATACTGCCGATTATAGCGGTGTTATGAAATTAGGCAGCGATGGAAATATGACTGCACTTGAATCGGGGGACACCGGTGTAATGGCGAACCTTGGAGATGGATATGCCATGGATGACGGTTATGGTGGCGAAGATGATTTTGTCAGCATAGAAAATCTTACCGGCAGCAGTGGAATAGACACGTTGACGGGCGATGAGAATGCCAACGTGCTTTCTGGCGGCACCGGAAACGATACCATCGACGGTGGTGAGGGGGATGACACTCTTATTGTCAGTAGCGGAAATGACACCCTCAAAGGCGGTAAAGGTTCTGATACCCTTAGTTTTTCGGGCATCACGACCGCAGTACAGCCAACCATTGGAGACGCTGGTGTAGTTGATGGAACCGGATTAGAGAATAAGACAGCAACAGGTTTTGAGAATCTTATTGGCTCTAGTGCTGCAGACACTCTAACTGGGAATAAAGCGGCTAATGTTCTTGATGGCGGGAAGGGTGATGATACTCTTGCAGGTGGTGGTGGCGAGGACACGTTCGTTATCAGAATGGACGAAGGTAATGACACCATTAGTGACTTTGACTTGCTCACGCCCGGCGAATTAGACGTTATCTATTTAAAGGGGTTTCCTTCGGATGCTAAAGCGGTTCTGGCGACCGATGATAAAGGAGCTGTTCAAGCTAATAAATTTACAGTTGGAAGTCAGACCATTACTTTGACTGAAGTTGACGCGGTACTGACTGTGGTTGGGACTGACGGCAGAGGTTCCCAATATCTGATGTTCATGGACGACTAAAGACCTCGGGAGAATATTCATTTGCCTCTAGTTGAATTGTTTCCGTATAGAAACTTAACATCGTCGCTAACTAGTTGCTTCTTTATTCTCCTGATAAGGAAAGCCCGGGTCTTGAGAAATTGAGGTCTGGGCTTTTTTTTGAAGAAGAAGCAATGGAGAGATTTCAAAGCCGGTACTTACCGCCGATTTACAATCAGAGGTAACATAGATCCCGGCTGCGTTAGCCTCCCGGCACCT
>JAAXHD010000216.1 GCA_012271015.1 Candidatus Poribacteria bacterium | reverse complement strand
TACAAGGCACTCTTCCAAAAAACACGAGCACAATACTTTCAGAATTACCGGGCAACAGACCTCGCCATCCAAGAAAATATCGTCACCGAACTCAGCACACTCTACGAATTCACAAAGGAACTCGCATTTGAAAAACGAGACCTAAAAATCATCGCACAAGCCGTACAAATCCTAAAAACCATCGCCACCTGCAACGCTATCAACGACCAACAACAAGCCATCGACATCACACCCCAAGACACCAAAGCACTACAAGACACCGCCAAAACCTTGACCGACCAACTTAAAAACGAGACACGCCAACTCGCAAAACACACGGAGGACAAAGATGCCTAACACACGCACACTCGACAACCACCTCACCCTCCACGGATGGCTCAACAGCCACTTCGGATATAAAACCACGCGCAATCTGCTCAACGACACCAAAAGATTCGACGCAGAACACGACCCAAGCGGAGATGCCGCACTTTGCAACTTTCTAAGTACCCTCCCAAATCTAAACCCCAGAACGAAAGAGAAATTACCAACCTATGACGACAATATCAATCGGCACCTGTCCGCTATAAACAACAAACGCACACAACCGATCGTCCTCCGCTACTTCCAATACCTCGCACTCCTCTATACCGAAATTCTTCTGGATTGGAAATTCAATAAACCCCGGGAACTCCTGAAACAACTCAACGCTTTTGTGCAAACCCGTAATAGCGCAAGAGCTCCCAGTGACGCTATGGATACAAACTTCACACACGCCGACCTCGATAAACTCGCTTTCTGGATGGCAACCGGTGCCGGCAAAACTCTCATCATGCACATCAACTACCATCAATTCCTGCACTACTGCCAAGATGAAGCAACGCTTGACCATATCATCCTTATCACACCCAACGAAGGTTTGAGTGAGCAACATATCCGCGAACTCGCAAACTCCGACATTCGATGTGAACGTTTTAACATTGAAGGGAATCGCTTGGCGAGTACGCATGACGCAGTACAGGTCATCGAAATAACAAAATTAGTAGAGGAAAAAACAGGCGGCGGTTTGAGTGTTCCGGTTGAAGCATTTGAAGGAAACAACCTCATTTTTGTAGATGAAGGTCACAAAGGCAGTGGTGGAAAAGTCTGGCGAACTTACCGAGAAGCACTCGCCGAAACGGGCTTCACCTTTGAATACAGCGCGACTTTCGGACAAGCACTCGCAGCCGCGAAAAACGCAGACCTTGTTGAAGAATACGGAAAAGCCATCGCCTTTGATTACTCATACCGATATTTCTATGATGACGGCTACGGCAAAAACTTTCGCATCCTTAACGTCCGCCAAGATGAAGAGTCCCAAACCGAGACGCTACTTTTAGCCAATCTCCTCAGTTTTTATGAACAGCGACGCTTTTTCAAGCAAAACACCGAGGCTGTTCGCACCTATGGTTTAGATTCTCCACTATGGACATTCGTTGGGAGTAAAGTTAATGCTGTCTATACCGAAAACAGACAATCACGCTCCGATGTCCTTAACGTTATCCGTTTTCTCCACCGATTCCTAAAAAATGATGAAAACTGGGCAATCCATATAATTGAGAAGATTCTCAATGGCGATTCTGGTTTATCTGATGACAACGAGACGGACATCTTCCACACCCGGCTCAATTACCTCAAAACTTTCAATGAAACACCGGAATATATCTATAGCGACATCCTGAACGAAGTCTTCCATACGAACACAAGCGGTGCCCTGCATCTGCAGGATGTCCGAAATGCACAGGGTGAAATCGCATTGAAAACGACTCACGGAACGGAAAACTTTGGTCTCATCTATATTGGAGATACCGCTGCCTTCAAAAAACTTGTCAATAGCGATGATGCAGGCATTGA
>JAAXHD010000257.1 GCA_012271015.1 Candidatus Poribacteria bacterium | reverse complement strand
GTTGCACTGTATTCAAAGGTGAAGCCGGTTTCAGCGAGTGCTTCTCGGTAAGTTCGCCAGACTTTGCCTCCGCTGCCTTTATGTCCTTCATCTACAAAAATGAGGTTGTTTCCGTCAAATGCTTCAACCGGGACGCTCAAACCGCCGCCTGTTTTTTCCTCTACTAATTTTGTGATTTCGATGACCTGTACTGCGTCATGCGTACTCGCCAAACGATTCCTTTCAATGTTAAAACGTTCACATCGAATGTCGGAATTTGCGAGTTCGCGGATATGTTGCTCACTCAAACCTTCGTTGGGTGTGATAAGGATGATATGGTCAAGCGTTTCTTCGTCTTTGGCGTAGTGCAGGAATTGATGGTAGTTGATGTGCATGATGAGGGTTTTGCCTGCACCGGTTGCCATCCAGAAGGCGAGTTTATCGAGGTCCGCGTATGTGAAGTTTGTATCCATAGCGTCGCTGGGTGCTCTTGCGCTATTACGGGTTTGAACAAAATCGTTGAGTTGTTTCAGGAGTTCCCCGGGTTTATTGAATTTCCAATCCAGAAGAATTTCGGTATAGAGGAGTGCAAGGTATTGGAAGTAGCGGAGGACGATCGGTTGTGTGCGTTTGTTGTTTATAGCGGACAGGTGCCGATTGATATTGTCGTCATAGGTTGGTAATTTTTCTTTCGTTCTGGGGTTTAGATTTGGGAGGGTGCTTAGAAAGTTGCAAAGTGCGGCATCTCCGCTTGGGTCGTGTTCTGCGTCGAATCTTTTGGTGTCGTTGAGCAGCTCGCGCGTGGTTTTATATCCGAAGTGGCTGTTGAGCCATCCGTGGAGGGTGAGGTGGTTGTCGAGTGTGCGTGTGTTAGGCATCTTTGTCCTCCGTGTGTTTTGCGAGTTGGCGTGTCTCTTTTTTAAGTTGGTTGGTCAAGGTTTTGGCGGTGTCTTGTAGTGCTTTGGTGTCTTCGGGTGTGATGTCGATGGCTTGTTGTTGGTCGTTGATAGCGTTGCAGGTGGCGATGGTTTTGAGGATTTGTACGGCTTGTGCGATGGTTTTTAGGTCTCGTTTTTCGAAGGCGAGTTCTTTTGTGAATTCGTAGAGTGTGCTGAGTTCGGTGACGATATTTTCTTGGATGGCGAGGTCTGTTGCCCGGTAATTCTGAAAGTATTGTTCACGTGTTTTTTGGAAGAGTGCCTTGTATTTTTCGGGGAATTGGGAGTGGGTGATGTTGAGTCTTCGGAATGCGGCGAGGAGTTTTGTGCGTATTGCCCTATGTATATCTTGGAAGTCCGAAATAAAGATTAACGAGGCATTTAGATGGTTTCTGTCGGCGTATTCCTTAATTTCTGATTGGTCTATTGGAAATCCGTATTTATCGAAGTCTTTTAGGTTGAAACTTTCGTTTGGTACGGTGTAGATTTTGTGGAGTTCGTGCTGGAATTCTATCATGAAAGCGTCAACGATTTCTGTTGCTTTCATAAATTGTGCGTAGCATTGGACGACGAATTCTTTGTGTGCTTCTTGAAGTTTCATTTTTATTTCTCCTTTAGGGGTTATAGATTTGTAGGATTTTCCATAAATTTTGTCAAATTTCGGTGAATTTCCTACAAAATTGTAGGAAATTTCCTACACACTGGTTTTGGGTATGTAGGGTTGAATTGTTAGTGGTTGTGAGGGTTTGAAGGCGTTTTTCGGTTGTGATTCTCTGTTGTGAAAAAAATAATTTGGTGAAAAGTGTAACATTTTTTTGATAGCACAAACTGGAAAGTTTGTGGTACA
>JAAXHD010000143.1 GCA_012271015.1 Candidatus Poribacteria bacterium | reverse complement strand
CCATCCGGCAGGGTAATCGTTCTTTCGGTAACCTCTTCGGCGTCTGCGGCGGAATCACGCCGCGGATGTTCCTCCTGCTGATCCTCAAAATCAAAACTTTGCCACTGTTCATAGGTTAGAACCTCTCCTGTATCCGGATTTACAAAAGCTCTCATGTGAGATCCTCCGGGAGCGGAGACGGGTTTTCTTGAGTCCTCTAAGGAAGCGTCGGTGAATAAATTACGCGCGGATGTATCAGTTGAAAAAGCGAAAACCAAAATCACGAGAATTGCCAGTAAACGCCCTTTCATCATGATTGATTATTTTACCATAAATAAGCGTAACTTTTAAGACGCTACTTGAACTTTGAAGCGCACCATTGCGGAAAGCAGGGTTTAAGACTTAAGCACTTTTAAGGTACACCAAGGCTGGTCTGTTTTAACTTCCATCAAAGAACGGATCATGAAGAATTCGGAACCCGGAACCGAGAACAAGATATCGCGATTCATAAAAAGAAGCAAAGAACTGGGGCTTAAGGTAACTCCCCGGAGAACAGCGATATACAGGGAGTTGCGGGAAGCGTGCAGCACCCGAGCACCGAAAGGATCCGCAAGGATTACTGCCCGAACATATCTCTCGCCACCATATACGGGACGCTTGAAACATTTCAAAGATATAAGTCCCAAAAGATAGATAAGACTTTTGCCGTTGCTGTCGGGGATTGACTTCCAAATTCCGTCTGGACATCGCATTAACGGGAGGTACAACCCCAATTTTGGTATCGGGCATCTTGTTGTTATCGGCCCCTCCCCTTCCGCGCACCAGAGATCAGCGTCGCAGAAGAAATTCTCTATGCCCACCGCCGCAGCCTTTACGAAATCCGACAAAGTTTCTTTGTCATTTTTCGCCCCCACATCATCAGCCGTCACAATCCGGGTAACGTATTCGCCGCTACCGCCCTTGATGTGTCCATTTTTGACGTATTGCAAGCCGGGAAGTTTCTCCTGCTCAGACAACTCCCGATCGAACGGCCCGTGAATTTAATTCAACATTGATTTTTTAACTTTCCGCTAAATCAAAGCTTGATAAAAGGTATTGGGCTAACTATGAAAAAAACGCGTCTTGTAAATTTGCTTTCTGGCACTCGTTAAAACCGTGACAGATGTTGTATTGTGGTTCGTGGTTTAAA
>JAAXHD010000058.1 GCA_012271015.1 Candidatus Poribacteria bacterium | reverse complement strand
GTGACGTTGCCACGGTGGGCTAAAAATAGAACTCTGTGTACAGCTGTTGACCTCTCACTGCAGTAAACCTGCACTACATGTCATGTAACACACAGGTCACTAAATGGAACAGGTTCTCTGTACAGTAAACACAGGTAAATAGAACATCTTATCCAGCTCAGCTGAGCTCAGGTGAGCTCGAGCACCGTTGTGACCTTTATTAATGTAGATGTTAGAGATTCATGATACCAAGAAATTCTTTCTTATGATGACAACAACACAGAGTTCCAGTTTTTTGCACATCTGTGCACAGCACACACACCGTGACCTTGGTCACGGGACCATGACCTTCGTCACGGGATTCCACCTTGTGTTATACAGTGCCATGTCATACATTGTCAATCACCTCATATTTCTACAATCAAGCCCACTAAATCAGCAATCACCACAAAAACTCCTCAATCATGTATAGTATCACTTCAAGTCAATCCCAACCTCATGTTGCCAGGCTGATCCATGATGGCCGCAACCAATATCCACAGTCTAGCATACATGTAGCTGTGATTGCATCGAAGTTGTACTGGAGATGAATCCAATTGCAACTCCACCACATGGCTCTCTTGCTTCTCATGAACACCACTCCTCTATCATAGTTTCACATATCTCATCCACATCTACTCTGTGTGTTGTATGTCAGTTCCCTACTTACAGAAACATTCTCACCTCAAATCACCTAGTTTCACATGACACATAGGACACAACCAAGAGATCCACAGGCAAACATCAAGACCTCAATGAATATGCACTTATATCAATTTTACAAAACATCAATGCTGACACGTGTGCTACAAAACACATCTCTAATATCATTTTCTCTTATGATAGCAAGTATCAATTCCCAATGCTTACACAATATGATGATATCTCTCACAAAACACTACTCACTATACATCATCTCATAATCATGCTACTATTTCATACATTAATTCTATCTGATCTGCTACGATACGTGTTACAAGATGTATACAATATATCACATGCATCACACATTTATCTCCTAGCTACATTCTACAACAGAACCATCTTCTCTCTGCCATCTGACAATAAATCACACAAATATTTGGCCACAGCTCCCCTGTGTCATTGATTCTATTATCTCAATCATCTATTGATGTGTGATATAACATATAAGAACACAACACTGATGGCAATCCAAGATATCGAACTCTCACAAAGAGATTTGTATGTTTGTCTAGTTGCAACATATGACCCCTAATACGTGCACGAACTAACTGACACAGGGTCGAACATTCTAATTCATTTATACAATTCAGCATATCTCTTGCCACATCATCCAAGTA
>JAAXHD010000025.1 GCA_012271015.1 Candidatus Poribacteria bacterium | reverse complement strand
CCTAAAACAGTGGAACTAATGATGAACAATGTTGTGTTAATCTTTTCCCCGACCGATGAAAAGACACCTTACAAGCAGGGAGAGAATCGGACGGTCACAGCCTAGTCCCCTAGCGTTTTCGGCTCGGTCATTCCTGGACTCTACCATGAGCTGTGACGTCACCGCCCGCTCTCTCCCAGACTTCACGCGGACAACGGATCAAGAGAGAACGACTAGAGACTAGGCTAAGATTTCCCTACCCTTTCATATACTTTAGCTAGTGAAATCCTTATAGTCTATTACCCTTTCATATATCTGAAGCCTGAAAAAGGTACCCCTCTCGGGCGGAGCCTGCCCGTATAGGCCAGTATGGGGAATACCCACCTCCCCCGGAATTCAAATACTCAAATCAAAATCTGAAGAATGATTAAGATCCAGGGTCCTAGTTAACAAACCATTCCATTTTGTTTTGTGTACTTATACTTTTATTATGTTATCTGCAAAACTAAAACCTCTTTCCCGAATGTAAACAACTACAAGTGTCTGAGCCGGTCAATTAATGTCGGATCTTTGGAGAGCAACGGACAGCTGGACCGTTTGAGATGATGAACCAAAAGTTAAAATAGGGGTTCTAACGCGTGAATTAATCAGACATCAGTATACTATCAAAAGAAATTGAACTGCAAAAAGCATCTCGGCAGGTTCACCAGATTACCAGGTACCGACCCTCAGCTGCGCCATGTGCACCATAAGCGTACTAACCTGTTAATTATTATTTGCAGAGGAAGAGAAATTGCACCAATGCGTTCATCTTCTTGGGCCTGCTCGTGAAACTGGTTGGTCTCCTCGACAGAGTACCTGGCTCCATTCTGACGTGCTTGTGGTCTTACCCTCTCGTTGACCTGCAGTCTTCCTCTGTCCAGCTCACGATGTGGTTGCATGTCACAAGCGTTATACTGCATCGCCTGGCTACTCCCTGAGTGCAACTGGACAACCATCACATGTAGCTCCACCAGGAGATCAGGGTATCTTGATACCACAGCTACCAAAGGTGGTATATCTTGGGGACCCATCAGCCCATTCTGAGTCCCTCGTATGGCACCAGGCTGTTGAGGATTTTGTTCCTCTCTATGTTCTCTTACATGAATGGGATGATCAACTTCCTCAGTGGGTTGACACACGATCGCCTGCAGTAAAAGAAATGATAAAGATTCTT
>JAAXHD010000262.1 GCA_012271015.1 Candidatus Poribacteria bacterium | reverse complement strand
CTTGCGTTGGATGCGCCTGAACAACTTGCGCTCAGTGGTGACACGGATGCGTTGGTAGCGGTTTTGGAGCAGTTGACACTTGCGTTGAAATCTTCTGGTCAGAAAGCACTCATTGAGGGGACTGAGGCATCATAATTCGGCATCATTCCGTAACAATAGTTTCCTCGCCGAGCATGTCGATGATTTTTACGGCGACGCGGGCATTCGGGCGCGGCAGTGATACTGTGTATTCTCCGTCAACAAAATCTTCCTTTTTCTCTGGAACATCGCTTTCAACAATTTTGAAATGTTCGCCGGTGTAGTCGGTATCAATTAGGACGCAATCAATCTGTGCGCGAAAATCGTCAATTTGCTCGTCAAAAATGGTGCGGTCTATGTCCATACGCGCTAAGATGGTCGGACTGATGTACTCTGCAATGGTAATTTTGACACTATTACCCTCTCTTTCAAAATTAATCTCTGCTGATGCAGGTTCAAACGTCGTGATTCCTTCGCTGCCGATGTCCCGCACAAAGATTTTGTTTACACCGCGCCGCCTGTTTTCCTCCTCGAGTTCTACCTGAATACTGCTATTGATACCGTAACAAAATACCGTGATGTTGCGCGACTCTTCCGGACGATTCTCAAGTTCGTCTTTAATCGTCTGAATATCTAATGGCGTTAGTGGTTTCGTTAGGTCAATGATTTTGACAAGTGTTCCGTCCAGCGTGCCATCAAAAAATGCCTCTTGCCTGTTCGTTTGCACGCCATATTTTTTTATCACAATATCCCTTCGTTCCAAATCGGTGCTTGCCTCGTAGTTATTGACCCGATAGTGGGCAATACCGCGCTGCATATCAGATAACTTCTGCAGTCTTTTTATTGTTGTCTGAATCGCCCCTTTGTTAATATCTGCAGCGATCCAACGTCTGCCGAGTTTTTCTGCTACGGCAGCAGTGGTACCACTACCTACAAAGCAGTCAAGCACAATGGAATCTTCGTTGCTTGATGCTTCGATGATACGCACAAGAAGTGCTTCAGGCTTTTGAGTTGGGTAATGAAGATATTCGTTCGGATTGACACCTAACCCAGGAATATCATCCCATATATTATCAGCAACTGTTTTTTCAAGAACTTTATCACCAACAGTTTCTCGGTGATACTTGATCCTTATTTTCCCTGCTGTTACCGACACCTTGCCATCCTTAATCAAAAGTTTCCCACCACGTGTGACAAAAATGCGTCCTTCTTTATAGAGTTTAATAATGCTCTCGTCAGAGTATGTCCCTGGATCGGAAGTTGCGAAGAAATCTTTATCGTCTTTTTTGAATTTTCGCTTGGCTTCTTCCAATGAGAGGGTAATAACTTTTTCGATTTTGTTCCAAATTGCGTTGTTCTTATCTTTTGCGTAAAGGTAAATATAATCCGAGCTAAACGGCATGAACTCGGCATGTGTTTTCATGCCTCGGACAATCTGTCGGCGCCATGTCACAAGGTTAAGAAAATTACTTTTCCCAAAAATCTCGTCCATTGCAAGACGGAGGTAACTATTCATTCGCCAGTCACAATGCACGTAGATTGACCCATTATCAGTCAACAATTCCCGCATCAAAATCAACCGTTCATACATGAATTGGAGATAGTTGTCATTTGCCCAAATATCGGTGTATTGCGTCTGTTCAATCACAGAATGCCCCTCAGCCTCCAAGTCTTCTTTCTT
>JAAXHD010000385.1:35758-56368 GCA_012271015.1 Candidatus Poribacteria bacterium | reverse complement strand
TAGAGGGATACACATTTAAGGAATCCGTAGAAAAATACACAACCGTTTAGAAACGCAACGCAGACGCAATACGAATTGTCCAAACTTTAGTTTTTATAGTAACCCCCAAAAAATTGGCTTTCTGCTTTTTTCTTGCAACTTTTTGAGATTTTGGTGTATAATACCCTAAAGTATCTTTTCGGTTTCCATTTTCTGACGAAATAGCGGAGTCTATTGAACAGTGTTACGAAAACATCGGCACATTCTCATTCTACTTGTGGGGCTCTTGTACGTTCATTCGGTATGTCCGTTTTTATGTGCAATTTTAGAGCAAAAGTCCTGCCACGACGCACCTCAAAGAATCCTGAGTGGAGATACCGGTACCCAATCAACCTGCTGCCAAAGCATCCAAACACGCACAGCAGGTGAAGCCGAAATTCCATCAGAAAGTGGTAATTCGTGCTGCTCAAAAGATTTAGAGTTTGTTTTTCCAGACGATAGGTACAGCGCGCAGGAATTACGTGAATCGATTGCGCAGTCTCTCATTTCAATTCTCCCGCTCTCAGTAACTTTGCCTGTTGCGCCATGGGAATCGTTCAAGAATTCCCCCGCCCCTCTAACCTCCGCATTTTTTCCTGACCACTCTCTATCCTATAGAGGTCCTCCGTTTACCCAGTGCTAAGTGAGTTCCGCCCGGAATTCTTCAAGCACTCACCTATTCCTTGATCCCATTACTTTTTTCATAGTGTTTTCCGCGCTTTCTTTTTCTGAAAGTTTGCGAGGAGAACTGCTAATAAACCTGTAGCGCGAGGTTTTCATGCCTCGCTACGCTACACTACTTTTCAGGTGAAATAAATTAGATTATGAAAAGGCACCTACTTTTATACACGATATTGTTCTATTGGGCTTTTATCTCTTTCGGATTCGCACAAGAAAGTTGTCCTGCTTGAAGTAATCCCGTCTTACCGCCCAGCGGTTTGATGAATGAAGTCAGTTTGGCTTCAAAAGAGATAAATCAATTTCGAGTAAATATCAATATGTTGATGTCTCCTGATGCGCGAGGTGGACATCTTGAAGCAAGAGGACTTTCACCAACTGGCGAGGTTATCGATGCGCCTTTACATAGACACCATGTGGCGTTGAGCACTTACCGAATTGATGTTGGATTACAATACTTGCTGAGCGATCGGTGGACACTGCAGGCAAACGTTCCGTATGCAGTTAGAAACCAAGAGGCAAGTATTGAGTGGATTGATCCAGTCAGTCCTGAAGACAAACAGGCTATTCTACGGAGTCGGGATATCCATCACCGAAATGAAACCTACACCGGACTTACGGATTTGGATATGTTCTTAGGCTATAAGGTGCGTGGATTCTTTAAGAACGACGATCTACTGTTTCTTCGGTTGGGTTCAACGATTCCGACTGGCAAGACCGAGGAAAACCCATGGAAACTCGGAGATGCTGGTATTGAACACCTCCATATCCAGTTCGGTACGGGTACCTTTAACCCGACTGCCAATTTGCAATACAACCTACCGCTCTATCGCGGTATGACGATTACGGTTTCTACACGTGGAACGTTTCCATTCTATCAAAACAGCAGGACGTATCGAGGGTCAACAGAGTTAACTTACACCGCTGGCTTTACATATCGCCTCTTCGATTGGCTTGCCTTTAACGGAAACTATCTTGGATTTTATCAATCCCCTGCCTCTTGGGATGGAGAACGCGACATCAACACAGGGCTGCGTTATAGCATGGCGGCACTTGGCATGTCCTTGGTAACGCTAAACGATATTGCTGTATCTGCCAGTGTGATGTTTCCGCTGACGCAAGAAACCCTTTACGATGGAAGCGATGCAATCGAATTTGGCAATTTGGTCTCTTTGACCACGACCTATTCATTTTGACTTGATGGAGGAACAACCGATGCAATCCCAGAATTCCACATTTTCTTCGATTTTTCGTCCTATGACGAAGTTTGCCTATCTGTATTGCACAATGGCGATAGGGGTGGGTATGCTGTTTTTTGTTCGGGAGGGTTATACGCAAGAACATGGGGTACATGACGTGCATAGAATGCATAACGCCGCATCTCTCAATATCGCACTTCATACTGAGCCACGAACCGTTGAGGCAGGAACGTCCACGGAGCTTACCTTCCATCTCACCGATGCAAAGAATGAACCCATTAGCGATCTTCTGGTGCATCATACCCGGGTGCTGCATGTGCTCGTCGTCAGCGAGAATTTACAGATTATTGGACACATTCATCCTGAAGATTTTGAATCTCGCGACATCATGGCGGAATTGGAGGGACGGTATACGGTTCACTTCACATTTCCTACAGCAGGGAGATACATTCTCGCTGTTGATGTTATGACCGCGGATGCTGAATTCGCGAAATACTTATATGTAGATGTCGCAGGCGAAGGGAAATTGGCTGACATAGCACAAGATTTCCGCCGTGAAAAAGTCGTTCTCAGTTATACTGACGAAGGCGGTGATCGGTATACGAAAGCCGTTTCTCTAACCGATGAAAAGGGTGCGTCCACGTATCACGCAAGAATAGAGGCACCAGAGCGGATTAAAGCGGGCGAGATGGTACACATTATCTACCATTTTTCGCGTGATAGAGAACCGCTTACCGATCTCGTCCCATTTCTGGACGCACCAATGCATTTCGCTATTGTCAGCACGCGCTTGGATGGTGTTGTGCATACACACGGAACAGTCCCAAGGGGTGATGATACCAGCAAGATGATGAAAGATCCATACGCCGGACACAAAATGAAAAAGTCGCCTTCAACTGGACACCATTTACATTACGGCATCGCATCGGAAAAATTTGGTCCCACTGTGATGCTAATGACAACGTTTCCTGAAGCTGGAATTTATCAAATCTTCGGACAGTTGAAGCATGCCGATCAAATTCTATGGCCCAGTTTCATGGTTGAAGTTGAAAAGTAAAATGAATCTGTTGTCCCAATATACTTGTCGGGACAGCAGACCTGTTTATAACAAGGAGACTACAGATGTTTTTCCAAACTTATCGCCAGCCTCGTGCAGGCATCCTATTAGCACTTGTTTTTTTTATAACAAGCGCGCCACTACTCGGTAACGCCCATGAAACGGAGTGGCCCGGTCAAAAATTAGCGGCTATTTTCCCGAAAGCAAAGAAATTCGTGCAACGCAATGCCGTGCTGACCCCAGACAAAATAGCCTCCATTGAAAAGGAACTTGGAGCGACACTCCGAGCGGAAGACCAGAAACCAATCTTCTATATTCCAATCAGCGAAAAAAAGAAGCCTATGGGCTTGGTGTTTTTCGCTGATACCAAAGGACCCTTGGGTGTTATTGAGGGTGCGGTTGGACTTGATATGAAGGGGAAAGTCGTAAAAGTAAGAGTCTATGAACANNCCTGATGCACCAGAGGAAGAAATGCCTGAAGCCGAAGACTTGAAAGCTCTCATGGCGTTGATGATAGATGATTATTTTGTTATTGTTGACTATTTTGATGAAAAGGAGAGCAAGGCGAAAGCCATTGAAGCGGCGAAACGACTTGCTAAATATGCGAAGGGTATCTCCAATTTCGAGCCACCCAAAAACGCAGATCAGACCGAGGAGTATACCTACTTACAAGACACATTTAGCGAAAATCTCCTTAAATTCGCTGAAGCACTTGAGACAGAGGGTATCTCTGATGAAACGCGTGAGCAGTGGGATGCCATTGTTACTGTAGTCAATCAGGCACACCTCCGGTTTAGTGAGGAAGAGATTGACTTAGATACGTATTAACGGCAGGTAGGCTGTGCGACGGTTCCGCCCTACATCCACTTTTAGAAGGAATCTATCATGCGCAATACTTTACTTTTCTGCTTAACAGTCCTTTTCTCTGCCTTGATCGCTGAGAATTCCGCGTTCGCACTACCTGCCTTTTACAAGATGTTCCGTGGCGAATATAGATGGGCAAGTGGATGTAATGTCTGCCACGCATCAAAGAAAGGCGGCGACGCGCCTAATCCTTACGGCAGAGCATTTTTACATAATGGGATGAATCCATCAACGTTCATCCGAATCGCGGAGGAAGATTCCGATAAAGATGGATTTAGCAACATCGCTGAGATCATTGCCCGGTCCTATCCTGGTGACCCAGCGAGTACACCTGAAAATGTCGAGCCTTTAGAAAAAACCGCCGAAACAAATGATCCGCTCATGGAAGACGATGAAAGTATATTTAGTTTCGACGAGCCAGGTGAGCCACAAGAAACAGATACTTCTGGATTTCTTGACGACGCGTTCGGCAATCTCGTCTTTGGCGGGGCATTGGATATTCGTCGAATCACTCGTGGAGGCGATTTACTGCCTGATAGAAACAATTGGGGTACCGGTACAACACTCATCCACGTCGCAGAGTTCGTCGTGACAACAAATATAGGCGACCATGTCGGTATATTAGGGGAGCAGCTCCTGACAACCTCTGCCCTTGGCACACAGGTCGCAGATGATCATGGGTTTGTCTACGCCATTCTCACAGGGCTTCCAGTCTTACCGAAAGGCGCGTCCCTAAAAATTGGACGCTTTCGACACGCTTTCGGCATTGATACAAAGTCGGATGCCGCCGCAAATCCGTTGTATAATTTGGTCCGAAAAAATATCGGTTTTATTTCTGATCGCGGATTACAGTTGAATGGATACGTTGGACCCGTTGCTTACGTTTTATCACTCGCAGATGGACCAGATTCGCTACGCACGATTACTGATGGCACGGTAGAGTCTGGTATCCGAATTGGTCCACACGGCAGTGGTGGCGGCGTTTTGAAACCCATTCAAAACAACAGTCCACCTGTATTTCTACATGTCAATGGATCGTTGTCATTCTTAGGTAAGCGAATCTGGCTTGGGGGTTCCTATTTCGACGGCAATAGTTATCCTTTCAATCCAAATAACGGCGATGTGGATCCGTCCACCTTATTCTACAAACGCCGCGTTGGACTCGCAACGAGTTTTAAAATTTGGCGATTTAATCTCGCTGCTGAATGGGTCCGAGGAATAGATACGCATCTCTCGAAATACGCTCAAACCCCAATAACGCCAAGCAATCGCACGAGAACGGTGGAGGGGTATTATCTACACGCAGAAATTCCCTTGACAGAAACCGTAGATGTTCGGTTAAAATATGACGTATGGAATCCAGACACCGAGAGGTATGGCACATTCAATTTCAACCGAACGGATGACGACCAAACTTGGACAACGCTCGGTGGAGCATTGACATGGCATTTTATAGAAGGTGCATCGGCACGGATTGTTTACCAAATGAACAACATTGAAAAGCCTGGACGAAGTGCTACAATTGTGCCGCAACTACTGGTTGAGTTTTGATTGGAGACGATATGAGAAAATGGATATATTGTTTGTGTGTGATCAGTCTGTTAGTATGCACGTTGCAAGCATCGGCACAGGTGCGTCCGCCTCGACGGAAACACAGGATCATGGTAGATCCGGGGGCGAAGAAGGAAAAAGATACTCTCAAAGCAGATATAGGTGCAAGCCTTAAAGACATCGCAAAACGAGCAACGCAGCACACCCAGAACCTGAAAATAGATGTAGTATTCGTCGTTGATGGTGGCAGACAGATGTTGGGGCATCTCGCCGATCTTGAAAAAAGATTCGTTGACATCCTCGCTGTTATAGAGACGAAAACGATGGACTACAGATTTGCGTTGGTGAGTTTTCATTCAGTATACGGAGAACCACGCGTCAATTTCCATCAATGGACGTTTGATTATCTCAAAATTGAGAATGCTTTCCGGGATATGCGAGTCGAATCCGGAAACAATATTGAATCTGGGTATGGACTTGATGCTGTGATAAAAGGCTTGAATGAGTTGGAATTCCGAGAAGACGCAATAACGCAGTTCGTCGTGGTGACCGCCTCTCGGCTGCGCACCTCATGGACAGAAGCAAAGGCGAAGAGTAAAATTAGCCAACAGATTATCGACCTTTGTCGAAGAAACGACGTGCAACTCAACTGCATCGGTATTAGCGAAAAGGTTCAAGCGGAACTGACCGATGAAACGAACGGTGTGTGGTACCCGATTGATTCAAACCAGCGACAAATGGATGGACAGCGCATTCGGAGCGGTGCGACAATTGCGGACAAAGCACTACTCAGGATTGATGGCTTGTTTAAACGCATTGCCGAGAATCTGGTTGAGAGTAACCCCGGTAAAGTAGACGTTGTGTTCGTCTTTGATTACAGTCTAAGTATGCAAACCAAGACGGAGCCCGCATGCGAAGGTTTGGATCTTATGGTTTCCGTGTTCAAATCGGCAGGACTGGATTATCAATTTGGGATTATCCGGTTTTGGGCGGCAGTCGGCGGCGGTGAAAGCACTATTGTTGTAACCAAACCCCCATTGGAAGCAGAGCAGGTAAAATCACTCTTTCGCCTCCCAAAAAATGGCGACGAGCATCTATTGGATGCCATCATTGAGGGAGTGCCGAGACTTCGAACTGAACAGGGACGCGACCTCGTCCTCATCATCGTCACAGATGAATCAACAAGCAAACGATCAGAAAAAGGATATACCGCCGGCAGAGCGATTTCAGTGTGTCGAGGGGCATTTGCTCGGGTCTACGTCATCGGCGGGGTTACCTCTATGCGAAGTAGTTCCATCAGTGACAACTTCCAACGTCAAGTCGCCCAAATTACCAAAGGCGAGCATTACATCATGCCGGGGTCTACCATCGCTGATGAGGGGAGATAGCTGTGCAGCCTTGCTACTCTTGCGATTTGTGGATCATTGTAAGTTAAGTTCTTCTGCCGTCTTGGCATGGATAGCGATAAGCACAAAACAGGTTGACTGTAAATTGGCAGTCGGTTTCGACAGTTCAATCGGTGTATTGCTGACGAAGCTGCCATCTTCCTGCCGCACATCTGTTAAATGGTTGATGGCAACCCGGCGGGTGTTGAGTGGATCGTTTCCAGCAGTGAGTGCCATAATTGCGATCGCTGTGATTTCTGGGTCACTGGAACTGCCCTTATATCTTCCGAATCCACCATCCTTATTCTGGAACTGCTTTAGCCATGCAATTTGGACATCAATATCGTAAACAGTTTCCAAGGCTTGAACCACCCAGGACGTTATGAAAACGTCAGATCTGCCCCCACGTTCTAACGCCCAGCCCCCATCGAAGTTAATGCCCCCAGCCAGCCAATCTGCACCTTTGGATACCGGTTCAAAATTTTGTTTGAAGCCGAGCCTTCTGAATCCAGCTAATACAGCAGCAGTGTAAAGAACATTATCAGGGCTCCGTTCTTTTTTTCCCCATCCGCCACTGCGATTCTGTGCTTTTTTTAACCAGCGCAGTCCATTAAAGCGGACTTCGGGATCGGTCTCCGCCGTCGCTAAGGCAACAAGCGCGAAAGTGGTATGTGCGGTGTTGTTGTTCCAACTCCCGTTATCCCACTGCGTATTTCTGAGGTACTGAACCCCTATTCGGATCACTTGAGATCCTGTGCCCCATCCCGCATCAATCAACGCCCAAATCGCGAATGCAGTACTCTCCACATTGCTATCTCCTCCGGGGGTTAGCGGCCAGCCACCATCTTTGTTCTGGTGTTGCACAATGTAGGTTTTCGCGCCTTCTATGGTTTTGAAGAGAGGCGGTCCCTCTACTGGCAATTCATCGGAAGAGGGCGTTTCACTATCCGCGGCAGATCCATCTTTAATGCCAATCAAAAAGTTTAACGACAGACAACAACATATCAAAGTAAGTACATTTCTTCTGTAGTTTTTCATTTTTCTGTCCACTCACAATTTTAGGGGTCAGCGGTCAGCAAAGCCGTTCTTTAATATCCCTCGGTTTCTTTCTGGGACGAAAGTTTACGAAAACCGACACGGCATCCACCGACAGCCAATTGCTGAAGGTTTCTGATTGCCACTATTGCAATTGCGGTTCAATCACAACCTTATAAACCCCTTCTTGTCCAAGCATATCAATGCCTTTTTCCAATTGGTGCAACGGTAAGTGATGCGTTATCAATTCATGCAGCGGGGCGCGCGTTATCTGGAGGAAGTCCAACGCCGTTTGAAACTGAATCTGTGGATATGCCCATACACCGCAAACATCTAAGTCTTTGTTGCAAATCTGGTGGGGTCGGACCCGAATATCTCCAGAATCGGTGTAATGTCCAACTTCAATAACCTTTCCGCCGCGTCTCACGACATCCAATGCTTCGGAGAAAACAGCGGGGATCCCCGCACACTCAATCGCGATGTCTGCACCAACACCGTTTGTGAGGTCTTGAATCTGCTCAACCCGTTCTTCAGGCGTTGTATCCCCGACATTGATGACCACGTCAGCCCCCATCTGCTTTGCCATCTCTAATCGACTGTCAACAAGGTCAGTGGCGATGATAGTACCAGCGCCGCTATCCCGTAGGACAGCAACGACAAGGAGACCGATCGGTCCACACCCGAGGACTGCAACCCGATTCCCTATACTATACCCATCTCCGACCTGCGGCAGACCCGGGGCACATGCGCGTTCAACGGCACGTGTCGCGACCGCTACCGGCTCTGTCAGAACACGAATCTCCTCCGAGACGCTTTCCGGCATCTTATAGATCCAGGAGTTGCCGTGGATATAGGTATACTCAGCGAATTCGCCGTTCAGATACGGTGGTGTTTCGCTGTTGCTAAACCCATAGATAGTTCGTCCACTGCATAGGGTTGGACGACCCGGTACGTGCAAACAATAATAACATCTGCTACAGTTCTTTGAACCCGGCACTACAGTCACACGGTCTCCGGCTTTAATGGGACCTCCCATCACATTCATGACCTGATTCGCATTTTTACCAATTTCAGCAACCGTGCCAACGACTTCATGTCCTGGAATGACCGGAAATTTTAGGGCAGTGTGCCCAAGATACATGTGTTTATCACTTCCACAAATGCCGACTCTGTCTACTTGTAAGAGGAGCGCGTCATCTGCGGGGCTTGGTTTTTCAAATTCGCGAATCTCTATCTGTCCCGGTTGGAGCATCACCGCCGCCTGAACTTGCATAGTTAAAATTCCTTATCTTATTTTTTAAATTTATAGGCACCATTCATCGTGCCCAGAGCGGAATTAATATCCTTGTCAGTTGTGCCAAACTCTCCAAATTGTGTGCTGGCAGAAAATAGTCGACATACGGCAATGCCGTACGGATACCTCGGCAGATTGGTTGATAACCGTCACTACCGAGCAACGGATTCAGCCAGATGAGTCGGTAGGCATGCCGATGGATCATCTCCATAGAACGACGCAACACGTCTACATCGCCGCGATCCCAACCATCGCTGATGAGGATAACGACTGAACGATATGCCGAGAAAGATGGCGCAAACTGCCGATAGAATTCCAGTAGACTTTCCCCAATCTTCGTTCCACCTGACCAGTCTGGTACGACATTCGCGACCTCGTTTAAACCCTCTACCAACCCTTTCCGTCGGAGGAGTCCGGTGATATTTGTCAGGTGTGTGCTAAAGACTGCGACATCCACCTCTCTCAGTTCCTGCTGCATGCCGTAGATAAATTGGATGAGAAATTTAGCATAACAATCCATTGAGCCGCTCACATCACAGAGAAGCAGAATCTTGGTTTTCTTGATTTTCTGCTGTTTCCGAATTAATTCAAGCGGTTCACCGCCATGTACGAGACTTTGCCGCCAGCTGCGTCGAAAGTCAATGGTTTTGCCTTTTTTACCGACAACCTTTCGACGACTGAGTTTTGTCGCCAACACTGCTGCTAATTTTGCGACGATCTCCCGTGCCTTCTCCATATCCTCCTTTGTGAATTCGCTAAAATCCTTCCGACTCAGAAGATCCTCAGCACTATAAGCGGTTGAATCGTCCTCTTGTCCTTCCTCACTATCCTCTGCCTCCTCGGTATCCAACCACTGCTCCACGATGTCCTGCTCGTCGGCTGCATCGGAGAGATCTTGGAGACTGGTCGGTTCGGGTGTCTGCTCCTCCATATCCACCGCTTGAAACTCAGGACGCGGATATCGCCAAAACAGATCGAAGGCGGTGTCAAACGTTTCCCGTTCAGCTTCTCCAGCGATGAGGTTCGTGCGTGCTGTGTGATAAAACGCCTCTCGCTCACCGATGTCGATCAGTTGAACGCTCTCACACCAACTTAATTGATTGGTCGTCGTCACATTGACGCCCATCTGTCGGAGCAGACGACAGAAGTCTGTAATTTGTTGAAGAAGGGTCTGTTCAGTCATTTTCTGGTTTCTCCAAATAAGCAACGAAAGCATCCAGTTCTGCCGAGAGATTGTTAAACAATTCGCCAATCTGTTTTGCATTTCTTTCTGTTTGTTCGTAGATCAATTCCTCTCCGTAGATATTATTGAAGACGTGGCGAAACTCTAAAAGTTCCTCTAAAATCTCAAAGGTCTCTTGGGAAATCACAGGTTGACGCTCCGCTTGTGGTTCTGCCATTTGGGTGAGTAATTCTTTATGCCATCTACTCCCGTCAGGTATGCGTAAGTCAACGTCAAGGGCAATTCGTCTAAAAATGTTTTCCATTCCTCTATAGCAGTCAACAAGATTCTTGGCAATTGTCGTTTCTATCTCTTCTCTATATTCAGCAGGTGCTGTTTTAATTTTTTCTAACCGCTCCTCTATTTTTTTTAGTGTTCCTTCTATTTTACTGCGTTCATCGGAGATACGCTGGATGAGTTCGCTTCTGTCCGCTTTGTAGATTTCCTCTTTTTCAATAGGAATCAATTGACGCTGAATTCTCTCGCGAAATAGCCCTTTACACCTTTCAAAAGCGACTAAGTCCACCTTAAACAATCCGCTGATGTCCGACGCTATTGATGACGCGCGAAAATGCTTATCATTCGGAATGCCCCAGACAGCGATATCGATATCCGACCCTTTTGAGAATGCCTCTGGTTCAGCAAGCGAGCCGAAAACGGCAACCTGTGTTGCGTCAAAATCTTCATAAAGCATTGACGCGATCCGATGGGCAGTGTGCCAAGCGCGTTGCAACAGCATTCTATCCGCTTTCCGATTTTGAAGATGGTATTGCGCTAACGTTTTAGGCGATAAATCTTTCGCTGTGTGATGGGGGGATGTGGGTTGGGGCATATCGCATTCTCCGTACAGTCTATTCAATCATTATCCTTTTTCTCTAAGTACGCAATGAAAATATCTAATTCCGCAGATAAGGGGTCAAGCAGATCGCAGACTCGCTTTCCGTTCTCAACCGTTCGCTCAGGTACTAATTCAAATACATAGATGTTCCTAATACGGTGGCGAAACCTTAAAACGAGCATTAAAGCTGCAAATGTCTCTTCAGAAATTACAGGTGGACGCGAGGGGCGCGCCACTGCCATTTGCTGTAATAGGTCCTTATGCCACTCTGCTCCTTTAGGCTCATCCATATCTATTTCTCGGGCGATGATCCCAAAAATCTTCTCCAGTCCAGTGTAGAAAAGTAAAAGACGCATGGCAACTAATGCTTTGAGGTCTTCTATATCTTCAGGAGAGGCGGATTCCATTCTTTGTAAGCGTATCCTGATTTCTTCAACAGTTCGCTCGATTTTGCTGCGTTCATCGACCATGCGCTCGATGAGTTCTCGCTTGTTCATTTCGTCGTAAATTTCCTCCCTTTCTGTAGGAGATGTCTGACATTTAGGGATCAATCTACGGTAGTTTGTTTCCCCGCGTCGAACTGGGACCGCTTGACTTTGAATTCGCTCGCGAAAACGTCCTTTGGCACTGTCAAAGTTGACGAGATCGATTTTGAACTCTCGACTGAAGTTTCTGGTTTCCCACAACGCCTCCAGATATGTGTCACCAGGAAGACCCCAGACGACCACATCAATATCCGACGATTTTGAAAACCATATCTGCTGCGCGAGGGAGCCGAAAACGGCAACTTGTGCCGCGCCGAAGTCTTCGTAAAGCAGGGTTGCTACCCGATGCGCGGTATCCCAGGCGCGTCGCAGCAACGCCTCATCCACTTTCCGATTTTGGAAGTGTTGGTCGAGGTGCTGACGGTGTGCCGCCAATTCTTCAGGCGATAAATCTTTTGTTGTGCGATGGGGGGATGTGGGTTGATGCATATCACTATCTCCTTGGAAAATAGGATAGCACGAAACAGTTTGGGGTGCAACAAAAAAGGACGGGATAACCTTTTCGATTTCCCGTCTCAATAATCCGTGTTTTCTATAGGTTTGTTAACTATACTAAAGTTTGGACAATTTCGCTTCGTCATCAATCATCATGGGTTCTGTAGTTCTGTAGGTTGGGTTGAGCGGTAAACCTCAGTCCGTTCTGGGGCTACCCAAGCACTCATTTGCTAATACGCCTGTCTTGGAAACAGATAGAGCGAAACCCAACACACCCACCGAGTTCAGAAACACTGCGTTGGGTTTCACTCGAGCTGTGGGCGGTCAGGGCTCCCCATGTCCTTTGAGAACGATCGTCTCTGTCGGAGTTTTCGAAGGGACGTGTTCAACCCAACCTACGGGGCCGGTCAGTTTTTCTCTAAGTGCTGCCGATATAGACACCATAGGTGTCAATTTAGGGGATTTTCACAGCATTGGGTAGGAGCATCTCTACAAATGCCGCCCCGACGGGGTTTGCGCTTTGCCGGATACGCCCTTCTACAGAGAGTCTGAAGAAATACCCAAGGAAATAAACCCTACGGGACTCAAAACCGAGCAGTTACATCGGATCTTTTACGGGATATACGAAGTGCTTTGACTCCAGAGAGCTGGGCTTACAGCAAAAAACACGTCTACTTTTTCTAAAATTGACACCTATGATGCTACGAACATTTCACACTATGGTGGCTTTGCAGCCGATAGGACGCTATGCTCGGGACACAGACAACAACGCCTTTTCAACAGTAATAGGCAGTTGGATGGGATGAAAACGGCTAATTGTATAGGAATAATCTTCGCCGCTTTCATCTATGACACGGATATAACCGTGAGATGCTGCTTCGTTATTCTGAATCACACGATACACTTTCCCTACCTCAAGAGAAGCAGTATATCCTTCGCTATTAAGGCATGGGCCGAACTGCGAGAACTGGTTTTCTTTTTTCTCCATGTTTCATTGTGTCATCGGCGGGCTTTCAAGCGTTCCAATTCCGCCTGGAGCCGGGCAACTTCGGCTTCTGCTTTCTGTCGGGCAGTCGCTTCCTGATTGGCGCGATCTTCTGCGTCCTCGGCGCGTTCATCTGCGTCCTCGGCACGTTCATCAGACGTTTTTAGCCATGCCTCTGACTCTGGATCGTAGATATCAAAACTATCCTCAAGCAGATGGAATTCTAAACCGAGTGTCGCAGCCGGAATTCCACCGTTGGGAAGTGCTAGTATTTCGACATACTCGTGTCCAATGAGCCGGAACCCCATCAAAGGGGTGGGTAAATAACGCCTATCTACGTCGTAGAGGAAGTACTCAGAAATGCCGATCTCTGCATAGAGCTGCACCTTTCGCGTCAGGTCAGTGCGATAGGTCCCTTTGCTGGCGAACTCTAAAACGAAGTCGGGCGGTTTTCCCTCCTCCCATATCTTATAGATACGACGTTCCTTCTTGCCGATGCCGAAAGTAACGAAAATATCAGGCGAAATAGATTTACGAGGGTTGCCCTCTTTATAATACATCATCATATCGCCAAGGACATAGACATCAGGTATGTGCGCGAAATGGTTTTCGAGGCGATTAAAATTCTTGAGAATCTCTCTAAAGTGGCGTTCCGTTTCAGCCATAGGTTTTCCATCCGATTCGGGATATAGGTCCGCTATTTCTGTCGGCGCGGAAGGAAACGGGAGAGTATTTGGAGGTCCCATAAGTTTATCTCCTTTTCCGTAGATTTTTTTCAGTCATAGATTGCTAACATTATCGAATTATAGCATATCTCTAACGAGTTCTCAATCAAAAATTGCGCGAGGGGCATGCCGCTACCTACGGCCAGAAGTTATACATCGGCTGCTGTGTCGCTACACTGACGAGGCTCCAAATACCACCGACAGTGAAATCGCCTAACATCAATCCAATCGCGAACATCACCAACTGCTGCGATGCTCGCGGTCCACTGATTTTCAAGACTGCCCATTTGATAATCGAGCTCACCAGCATACAACTCCACAGATACCGCATGCCCCAATCACTGGAGACAACGAACCCGATTGGATGAAAGGGCCACCAGAAAAAACGCGCCCGCATAAACATTAAGAGTGTCGAAAAGAGTAAGCCAAACACGATACCGCCGGTGGCGTAGAGATTCGGTTCGGTGGGGTAATAGATCCACCGTTGGAGTCCGTTGAAAACACGTCCACCAAAACCTGTTGCCCAACCGCTACCACCACCCATGTTTAAGGCACCGTGGGTGTAAAAGATGTAGAGGATAACGCCGAACACCATCACGGCAGCAAACGCCGAAACTCCCAACAGCGCGAAGAACAACCGGCTGGGTGTAATACCAGAGCGTTCCGAGAGTTTAAAGCCTTCTAATTGGTGCGGCATCGGATTGCTCGTGTAACTCCGATTGAACCAACGATAAAGCGTCAGAGCAACGAGATTGTTTGTGCCTAATATCCGTGTACCGAAACCGTCAACGAGGATATGATGATTCGGCATATTTTCCATCGCATGTACGGGAAACCCCTGTTCTGCTCGCATCCGGGTGAGTACCAGGACGATAATAAAATATATTGCAAAAAACAGCGGGATCAGCCAAAGCGACATGCCGATGCGCTTGGAGAAAATAAAGAGTCCTGCGAGTCCGACGACGATACCCCAGAGCGCAAGCCTATAGGAAATCGGTTCGTTGACATCCTCACCTGTGCGGTGACGTGCGATACGAAGGACACCGCGAAAGTGGCGTAGGTTTAGGACTACAACAGAAATGAAAATCCCGATGGCGGCACCGAAACATTGTCTATCAATATACGGAAATCCCGGCAGGCTGGACACGCCAGCGGCACTTGCTAAGACTAATTGTGCCTTGTAAAAAATAAAGAAGAACCAACTGGAGAAGGATAGGTCGAGCGGCATTAACAACCCAAGCCCGATAACGAAGGGGTAATAAGACATACTGATGCCACCGACAGCGTTCCACGGCTTTTCTGTGAACAGATGTCCGAACCCCCGCCAGCCACCGATCCGTTTAATCGGTAAAGTAGGCAGCGTCGGGTACAGGAAACTCAAGCCGTTCAAAATCGCAATGGATGCCGCAATCCCGAATCCGAGCCATGTGATGCGATGCGAAAACAGCGATTTCGTGTTGTGGGTAACATGAAACGCAATCTGCGTTATAGGATAGGCGAGCCGTTCGCGTTCCACCCACTGCTTCCGCAGAATGACGTTGATACACAACATCACGAGTACCAGAACCGTCATGAACCCTGCCCAAGATAGGGTTGGCACTATCCATACACCGATTATGTCTACGATAGAGAGACTGGATTCTCCTGTATAATAACCTGCCAGTGCTTTGGGCTCGTCGACAAGAAGCCATTTCGGAAGATAGTCATAGAAGAGTTGTTTCCATTCATTTTCGGGGGTCGCAAAATAGAAGGCGTGACCGAGGGTCGTGACGAGAATCGTCATCAGTGTAATGGAGGGGAAAGCGCACGCCGTGCTGAGCAGGATGTATATCGTGAGGAGTTCCGCATCGGTGAATAAGCGACGGCGGACCGAGAGATTGACAAGCGTAAAAGCAAACACCACGAAGACAACATTGTAAAACGGCACGGCGTAGGTATTCAGCGCATAACCGACAAGCCCGACTTCACCCGCAATGATCCAGTAGAAATTAAACGGAATCAGCACGAGCGTAATGGTAATAGACTTCCATGTAACACCGTGCGATTTCGGGCGTTCATCTTCTCTCATGAGTGCCTTAGATTCTGGAAAAAAAAGGCGAGGTTATAAACCTCGCCAGCAGATGTGGATCCTTCAACTATAATAGACTTGACGATAATTACGGCTGAATGGAACCGGCATAAAGATCGTTCAAGGCATCTTCTGGATGAGGCTCTGGGCTACTCTTGGCGAACTCAAGTGCCGCCTCAAGTTCATTTGCGAGTTCGGTCTCAAGCGCTGAGAGTTCATCTTGGCTCATACCCTCTTCTTCGGTGAGGACCTCGGCGAGTCTCCGAATTGGATCGCGTTGCCGTTCTTGCTCTTGAACTTCCTCTCGGTCGCGGTAAGATGTCCCCGGATCGCCGATGTGATGCCCGCGGAATCTGTAAGTATCGCAGTTGAGAAGCGTCGGTCCACCGCCGTCGCGTGCACGTGTAACGGCTTCGTCTGCAGCGGCGTAAACCTTGAGAACATCATTTCCATCAACGGTAATACCCGGCATATCGTAAGCAGGAGCACGGACAGCAGCAATATCCTCTACCCGCTGATGCTCTCGTTGCGGCGTTCCCATGCCGAATCGGTTATTTTCACACACAAAGATAACAGGCAATTCCCATACAGCAGCGAGGTTGAGCGTTTCATGGAATACGCCTTGGTTCGTCGCACCGTCACCAAAAAACGACACTGCGACCTGCTGTGTCCCACGGAGTTTAGCAGAGAGTCCTGCACCCGCCGCCAGCGGAATGCCCGCACCGACAACGCCGTTGGCACCCAGAATACCGGTCTCTTTGTCGGCGATATGCATCGAACCTCCCTTGCCTTTACAATATCCGGTCGTACGTGCAAACAACTCCGCCATCATCCGGTCGCGTTTGCCACCCTTCGCAATAAGATGACCGTGACCCCGGTGTGTACTCGTGATGTAGTCATCATCTTGCAAGTGGGCGCAAACGCCTACGGCTGTGGCTTCTTCGCCTATATAAAGATGCAAGAAACCCGGAAGTTGACCACTCTGGTAAAGCGTACCAGCGGCTTCCTCAAATTGACGGATCTCTAACATCTTACGATACATATAAAGCATCTGATCTTTATTCGGTTTTGACATAATTCTTTCCCTTCTTTTTTAGAGGATCTGTAGTCCATAATGAAATAGAGGGGTTTTTGCATGGGCGTTTCTTCAGATGTACAGGAACGTCCTGCCTCATCTAAACGCACCTGACCGAACCGCTAAGGAAAAATTAAAAATAGGGCGCGATACATTCCGGCGAATCGTTCGTGGGACGGTTGACGAACCTTGACACCGGGTACGCCTCCATCTCCTCATCGGAGTAGGGAATAAGGAGCGGTTGAAGGGTATCTGCCGATTGTTGATTCGGTGCAAGCCACTCCGCATAAGCGTCTTTCGGTAGAATTACAGGCATTCTATGATGAATTTCCTCCAACATAGCGTTAGGCGGACATGTAATAATGGTGCAGGAGCGAAGAGGTTCATCCATCCCGTCCGCCTGCCATACCTCCCATAACCCTGCGAGTGCAAATGGCTTCTGCGATTTGAGACGAATGTACACCGGTTGTTTGCTTCTGTCACCAGGGATCTGTTTCCATTCATAGTAGCCGTCCGCCAAAATGAGACATCGCCTGCGTTTGTAAGCATTCCGGAAGGAGGGTTTTTCTGAGAGGGTTTCCGAACGAGCATTGATCATCCGATTTCCGATTTTCGGGTCTTTCGCCCAAGACGGTATAAGTCCCCAATGAAAGAATTCCACTTGTCCGATTTCTTGACTCTCCCCCGCATCAGTCGACATGTTTGCAATAACAGCCACATCTTGTGTCGGTGAGATATTGTAGCGCGGGTGCAGGTCCATTGGTTCCCCAAAATCGAAGAAAGTTTGATTCAACGCTTCGGCATCACTTGCGAGGGTAAATCGTCCACACATTTTCTATCTCCTGAAACGGAGCAGGCACGGCGTGTCTGCTTCTATAAAACAACAATTTGCTCTACATATCCTTTTTCGCTTGCGGAACGAGAATATCATCTCTCCAACGAAGACGGAAGGATGGACGCACGAGTGCCTCTGGAGACTGAAGCGTCAAACCACCATCGGCGGTCAAGACGATTCCAGTAACGAAATCAGCCTCGTCAGATGCCAAAAAGAGCGCAGCGTTGGCAATGTCTTCAGGTTTTCCATAGCGACCGATCGGATAACAATCACGAGAGGCTTGTTCTTCAAGTGAATCCTCAGCAAGAGAGATTTCACCTCTTTCGCCAACAATCTGTCCTGGTGCGATGGCGTTCGCGCGGATACCGTCTCTACCGTAATCAAGCGCAATGCTTCGCGTCAGGGCATTCAAACCACCTTTTCCAGCACCGTAAAGCCCAAACCCTGGATTTGTAATTGTAGCGTTGACCGTGGAGATGAAAACCAAGGTGCCGCCACCATTACGGATCATTTCGGGAATACAATACTTCGCACCGAGCCACGGTCCCCCGAGTGTCACGCCAAGGCTTTCGTTCCATTCCTCGGTCGTAAATTCAATTGCTTTTTTAGTGTAGGAATGGGCAGCGTTATGAACAAGAGTTGTTATTTTTCCGTAGTTCGACAAGGCGGTTTCGATAAGTGTCTGCCAAGTCTTTTCATCGGCGACATCGCCCATGACGGAGACTGCTTGTCCACCGGCATCTTGAATGCGATGGACGGTTTCATCAAGTTTTTCCTTGCGGCGGCGCGTATTAACAACCACTTTCGCACCTTCACAAGCGAACCTATAAGCAGTCGCCGCCCCAATGCCACCCCAGGCAGCACCCGCGACAATCGCAACTTTTCCTTCCAGTCTCATAGTAAGTCCTTTCGTTATGCCTCTACAACTTCTCAACTATTATAACATATTTTCCACTTTTGTGCTACAATCATAATAACCGTAACAAAGGGGGAAGCACGTGTGAAACCAGCGATGAAAGAATGGCTCGACAATTGCATCGAAAAACTTAAGGCAGGCGAGTTGACCGAGGCTGATCTGCGCGGTGTAACTACCGCTCTGGATTCCGAGAAACAACTGCTCCTTTATCTTTATTCTAAATCAACGAACTTACGCTCATCACTTGGCGGGTGGGCATTATATGACGCAACCGCGCCGGATGAGCCAGTACTCCCGTCGCAAGATGCACCCTATACATCAGTCCTTGATGCGGTTAACGACGGGTGGCGGATCGTCCAATTTCCGCGTCCTGAACTTTACAACTTTACAGATGTTGACAATGCCTATCTTACTTATGAGTTTATTTTAGAAAAACTTGTATAGAAGGAAGCGCGCAATGATTAACGTTAAACCAACGCTAAACGACCATCAGGTCATGCAGTTTATTCACAACGGCTATATCACATTAGAAAGTATCATCGATGCCGGCTTTAACCAGGAATGTGATTTGGTGGAGGGTGGACATCTCAGCGATTTCGTGCTTACAGGCGAATTTCGCCGGAACGTCCTATTGCACCCGGAAGTCGCTGGTGTAGTCCGTTCACTGTTAGGCGAGAATTTCCTCGTGCCGACAAGTGCTCATCACCACCTTTTTGAAGCACCACACCGTGGGCAAACGTGGCACTCCGATGGAATCACGGAATACGGATACGGTATCACGCATCTCCAGTGCTACTATTACCCGAAAGAGGTCAAGATTGAGGATGGACCGACAATGATATTGCCCGGCTCCCACCATCGGCTTGTGGATAGGGAAGCGATCGCACATTACGGCGATATCCTTGGACAACTCTCCCTTACTGTTCCAGCAGGCACCGTCGCCATGACACGCTATGGTATCTGGCATAAGGCGGGTCCAAAACTTAATGCTGATAGACGTGGAATGATTAAGTTCTCCTACTTCCGGACGACGATGCCCAAACGGGATTGGGCGCGTGATTCCGATGAGATTCCGCCATATCAACACGCTGGTAGACATCCTTATGTCACCGAAATAGAATCCTATCGCGACCGACGCAGGGGTGAATTGACATGGAACTGGCTATGCGGATTGGCAGAAGTGGAGGAGGAAATTCCACCGACACAGATGTTTGACAGCGGAATTCCCTTATCGGAAATTCAACTTCAGTAGAAAGACAATTCGGTTCTCATTGCCGCTCCGAACGCACTATTTAAATTGGAGTAGCAAGTTTTCAATATTGCCTTCCAGTTTTACATTGCCGGCCTGTTTTGCGAGTTCTAAGGCAGCTTGAAAATCCTGTTTTGCCTCTGAAGTCTTGTTGAGAGACCTCTTTGCCAATCCTCGGCTGAGGTAGGCTTTGGTATACTCAGGGTTGAACTGAATCGCGGCATCATAATCCGTGATCGCAGCAGTGTATTGATCGAGTTCTGCCTTTGCGATCCCTCGGTTGTAATAGGCATTTACATAATCCGGCCTCAGGCGGATGGCGGTGTCATAGTCGGAGATCGCTGCCTCATAATCACCGAGATTTTTCATTATAATCCCACGATTGTTGTAAGGCGTCCCCAAATCAGGAGCCAAGCGTATCGCGGTGTCATAATCGGTGATTGCTGCCTCGAATCTACCGAGCCTTTTCTTTGCCACTCCCCGATTGTTGTAGGCTTCTGCGTAATTGGGATCCAGAAGAATAGCCGCACTATACATCTCAATTGCCTCTTTGTATGCACCGCTCTTTGCCTTTGCCAACCCCCGCTTGTTGTAGACTTGGGCTTTCTCTGATGCTTTCTCTGAAGTTTTATCTGA
>JAAXHD010000385.1:31081-35710 GCA_012271015.1 Candidatus Poribacteria bacterium | reverse complement strand
GTCTTCGATTGTGTCATCGGTTTTACTTTACGAGTAGGCAGGCTATTAACCCGCCTACTCAATTCTGTAGATTAACGCGCACCGCACGCTTGCAAACATGCCTGCATGTGCCCACGCGATTCTGCCGCAATTGTGCAGCACTGCGCTAAACTATACTCTTTCGCACCGATGACTTCAAGGTTCAACGGACCGGTATAGTCATTCTCATGAAGGACGCGGATATAGCCGACAAGGTCGATGTCCCCGCGTCCGTTTGCCTGCAACTCAGGATCACCAGGACCGCGTTGTGTGCCTTTGCAGTCTCGAATATGTACGTGTTTCACACGCGAGATAACAGCCGCGATCGCCTCGACAGGATTCTCATCTGCACGATGAATATGGGACGGATCCATATCAATTCCAAACGCAGGTGATGAAATTGCTTCCATGATACGGAGCGTCGTTGGCGTGTTATAGATGCTCGCGCCCACATGCGCCTTGACACAGAGTGTCACGCCGTAGTGTTCCGCACGTTCGGAGAGACTACCCAATGAATCGACGACTTCGGGCCAGGCAGATTCATCCTCCGATGCACCGCCGGGACCGCAGTTAATAATGGGGACACCTATCTCAGCTGCGGCTTGGAATGCCTGCTCCATGCGTTCTGGATCGCGCGAGGGTTGTTCCATTGCCAATAGATCGAGTTCATATTCTTTCGCGAATCGTTTGATGTCGGCAGTGAGTTCTTTCCAATTCGCCAGCACGAGATGCTGGCTCATTCCATCAATCGCTGAAAGTTCAATGCCATCGTAACCAGCCATCGCTATGTGTTTAAAGGCGGTCTCCATATCGTAACCGCCAAAGAGTACCGAATTTGCTCCTAATTTCAAATGTAATTCTCCTTCTGTAGGGATGGATATTGCGTTGCTCTCCCTACAATTACCCTTTTAACGGCGGAAGTGGATGTGGACGTACCACAATCCCGCCTTCTTCATAAGACTCTATCGCCGCCCACGTATACTCAAGTGTCGCGAGCGCGTCTCTACCCGAGGCGCGTAACTGCTCTTTCGGTACACCATTCGTGACATCCTCTAAAAAGGCGTGAATCCGTAACGGAAACGTCTGACTGAAGTCGCTAATACCGGATTCCGTGACAACAGGTTCACCAGAGAAGTCGGGGGCACCCGGGGAGGGCCAGTAAGTCACTTTCTCGATGCACTTCTCGATGCAGAAGGTGCCGCGTGTACCTGCGAGTTCAACGCTCCACCAATCCCCGAGACCGAATGTCACATCACCCCGTTGGCTCAATAGGTAACCGATACACCCGTTCTCAAAACGGAGGTGGATGCTGTTAATGGAGACCATCACATCTCCGGCACCGCGTCTGAAATGTGGACGATTCATGAAGGCTTGGACGTGGCTTATATCGCCACAGAAATGACGCATCACACTGAAGGGGTGCGCCAGGAAGGCTTTCACGTGGAAATAGGGAAATCCGTCTGACCGCGGGGCTTTCGAGTAACTATAGCCAAACTCACCGCCGGGAAATCCCATTTTGTGAAGACAGTAAACCTGTTCCCCGATGTGTCCATCCTCAATATATTTCTTCGCTTGCTCCGCAGGCGGCGTGAAATAGTGATTCAGATTACAACCGAGATAGAGGTCCGCTTCCGTGGCTTTTGCGACCATCTCTCGTGCCTGTCCGATATCGTTAGAGATCGGTTTCTCGACAAGCACATGCTTGCCCTTCTCAAGAGCCTCCATTGTGGGTTCGTAGTGCCAACTCCCGTTCTCATATCCGCCGGTACCGACATCCACAATGTCCAAATCGGGTTCACCATCAATCATATCGGCTAAGCTATAGTATGCCTTTACACCGAGCCGTTCCGCTGCGCTGTCTGCGCGTTCTTTTGCAATATCACACACCGCAACGAGTTCCGCTAAATCGTCATTCGCGTGGCAATTCGCATGGTTATTGCCAATCCCACTCATGCCGACAACGCCAACTTTTAATGCCATTTATTCTTAATTCCTTCCAAAGGTAAAGTTTGATTTTGCCTGTAGGGAAGACTTGCAGTTTAAATTTGCATTTGCTCGTAATACCCTACAACGACTTGGCACTTATTATAAGGTTGTTCGCTGTTTTGTCAACAAATATCTCCAAAAATATACTTGACAGTAATTCCTATATGTGCTATCTTCTCACCATAGAATTTATGCACCTCAATCCGCACAGGCGCGCCTTATAAGCGTGAAGGAGGAACGACAGATGAGTATCAGTGTCGGGATGGTGGGCTTAGGAATGTTCGGACCCTCGTTTATCCAATCGTATCAGGCACATCCAGATGTGCATCGTCTCGCGCTATGTGATTTACGTGAAGACCGACTCACGAAATGGGCAGAGCAATTTGAGATTTCCGAGACCTACTCGAGCCTTGACGACATCTGCAAATCGGATTTAGATGCCCTCGTGATCATTACCCAGCATTGGATGCACGCACCGCAAGCAATTCAAGCAATGGAATCAGGAAAGCACGTCTATACCGCTGTTCCTGCCGCGGCAGCTTTAGAGGAATGCGAAGCCCTTATCAGAACCGTTGAGCGAACCGGAATGATCTACATGAACGGTGAGACGAGTTATTTTCGTCCGGAGACCGCCTTCTGTCGTCAGAAAGCGGCGGAGGGTGCGTTCGGGGAGTTCGTTCATTGCCGTGCGGAGTATTTTCATGACATGGACCACGGACTCTACGATGTCGCGAGGAATCGGTGGGGGGTGCTCTGGGGGCGTGATAAGAGTGGGAACATCCCGATGTACTATCCTACTCATTCAACCTGCTTTCCTATCTCCGTAATGAAGGCGCACGCAACATCGGTCTCTGCACAAGGGTACATCTATCCAAATGACGATTGGTTTCGGACAGACACCATTCACGAGAATCCGTACTCCAACGAAGTCGGGCTTTTTACAATGAGTAACGGTGCAACCATGCAAATCTGTGAGTTCCGACGGATCGGGCATCCCGGATCTGAACGTGTCAGCGGTATCTACGGAACGGAAGGCAGTTACGAGCAGAGTCTGGCAGGTTGCGTTTGGGCAAGTAAACGCGAAAGAGAAATCGTCCAGCCTTCGCAAACACACGAGGAGCTTCCAGAGGCACTCGCCGCGGATCTCGGTGGACATGGTGGCTCACACGCCTATCTCGTACACGAATTCGTGGATTCTGTCAATCGTCAACGCTTGCCACGCGTCAACGTTTGGGAAGCAGTTCGGTACTGCGCCCCTGGATTTGTCGCACACGAATCGGCGCTACGAGACGGAGAATTACTCCCAATTCCTGATTGGGGAGATGCGCCGGAAACTTAAACGGAAATTAGACTTGATTTTTATTCCATTTTACGGTATACTATACTACTTAAAGGGCTTCTAATGGCTGGATACCCTGCGAATCGGCACGCAAACTTCGGCTCAATAGAAAGCAATCGGACATTAATCAACGCACACTACGAATCTGAGGTCAACAAGGAGTAAAGAATGGCTACTGAATACGCGGGAGCCTATGATGTATCGGCAATCCCGTCTGATGTTGCCCGCGAAATTGAAATTTATGAGATACAACTTGGTCGAGTTCAAGCTGGCCAAGTGGAAGAGACTCTGTTTACCGAATTTAGACTCCGTCACGGGGTTTACGGGCAGCGCGATGATAGATCACAGATGATCCGTGTTAAAATCCCATTTGGCGGACTCACAGCAGTACAACTCGAAATGCTGGCAGATGTGGCTGAAGAATTCTCGGACAATATCATCCACATTACAACGCGTCAAGATGTACAATACCACTACGTGGATATTAACAACACACCGGAACTGATGCGCCGCCTCGCGAGCGTAGACATCACTACGAAAGAGGCGTGTGGTAATGTCGTGCGAAACGTTACAGCATGCCCGCTCAGCGGTGTGTGCCAAGATGAGACCTTTGATGTAACGCCCTATTCTAAGGCGTTGTCTGCATTCCTTTTGGGGCACCCGGATGCCCAAGATTTTGGGCGTAAGTTCAAAATCGCGTTTTCTGGATGTGAAGAACACGCTTGCGGCTTAGCAAATATGCACGACATCGGTGCGGTCGCTGCCGTTAAAGAGGTGGACGGTGAAGTCAAACGCGGTTTTAAACTCTATGTCGGTGGTGGACTCGGCGCAGTACCACATCAGGCGAAAGTGTTTGATGATTTCGTTCCTGCAGAGGAACTCCTGCCGATTTCACAATCAATTTGTAGAGTTTTCACCCGTTTAGGTGAGCGCAGAAATCGAAATAAGGCGCGTTTAAAGTTTGTCATCGCCAAATACGGCATTGAGGAGTTCCGTAGACAGGTGCTCGAAGATCGGGAAACTCTACGTCACGATCCGGTGTGGACGGCGTATCTGGATAATCTCGACGCTTACAACGAAAGTCCTCTCAAAGCACCGACGCAGCTCAATGGTGCCTCACAACCTGACGGGTTTGAAGAATGGTACCAATCCAACGTGCAGTTACAGAGCCAACCCGGCTACGCTTTTGTAACGATTACGCTGCCTCTCGGCGATATTACGGCGGATCAGACGCGGGCTTTGGCAGACATTTCACGGAAATACGTTAAAGACACCATCCGCGCCAC
>JAAXHD010000385.1:20070-31013 GCA_012271015.1 Candidatus Poribacteria bacterium | reverse complement strand
ACTGACTCTTGTAAACTCGGTGTTTCTTCTTCACGTGGGTTGGCAGCGCATCTGCGGAACCATTTCATTGAAGCCGGTGTGCAGAATGAAATCAAAGACTTTCGGATTAAAATTAGCGGCTGCCCCAATTCCTGCGGACAACACCACATCGCGAATATTGGTTTCTTCGGCTCCTCGCGCCGGATGGGTGAACATATCGCACCCTACTATCAGGTGCTACTCGGTGGACACATGACCGAGAACGCCAATTCTTACGGGCTTGCCACTGGTAAAATCCACGGCAAATATATTCCGACGTTCATTGAAGAGTTGACCGGTAAGTACACGGCGGAACGAAATGAAGAGGAATCCTTCACCGATTACGTCGCACGGCTCGGTAAGGCGGAGATCAAGCAGATCTTGTCCAAGTACGATAAGATTCCTTCTTATGAGGAAGCACCAGAATTCTATGTGGATACCGGCGACACGAAAGATTACCAACTCAAGACGGGTGTCGGTGAATGTGCAGGCGAGGTCGTCGCACTTGTCTCCATGAAGTTAGAAGAAGCGGATCGGCTTATCTATGAATCTGGCTTGAACTTGGAAAAGGGTGAATATCAGGATTCCGCGGAATTGGCTTTTAATGCAATGATCAGAGCCGCAGATGGACTTCTGACAACGGTGGGTTTGCAATATATTGACGACGCGACCACTGTCAGCGAATTTCGTCCCCACTTCTTTGAACCCGGTAACTTCTTTCCCGGTTACTGTGCACACATCTTCAAGGCAACAGAGGAAGATGCTTCTACGTTTGACCACGAATTGGCGCACCGTCGGGTTGAAGAAGCCACACTCTTTGTCGAAGAATCGCATAACGTGTATAATCGTATGCGCATCAAACAGGAAGAAGAGGAAGAAAGCCGTCGCAAAGCACGTCGCTCGCGACGACCGGCACGGAAACCAAGGGTTGTCAGGAAAGCGAAACCCGTTGAGGAAATCTTGGATAGCCTTGATCTCAAAGGTGTTGCATGCCCGTTCAACTATGTCCAAGCGAAGATTCGGTTGGAAACGATGGACCTCGGGCAACTTCTCGAAGTCACTATCGACGATGGCGCACCGATCGAGAACGTACCGAAGAGCCTCACCAACGATGGGCATGAGATCGTTGACACGAAGAAAATTGGTAAGCACTATCGCCTTACCGTTCGGAAGGGTGAATAGAGTCTCATATTGCGGTTCTTCAGAACCGAATTTCACACAGGCGATTGCCGCCCGCATTCAGAATGGGTGTGGGCTGGCAAACGCCCTAATTTTTTTCAAAATTCACACTGGACAGAGCCAAGTATTTATCAAAGGTTGTCCAGGAGAAATGAATAAATAAATAATGCGCGATGTACATCCAAAAGAATTGCGCGTCTACCGGACGCTAAATGGTAGAGAACCTTTCACCGAATGGTTGGAATCACTTCAAGACCAAAGGACCCGGAGGAAGATCCGAGCAAGGCTTGAACAACTCAAATTTGGCAATTTTGGAGATCACAAACTTGTTGGTGAAGGTGTCCTTGAACTACGTTTCCATTTTGGAGCGGGTTATCGAATCTATTTTGGACAGATAGGTAGTACAATTGTCCTCCTGCTCTGTGGTGGTAGTAAATCATCACAGCCTAGAGATATAGAACGTGCAAAATCCTATTGGTTAGAATACAAGGAGGTGCATCTATGAGAAAAATGAGAACATGGAACGAGTACCTCATCGAAGTGCTTGCTGACCGAGATGAGGCGATTGGTCATCTTGAAGCAATCCTTGAGGACTATCAAATCTTTCGGAATCCTGCTGTGGTCAGGGGGGCACTCCAAACTGTCGTTGAGGCACAAGGCGGGGTTTCCAAAATTGCCAAGCAGGTTGATAGGGATCCACAACTTCTTTCAAAGTTCCTCTCCAACGAGGATACACCTCTAATTGATGCTCTTGGAATTGTTCTTAAAGCACTCGGATATCAACTTTCAATCAAACCGCTGGAATGTGAAAACCGGGATCTTGAGGCGGATGCGGATGATTTAGAGGTACAAAACACAACAGCACACGTAGCGGAAAGCCCTACCAGGTTACAATAAATTGACTTTCTCACCAAATTACGGTATAATAAAGACAGCAGATTATAGTGAATCCAGCAGTTAGATCCAGCGGGAGTAGTGTGCTGGTAATTCTGTGGCTATCAAAAAGGTCGGCTGAGTTTACAACCTATAGAAGGTGGTAAACGCTTGACCCGAAGTGCTAAGGTTAAGGATTGTAAGATATTAAGAAAACTTAATTTTAGATATAAACCTGTTATATCTACAAAGATATAAGAAAAAGGTATAGCTTTACAATTAACTTTCTAACTTTCAACTTTTAGGAGTAGGCTTTCCCCTCTATGCTAAAGCATAGAGTCCCCAGCCTGAAGATTTGATGGAACTACAACAAATTAACATCAAGGTTTTCGCGACCGAAGATAGCAAAATTAACTATACCAACTTCATCAAGGTTTTCAACCGTTGGATGGAGGAAGCGGATTCAGAGGATTACTTGAACTACGCCGACTATTCGCACGTAGATGCAGGACCGGGTGTACTGTTGATTTTGAAGCAAGCCAACTATAGCATCGACAATGCTTACCATGAGGACGGGTTCCTCTACAACCGGAAGCATGCAGTCGAAGGCGACAATGCTAACAAGATTCGCCAGGCACTCACAGAGGTGCTTTCCAAATGCGAACAGCTTGAAGCGTCGGCAGAGTTAGAGAACACAGTGCATTTCAACGGTGCAAATCTCCTGTTTATGATAAACAATCGGCATGTCGCACCGAATACATCGGAAACAGCGGCATCCGTTCAGGCGGAATTGACACCTATCCTGCAGCAGATGTACGGCAATGACGATTTCACGGTGGAACGCACCTCCGAAGACGCACGCGAACGGTTCGCTTTGCGAATCTCGGCGAATTCAGATAAACCGATTTCAGAACTCCTCTCTAATCTGGGAGCCTAAGATGTTTAACTTCAGCAACGAACAGATTGAACGCTACAGCCGACATATTATTCTCAACGAAGTCGGTGGGATGGGGCAGACGCGGTTGCTTGAATCGAAAGTGCTACTCATCGGGGCAGGCGGACTCGGCTCCCCTATTGCAATGTACCTCGCAGCGGCAGGGGTCGGCACGCTCGGCATCGTTGACGACGACGTCGTCGATCTCAGTAATTTGCAACGTCAAATATTGCACGGCGTCAGCGACATCGGCGTTTTGAAGACGAAATCCGCAGGCACCACTATCGCAGAGATGAACCCTGATATCAAGGTGATTCCCTACAACGAGCGCATCACCTCGGAAAACGCCTTCCAGATTCTGGAACAGTATGATTTGATTGTTGATGGCTGCGATAACTTTCCGACCCGCTATCTCCTCAACGATGCATGTGTTATGCTTGGCAAGCCGATTGTGCACGGCAGCATTTCCCAATTTGAAGGACAGGTCACCGTCCTTTACCCGGGCAAAGGACCGTGTTATCGATGTATCTTTCCCGAACCGCCACCTCCAGGGATGGCACCGAGTTGCCAAGAAGCTGGGGTCTTTGGTGTGTTACCCGGCATTATCGGCACAATCCAAGCCGTTGAAGTGCTTAAAGTTCTGCTGGGCATTGGTGAACCGTTAATTGGGAACCTTCTGCTTTTCGACGCGTTATCGATGGATTTCAACAGACTAAAACTCCGCCAAAATTGCGATTGCCCGATGTGCGGTGAAAATCCAACCATCCATGAACTCATTGATTATGAGGAATTCTGTCAGGTACAGTGGTAGTCCAACGAATTTTGCTCTAAGGCGAGGTCTGTATGCCTCGCCTATTTTGGATTAAAGGGTTTTCGGATTAATCCCGCTACGCCAAAAATCCCCGCCGAATTGGCGAATCAATGAACAGCGAATCGCCACCATCGATTGTCAACTCCAAACCCGTAACCCACGCTGCTTCATCTGAACAAAGCCATAGTGCCGCATAAGCCACATCAATCGGGTTTCCAAGCCGTTCCAGTTGTGTTGCTACTGGAGCAATTTCTCCGTCTGGTAACGGATCCCAAATAATACCCGGTGACAACGCGTGGACGCGGATGTTTTTCTCATATAATTCCTTCGCGAGGTTTTTAGCTGCCGCGACCATCCCTGCTTTCGCAACGGCGTAAGCACTGTTTGCGTCCTGTCGCACCCGTTCACCCGCAGAAATGGTAATAAGACACCCGCCGCCACGCGCTTGTAAAATCGGTACGATCCGACGCACAGGATTGAACAGCGTCTGCAGGTTGTTTTGTAGTGCGCCCTCCCAATACGCTGGGTCCATCTTGGTAATATCGTGTTCCGTTGAGAAAAACCCACCTGCCGCGTGAATAAAACAGTCAATGCCGCCAAACTCCCTCACTGCCGCGTCAATAAGTGCGTCTACCTGTACCGCATCTGTCAAATCGGTTTGATATGCCAGTACGTCACCACCCTTGGCACGAATGCGTTTCGCTGTCTCTTCCATTGTTTCTGTTGTGCGTGCAGCGAGTACGATCTTCGCGCCCTCTTGGGCAAAAAGCAGAGCACTCGCACGGCTCATATTTGAACCGGCACCACCGAACAACGCAACCTTATCCTTCAATCGCATTTTTCTATTCCCTTTAATGTGCTATTTGTTGATTATCACCTGAGACTAAGGAGTAAGTATTTCGGTCTAGTAAGTTCATCTGTGGCTTCGCTTCTTTCGGTGATTTCTTGAATTTCAGCGGTGTATTGTTGGTTTAGTGTTACGTTTTCCACAGTTTCAAAGACTTCGTCTGCAATGTCTCCAGTGTAGGTTTTTTCTGTAGTTTTTATTTCAAATCTATTGGTTCTAAGGGAGGCAGCAATTAAAATGCCAGTGATAGTAAACTTCGTGGGTGTTTCTTCTTGAAATTTTTCAAGAATTTCAATTACTTCTTGCATTTGGGAATTGGATAGAGATGCTGTTCCACCACGGTTTGGGTTTGGTGATATCCATTTAAATTCGGTATCTATTACAGATTCATTAAGTGATTGGAGGAAATTGGCGTAGTCCTTGGTTGCTCTTAATTTTAGTTGTCCTAAGAGTTCTTTAAGTTTTTCTTCGTTGTTTTTGGCCTTAAGGAGTTCAAAAAACTTTTCTATGGCATCTCCACAATCAGAATTGTCAAAAAGGTTAAGTTGAGTGACTTCTGGAGAGGCGAGGTGAATATTGAACGATCCACGACTGACTTGTAAAAGCGAGATTTGCATGCTGTTCCTGATTTCCTCAGTAATCTGAGTTGAATTAAAGCAAATCATTCCAATTGTGTTAATTACGGTTTGGAGTTTTCCGAAAATATTGCTTAGAATAGCTATAGGTGCTTGTGTTTTAGAACCTACAGCAAAGTTGAGAATTAAATTCAGACTTTCTTGTTTTCTGAGTTTTGCTATTTCTTCCGGATCGCTTAATACTGGGAGTATTTCAGTTTCAAAGTCGAGGCATTCACCGGGAATAGGAAGCATATCTGCAGGTATCTGGTTTGATTCTATAAAATCTGTCTGGACTGAGGCATGTTCCTCGTATGGAACCTTTACTTGAATTGCATAGGGATTTTCAGAATCGGCGAATGCATCGTGGAGGTCAATTTTGCCGGATCGGATAAGGTTAAGCCGTTTAGTGGACACAGCAACGCAGAGCCAAGTTAAAAATTGGGCATCTTCAGCAGCAGCCACAACAAGGTAAAAATGACCTGCGGCGTTTTTGCAGGAGTAAAGAACAGGTTGATCGTAGTACTCGTATATTTCTACAATTTCGAGTCTGCCTAAGCCTGGAATATCAAGAACATCAACCATCTTATATATCCTTTCCGATTTACTATCAGTTTCTTCCTTCGCTTATTACCTCAAAAACAAGCCAAGGTTCTGCTCCAATAGGGATCCACCAAGTAACATGGGATTTCTCTACTGCTTCCGTCCGTTGGATTAAACCGAGTGTGGGGTTGAGTTCACCTTTAGCAGTTTTCCTGTTATTTAATTGTGGTATTCTTCTTTTGAGTCGCTTTATGTCTTGTGGGTCCGTATAGACGGAGGCCCCACTATTTCTGATAGTTGGTTCCGGAAATCTACCAGGGAATTCTTCCCAAGTAGATAGAAAATCTTCGGCTTGTGCTGGATTGTGTCTCACAAGTCGGTAAACAGTTCCAGAGGCTGGTTCAGCTTCCGCAGGTGGACAGTTTTGTGGATAATAGTCTGGCCATTGCAACTCGGTATTCCTTCCATTTCGCATGCTATCGATTACCGAGTGCCACGCTTTGTATTTTTAACACTACGGATATTATAACATACATACATAAATTAAGTAAATATATTTGTAAGGACTGACAGAGCCATTCAGTTTTCGGTTTTCTGCGGATTCGATCGGATAAATCGCGAGTTAGGGGAAATTGAGGAAATACCCCAGCAAAAACACTCGCTCCTACAGGGAGGAACCTCGCAGGAAAAATTGAAATTATGGGACAATTGAATGGCTCTGAAGGACTGAAAAACGTGCTTATGCTATAAAGTGGTTATAGGATACATTGTTTTTTCAAAGAAATCAACTTTTTTCTACAATCCGGAAAATCTATCAATTCTGATTCAGACAATATTCCTACAACACCAAGCCCACTCACCGGATTTATACTTTCTTATCACAATAGGCTACCGCCGATTTCATGTGTTTCAGTGCCGCGTGAATCTGAGGAAGTTCCTCAAATCCGTAGGATATACGGAACTGCCGTTTTCCAATCTCAATCATCTCACCATCTGGATGGACACAATGTTCACCCGGAATGTAAATCACTTTCGGATACTGGGAACCCAGCGGTCCATCGAATGCTTCTCGTCCAGTTGTTCGTGTCAAAAACTTGAAAAAGTCAGAGGTCGTATCTGTTGCGACACTCGCCAGCGTCAAGTAGTAATAGAATCCAGCGCTTCCACCCCGGCATTCTTGAACGTTATCACCCAGTAATTCTACCATCCACGCTTTAACCTGTTTTGCCTTCCGGTGATACCCCTTATTCACCTTTTGGATTTGCTCTTCAATACCGTGGTCAAGCAAGTAGCTTGCAATTTCTTGATTAATTAACGGGGCACTGAAACCGATGTCGCTTGTGCGTTGGATAATGCTATCGAAAAACCGACCTTTCGGACCGATAAGATAACCGATACGTAACCCGGGGGCGAGGATCTTTGACAACGTGCCAATTTCATAGACAATGCCGAGTGTATCGTGGCAGAGAGCAGACTCCAGAGGTTCAATGGCACTGTCATGCACGAGGTCGCTATAGGCATTGTCGAAAAAAATGGGGATTTTACGTCCAACTTCGTGGGAAAGTCGGGTGACAATATCGACGAGTTCTCTCTTACGGTTATTGGATAGAATTGTGCAGGTTGGATTGTTAACCGTTACAACATAGAAAAAGCGGATAGCCTCTTTTTCGTTGCCGAGCATCGTTAGTCGCGTCCTCAAACGTTCGGCATCGAGTCCTTCGTTATCCTCAGGTATCGCTGTAACGCGAAAACCTTTCCTGCCCAAATCGTTGCAATAGATATAATACATCGGATCCGCGGTTAGCACAATACCCGCAGGGAGTAGGTGGGTGATGCTCTCTAACAAACTCGTCGCGCCGTTTGCCCCGATAACAATGTCTCGGTTGTTCAAGGTCTGTTCAGTGATTCCACCAATCTTGTTTTCAACGTGGAACCTCCTGATCGATTCAATCAGGTTTGGCGACCCTTGTGCACCACCGTAATTGAGAGAAGCGCGGTATTTTTTCGGATGGGCGAGGACTTTTTCACAGGCGTGTTGAATCTGCTGATGCGGGATTGTCCGTTCATTGACATATCCGACACCGAGATTGATGTCGCGTCCGTCTCGAAAACCGACAGCAAAATCGGTCATCAGCTGATTAACTGGGGAGGGTATACTTGAAGCTTTTCCGTAATCAGAAAGCAGAACATCTTGAATCTTCATATTTCATCAGAATTCTGCGTGTTTATAGCAGGTCTCTCAAAGCGGGTTCAAGCGTCCGATAGCGAAATTCGTAACCGCTTACTTCCGTTTTTTCCGGAAGTACGTTCTGACTCAGCACCACGAAGTCAGCGAATTCGCCCATCATCAACCTCAGGCCGAACGTCGGGACAGGAAGCAGTGTTGGTCGCCGTAGCACGGTACCGAGGGTTTTCGTGAACTCCATATTTCTGACAGGGACAGGTGCAGTCGCATTCAGAGGACCCCGAATCTCTTCATTCTCTAATGCGTGTATCACAATACCAACTACATCGTCGACATGAATCCAAGACATCCACTGTCGACCACTACCAAGTACGCCACCAACTCCCATTTTAAAGGGTGGAAGCACCTGTGTCAACAATCCACCACCTAACCCAAGCACAAGCCCAATACGAACCATAACTACCCGAATCCCAAACGCATCTGCTTTTTGAGCTTCTGTTTCCCATTCTTGGCAGACTTTGGCGAGAAAGTCGGTCCCGACGGGCGATACCTCTGTAAAATGATCATCGCCACTATCGCCATAGTATCCGATTGCGGAAGCACAGACAAGCACGTCGGGTTTTATAGATACTTCAGCAAGCGATTCGACAAGGTTCCGCGTCGAAAGAATTCGGCTATCTCGTATCCGCCGCTTTTTTTCGGCGTTCCATCTACCGGCGATGGTTTCACCTGCCAGATGAACAACCGCCTTCACATCTGATGTAGCTTCTGAAGGAAGTTTCTCGGTTTCAGGGTTCCAACCATAGACTGCTCTTGCGGATTTCAATTTCGTTTGTGCATGTGTCGGATTGCGAGATAGCACATGCACAGTATCGCCTTGTTCGTGGAGGACAGTGCAGACTCGACTGCCAATGAACCCAGTGCCACCAGAGACCAATACATTTGCCATTTTTTCTCCTTACGTTCCGTATTTTGACAACTCAGTGATGACCGTTTCTAACTTCCGATAGTCGTCAACAACAGCATCGCTCAACGTGTCGTCTCCTTCTCCTCTATTGAACCCTGCGAAACGAATCGCTTTCATTCCCGCATTTTTCGCGCCGACAATATCCGTTCGAAAAATATCACCGACGTGCACCGCTTCTGCAGGGGCAGCGTTCAGTTGTGCTAAAGTTGAATGGAATTGCACCACTTGAGGTTTTGTATAATCGGTTTCGTCGGAGAATGTGAAAGCTGTAAAGTATTGTAAAATGCCATCACGCGCCATCAGTTTTCGAGCAAAACTGCCAGGCGTTAGTGCTGAGTCTGAGATAATTCCGAGCGGATAACTTTCACTTAACCGAGAAATGACCGGTTTGACATGTGGCATCATAATTGGAGGGGCCTCCAAAAAAGCCGCACCAAGGCACTCAATTAACTGATTGAGATCTTCCTCTTCAAGCTGAAGATGAAGCACCTCAGCGAATCGCTGCATGCATCGCTTCACTGAGACTCCTTGGTGTTGATGCCATAGAGAGGATACCAAGTCGTATGCCTCTTCAAGTCCGAATCTCACGTCATCCAATGTGCAAGTGTAGTCGTGACTTTCGAGGTACGTATGGCATAGCTGAATACGTATCGCCTGACGTCTTCGCCAGTTGCTGTCAGAATCAGCATAAAGGGTTTGCCAATAATCGAATGTAATAACTTTAAGCATCAAGTGTTTCCATTTCTAATTTGCGGTTTCATTTCACTGTAGAGGCGACTCGTATTACAAGACACAATTCCATTTTAACCGATTTATCTGAAAAAATCAAGCGAGAATGACTGGATGTGTAACCGCAAGGAATAATTAAAAAGTAGTCCAAGATGTGTAGTCCGTAGCGTAGTCGAGGACGGGTATAAAAAAGGTACGTTGAGGTCCAAACTCCCGTTGTGTAACCGCAAGGAATAATTAAAGAGTCGAAATAGACTTGCAATTTCCTTTTAAAAGTGATATTATTAATTAACAGATGGGCAATCAATAAGCAGACATATTGCGTCCGATGTGTGCGGAGGAGTACGAAGTTGCGGTTGAATCGTCGAATTATCCCTGGGTATACGACCACCCGTTTGATACTCGTTTACTTCATCGTCGGATTGGGCACACTGATATTTGGGTTCTTCCATTATACTCGACAGATCTCTCGACTGAACGCCGACATAGAAGCCCAGATAGACCTTTTCGCCGATTTGGCAGCGGAACTCCCCGGCGTGGAAAACCGTGGATTGCAACAGAAGTTAATTACGATCGTCAAAAAGTCATTCGCTGAAGACAGATCGCGCACATTCTCGTTTATCATCACGGATGCACAGGAGAAAGTCTTAATTGCGCGAGGAGTTGACCCACAATTAGACGCAAAGATTGACAGTTTGGATATCAATGTCAACGAAAATGAGGAGATCTCGTTAACACAAAATGAGCGCGCTTTGTTAGAGTCAACGTTAGCGCGCATGAAGAAAAAACATCTACCTCGTGAAATACACATGCTCCTTGAAGACCGGCAGTTAAAGGGGTATACTTACTATGGGGATGCCGCACCCAGTGAAATGGTACAGATGCCTTTTGTGATGACCGATACCACCGGCACCCCTCAGAAATGGCAGATATGGGGCGATGTTATTACTGCCGATCAGGCAACTGCGGAGGAGCGGGAACGAGCGAAAATTTTCGTTCAAAACGCACCAGCATCCTCCCCGATTGAAACAACACCCGAATGGCACAAGGGCTACTTCTACTATGAAAGTAAGCGATACTATGGATTGGTGGTGCCTCTTATAGCACCGGTGGTCCTATTAGCATTTGGGACTGTCTGTTTCCTCGTCTATCAACGCATAAAGTCTTATGAACACTCGGCAATCTGGGGAGGCTTAGCCAAAGAGACCGCTCATCAACTCGGAACACCTATCTCGTCGCTGTT
>JAAXHD010000385.1:14390-19986 GCA_012271015.1 Candidatus Poribacteria bacterium | reverse complement strand
AGTCGACGCGTTGAAATCCAATTGAAACTGCATGAAACACCGCCTATACTCGCAAACGCGCAATTACTGCACTGGGTGTTTGAAAACTTAATTCGTAATTCGTTGGATGCAATGGACAAAGCAGACGGATGGATCCAGATTGAACCAACGCATGACAAACGACACAGCGATGTTGTTATCCAGTATGCAGACAATGGAAGCGGGATCACCCGCGAAAATCAGCGAAAGATCTTTGAACCGGGGATGTCTACCAAGGCACACGGATGGGGACTCGGATTAACTGTCGTACAACGGATCATCCGTGAGTACCATCACGGAAGTATCCGCATGATTAAAACGAGTCCTGACGGAACAACTTTTGAAATTCGGCTGCCGGTCGCATAGCCCATATTAACGGTTGTTGTAGGCAAATAATTGCCTGGGCATTTTTTCTACTTCCACTGAGGTGAAAGTTTTCACTCGCGTTAATTGGACATAATGTGCACATGAGCAGATTTTGAAAACTTACGTATGTCACAAACACACCAAATCCTATGGATTGATGATGAAATAGAAGCGTTGCAACCACATATCTTTGTGCTACGCGACCGAGGTTACGCCGTCACACCCGTGGCAAATGGCGAAGATGGCATCGCACTTCTAACGCGCGGTGACACGCAGTATAGTGCTATCCTACTTGACCAGGTTATGCCCGGTAAAGATGGAATGGCAACGCTCGATGCGATCCGTACCTTCAATACACAAATTCCAGTCATTCTCGTTACCCAATCCAGCGATGAACAATTTGTTGAGGTTGCTCTCGGCAAACAGGTAACCGATTTCTTGGTGAAACCGATTGGTGTCGCCCAGATCGTCTCAACACTAAAGCGTGTCCTTGATCAGCCGCAGATAGTTGTTAATCAGATTCCGAGTCGGTACACCACAGATTTCAACGCTATCCGCGCGATGAAGGATTCATCACCAAGTTGGCAAGACTGGGTCAATATCTATGTGAAACTTTTACAGTGGGATCTGGTATCTGAAAAGTTAGCCGAGGGTGGGTTAGAAGAAACACATCTTGCCCAGAAAAAAGAGTGCAATACCGAATTCTCTGACTTCGTCGCAACGCATTACCCTGATTGGGTCGCAGGTACCTCAGACGCACCCCCCTTATCGGTCAACGTTCTGGACCAGCATGTTATCCCTCAACTTCAAGATGGAAAATCTGTTTATTTTATTGTGGTTGACTGTTTCCGCTTAGACCATTGGTTGGCAGTCGAATCACTCTTGTACCCTTATTTCTCTATCGAACGTCAATATAGTTTTTCAATCCTACCGAGTGCGACAATGTACGCACGAAATGCCCTTTTCAGCGGCTTGTTCCCAATAGAGATTGCCGAACGCTATCCACAGTACTGGCAGGAAGAATCTGATGGGGACACAAGTACAAATCGGTACGAACGCCAGCTCCTTGAAGCACATCTGAAGCGCAGGGGGGTCAAACTGAAGCCCGGAATCCAGTACTTCAAGATTTTTGACACCCGAGGTGGCAACACCTATAAAAAACGGGTCGCGGCGAACACGCGCGTGAGTCTCTCTGCACTGGTCATCAATTTCATTGATATTTTGACCCATCAGCGCTCACAATCCGATGTTCTACAGCAACTCGCTCCTGATGAATCCGCTTTTCGAGCTCTGGCGCGCTCGTGGTTCTCGCATTCGGTACTTTTCGATATTTTACGCATTATTGCGGCACAAAAAGCAACTGTGGTCCTCACCAGCGATCATGGCTCTGTTTTCTGTAACCGAGCAACCCGCGCTTACGGTAATCGTGAGACTACCACCAGCCTTCGGTTTAAAATCGGTGCTAACTTGGGATGCGAAGAAGGCGAAGCGGTATATCTCCGAAACCCAAAGGAATACCGACTACCGGCGGAAAACGCAAGCAAGGACTACATTCTCGCAAAAGACGATTATTATTTCGTCTATCCGAACGATTTTTATAAGTATAAACGGCAGTTTCAAGGAGGGTTCCAGCACGGCGGTATCTCGATGGGTGAACTAATAACGCCTGTCGTGACGTTGACACCGCGGCTGTGAGTCGCAGCTTGCAAGCCCAGATGAAATAGAGAGTACGCCACGCGCTATAGTTATATCAAGGTAACTGCACCAGTTTCCAGAGCCATTCGGTTCTTCTGTAGGAACGAGTGTTTTTGCAATGGAATACAAGGGATGAATTTAGTCTATTCCCAGACTAAATCCAGTGTTTACCCATGCTCGCAATTCTTACCGACGACTGGTTGGCTGCTGACAGTTGGCTGTGACTTGATACCACTCCCACGGGGGACAACCGCACACTCGCTGATTTGGCTGAAGTGTCCTACTCAAAGATATCTACGCTTCGCATCGCATCAACGAAACGTAGGACATATTTCTGCAAAGCCCTCACTGCTTTTTGCAATGCTGCCGATTTTTGACACGACAATTAACCGAGGTGCCTTTTGAAAAAAAGGTGCGATAGGAGGTAATGATGGAAAAGGAGATACTTATTTCTGATGATGAGTATGAAACGCGCTGTGCGGTACTTGAGGAGGGGGTGCTGAATGAAATTTACATTGAACGGAAAGCGGCGACGCAAACATTGGGGAATCTCTACAAAGGACGCGTTGAAAACGTACTACCCGGAATGCAGGTAGCATTCGTTGACATCGGATTGGAACGGCATGCCTTTCTACATATTTCCGATCTCAAATATGAACATGCTGACGAAGATGAGGACGAAAATAGGAAGCAGAACGGAGACCGAGGATCCAACAAAAATACCGCAATATTGGATCTGAAGGGGAAGCCATCCAAGCAGACCCGCGGTGGACGCGGGTTCCCATTTCTCATAAGTGACCTCATTTCAAAGAGGCAGGAACTCCTCGTTCAGGTCGGCAAGGAGCCTATCGGAACAAAGGGGGCACGGGTTACCAGTAATATCACACTCCCCGGACGTTATGTCGTTTACATGCCCAATTCCTCGAATATCGGTGTATCACGTCGCATTGAGGCTGCCACTGAAAGAGACAGACTGCGTAACATGGCAAAGGCAGTGAAAGCCGACGTTGAAGGTGGATTTATCATCCGTACTGCCGCTGAAGGGTTGAACGAAACCGAATTCGCAGCTGAAATCCGATACCTTATTGATCAGTGGAAACAGGTGTGTGCACGCGCAGATAGAAAATCCGCACCCAGCCTCGTGAGTAAAGACCTCAGTTTCACCAATAGGATCGTCAGGGATATGCTCACCAAGGAGGTCAAGCAACTGTTTATTGATTCAGAGACGGGGTACAAGGAGACAATGGAATATGTCTCCTCCGTCATGCCCAATCTGCAATCTCGTGTTTCCCTTTATCAGGAGGATCCAACACTCTTTGATGCTTATGGCGTTGAACGCGCGCTCAAGGAGGCACTCAGTGAGAAAATTTGGCTCAAATGTGGAGGACATATTATCATCCAACAAACTGAAGCCATGGTCTCGATTGATGTCAACACCGGTCGATTCGTTGGAAAATCTGACCCAGATAACACTATTCTCAGTGCTAACCTTGAGGCTGTCGAGGAAGTCGTCCGCCAAATTCAATTACGAGATTTAGGTGGGATTATCGTCGTTGATTTTATTGATATGGAAGAGGCTGCGCACCGGAAACGAGTCTTTAAAATGCTACAGGAAGCACTCAGGAAAGACCGTGCCCGCACAAATATCCTGCATTTTTCAGATTTAGGACTCGTCGAAATGACACGCCAGCGTACCCGTCCAAGTCTCTCTACCCTACTGATGGAGGAGTGTCCCTACTGCGGCGGACATGGCACTGTGCTATCCGTCGAAACCGTGGTTATTCAATTACTACGTGCGATAAAGACGGCGCATAAACAAACGCGTCAGTCCCAACTCCGTGTGACTGCTAATGACTATGTCGTTTCGCATATAAAGTCGGAGATGTCGAAAAAATTGCGGGAGCTTAAGAAGTCATTGAAATTGGAGCTTGTTCTGGAACCGGATGCCGACTTGCATCTCGAAGATTACCGAATCTTTGTCGGAAAAGGTGAAGAATTGTTCCTCGACTAACGCGATGGAAGGCACCTGCTGAGGTGGGACGTCTAACGAATTGCAAATCTGAATTGACATTGACGCGTTTTTAGGGTATAATTTAATAAGAAAGGAGTGGAAGATAAAAATGTATGCAGTCTTTGCGAGCGGAGGGAAACAGCATCGGGTGGAGGTAGGAAACCTAATTGATGTTGAGAAATTCGAGGCAGAGGTCGGGGACAGTGTCACCTTCTCATCCGTTCTGGCTGTCGCTGATGATGATGGTCAATTACAAGCCGGCTCGCCGTATCTTGACAATATTTCAGTTACGGCCGAAGTGGTTCAACAAGCACGCGCGAAAAAGATGGTTGTGTTCAAATCGAAACGCCGTAAAGGTTACAAACGGAAGTTAGGGCACCGTCAATCATTTACACGCGTAAAAATTACCGCAATTGGCGCGAGGGAGGAACAATCTGATGGCTCATAAAAAAGGGGGCGGGAGCACCCGGAACGGACGCGACAGTATCGGAAAACGGCTCGGTGTCAAAAGATTTTCTGGAAATTATGTCACCGCAGGGAGCATTCTCACTCGACAGCGTGGAACGCACATCCACCCCGGAAACAACGTTGGGGTCGGAAGGGACTATACGCTCTTCTCGAAAATTGATGGATATGTATGGTTTGAGCGAAAAGACAAATATCGCCGGAAGGTGAGTGTCTATACAGAGCGTCCTGAATTTTAGCGGATTTATCCGTCTCAGGAATCAACGACCAGAAGCCTCGCCTTAGGGTGTTGCAGCGCGCACCACCCCAAGCGAGGCTTTTTTACTCCAAAACACCTATAGGTTCGTACGCATTGACGGATAGGAAAAATTAACAATGAGATGGACGATCTGGTTCATGATACTAACAGTAGTGCTGGGGTGTGGCGGACAGTTACAACAACTCGCCGTGGAAACGATGGAGAACGCTCAGGTAGCGCTCACCTCCGCCAACGCGATGGGAGCACAGGAGGCGGCCGAGACCCCGTTACGCACTGCGCAAGAGATGCTTGGCACGGCTGAAAACGCGATGAATGCTGGTGATGTGGAACAGGCATATCGACTCGCATTACGCGCATATCTTCACGCGCGAATCGCAACTGAGATTGCCATCGCCATTCGCGAGGAAGCAAACGCTCAAGAGGTACAAGCACAACTCACATTGGCGGAGCAGAACGTTGAAGAAGTCCTCCAAAGGCTTGAGGCTATGAAAGCTGAACTTGAGGCGTTACAGAAATTCTAAGGAAATCAGGTCTTAACCGATAACTGACAACTATAAACATGAAATACTGCGGATTGCTACTTTTAGTTACGTGCTTTATCGCATCCGGATGCCCCACACCAGAAATTGATGAAGTCATGCTCGCGACACAACTCCAAGACGCGCAGCAGGCGATCAATGATGCAGCGACATTGGATGCTGAACCTTTGGTGCCAGAGGAATATGGGCGCGCTGTGAAGCTTCTGAATTTTGCTCGGAACTCGGAAGAAAAGGGGGACATCC
>JAAXHD010000385.1:11510-14290 GCA_012271015.1 Candidatus Poribacteria bacterium | reverse complement strand
CGTATCCGTGAGGCTATCCTTGAGGAACGACTCGCCCGTGCGCTGAGTTCTCGCGACAAAGCACAGCAGCAGACAGAACAACTTTCAACGGAAATCACGCATTTAAAAACATCGCTACGTCAAACGGAACTTCGCCTCTCACTCACAGGCATGGAATCGATCGTTAACATTTCAAGATATACCTATCCAGCGATCGAAACAACTGCGAACTATGAGCGCGCCCAAGCATCAATCGCTACAATAGCCAACCTCATTGAGCAAGAGGCGTTCGTCGAAGCAGAAACTACTGTCTCGGATGCCCAGAAACTGGTCGACAGCCTTTATCAATTGGCGCAGGAAAACCAGAAAGCGGAGGCAGAAGCAAAGACGACTGCACATATCTCCATAGCGAAAGGGGAAGTAATCGTCCAGCGTGCTCAATACCTCAACGCCAGCCAACACGCGCCGGAACAATTCCAAGAGGCGGCTGAACAGCTGAAACGCGCAAGGCAGGAATTAACCGCCGGTCGCTACGAACAGGCACAACAATTTGCGCAACGCGCACAACAAACCGCCGACGAGACAGTCGTGATCGCAGAGGCGGCGGAATTTAGACAACGCGCACAAAGGGAGTTAGACCGGCGTGCCGCGGCAGCACAACAAGCGGTTGACACCCTAAAAAGAAAACTCACAGCACAAGCAAGGACGCAGGTCCCGCAGTTAGAGGCACGACTCTATGAACTCGCCAATACGGCTCACGTAAAGGCAAAAACCGCATTAGCAAACAAAGAATATGAGATGGCTGTCAAAGTTTCCGCGGAGGGCAACGATTATCTCGAACGCGCTATTGCCAACACACAGCGGATAACGTCGGCGAAGTCAGATTTACTAAAGGCGGCAAGACAAATCCCTAAAGCCATCGTTATAGAGCAGACGGATAGTATCCTCATCCGTATCAGAGGCAACGCGTTTGCCCACGGCAGCACGCAACTTCAAAAAGAGTTTGCCCCGACCTTTGAGCAACTCGCAAGGGTCTTACGTAGAGATGGTTTCAGTCGTTATCCCGTCCGAATTGAAGTACACACGAGTGCTTTAGGAAATGCGAACGTCAATCGAAATGTGAGTATGGGGCGTGCAGATTCAATCAAGAGATCTTTCGTTGAAGAGCGTGTCAATCCAGAACGCCTTACTGCTGTAGGTCTCGGGGAAACCCAACCTATCGTCAAAGATGGCGCGAACAAAGAGGAACAGAACCGCAGGATTGATATAATTATCAAGACTAACTGAAAACTCGTGAAACACAAAAACCCTTATCTCATCAATCAGGTCGCAATGAGTTTGTTCGGAGATAGGTATATTATCATTTACGGAAATACGATTCAGTTCCACAACCACTGTTACCATCTGCGGACCATCAATACGCCAGGGCATCCCTACCGTGGGTGCTGCTACTTAGAGGACGCGAACACGGGTTTGGCTATGTCAAGCGATGTCGATTTTGCACCTCCGGGCGCATACGGCGCGATTTTCGAGCCGCTGACGGGTGACATTATCGATTGCGAAACAGTACCGTACAGTTAAAAAACAGTCGACATACGAATACACGGAACTGCAAGTTTATGGCTAACACCAACAATACAAGCACAGCATCCACACAGCAGGAGACTATCCTTATTTTGGATTTCGGCTCACAGTACACGCAGCTTATCGCTCGACGTATCCGTGAGCAAAATGTCTATTGCGAAATTTATCCGCACACGCTATCTCTATCACAGATAGAAGCCATTGCACCAAAAGGGATTATTCTGAGCGGTGGACCCGCAAGCGTCTACGAGACCGATGCCCCAACAATTGATCCGAAGTTCTTCGATTTAGAAACACCGATATTGGGCATCTGTTACGGTATGCAACTCATGGCGGCACTGTTAGCAGGTGGGAAGGTCCATCCAGCGACACAGCGGGAATACGGACACGCGCCCCTCCAAGTGCTTAATGCGAATGATCCACTTTTCGCAGGACTGCCCTCACAATTTTCTGCTTGGATGAGCCACGGCGATCGTATTGAGGCATCACCCGTTGGGTTCCAAACAATCGCACAAACACAAAACGCTCCCATTGCTGCTATGGCGGATCCCGCACGCGCGTTTTACGGATTACAATTCCACCCTGAGGTTGAACATACCGAGGATGCTGACCAGATTCTGGCGAACTTCACGCGTAATATTTGTGGGTGTCGTAACGCGTGGACAATGCGTGCCTTTATTGCCCGTGCTACAGCGCAAATACAGGAACAGGTCGGAAATGAACGCGTTCTGTGTGCTGTGAGTGGTGGTATTGATTCAATGGTGCTGGCGACGCTTTTACATCAGGCAATCGGAGATGCGCTTGTACCGGTTTTTGTTGACAATGGTCTCCTCAGGGAAAACGAAGCCGCTGAAGTGCTTAAAACCTGTAAGCAACTCGGAATCCCTCTCGTTGCTGTTGACGCAGTGAAGTCGTTTCTCGACGGGTTGGCAGGAGTGACCGATCCAGAAAAGAAACGAAAAGTGATTGGGGCACAATTCATAGAGACCTTCAAAACAACGGTGAAAAAATTAGGACACAACTTCCGATTCCTCGCGCAAGGCACACTCTATCCTGATGTTATAGAGAGTGTCTCTGTGAAGGGACCCTCGGCTACGATTAAAACACACCATAATGTTGGAGGGCTACCATCCGACGTGCCGTTTGAGTTGATCGAACCCTTTAGGGAACTTTTCAAGGACGAGGTGCGAGCGGTTGGAGCGGAACTGGACATGCCG
>JAAXHD010000385.1:4249-11430 GCA_012271015.1 Candidatus Poribacteria bacterium | reverse complement strand
TTGGCTGTTCTGCTACCCGTCAAAAGCGTTGGCGTGATGGGGGACGCACGAACGTATGAAAACGCCGTCGCGCTCCGCGCTGTCACGAGTAGTGATGCGATGACGGCGGATTGGGCGCGCATCCCGACCGATGTGCTCGCCAGAATCTCCAACCGTATCATCAATGAAGTGCAAGGCATCAACCGTGTCGTCTACGATATTAGTTCAAAACCGCCCAGCACGATTGAATGGGAATAGCTTACTGTAGGAGCGAGTTTTACTCGCGACAATTTCCGTAGGTCCAGTAGGTGCGGTTTCTAAACGCACCGGTCATCGTAAAGTTTCTGACCGCTGATCACTGATAACCCTTACGCTGAATAAACTTGTGCTGCAGCGTGAACAGCCGCCCCACGTTCCACACGATGCCCTGACGCAATGAGGAGTTTCTCTAACGCACTCAGGACAAGCATAACGTTCTTTTCGTTTGAAGATTCACCCATCAGTCCAATTCGCCACGCCTTCCCAGCGAAAACACCCAAACCTGCCCCGATTTCTATACCGTAATCGTCAATTAGACGGGTCCGAATCGTCGCGTCGTCGATGCCATCAGGGATATGCAGTGTAGTGAGCATAGGTGCGCGGTAGCCCTCTTCAGCTGCGGGTTGCAGATCGATCGCTTTTGCCCCCGCGAGGAGGGCGCGGGCATTGTGCACATGCCGTTTATAGCGGACATCCAACCCTTCTTCCAAAACAACCCGCAATGCTTCCCGCAATGCATAAATAAGGGATATTGAGACAGTGTGATGATAACGCCGCTGTTCCTTCTCACCGTGCCAATAATTTTCGAGGAGCGTCATATCAAGATAGAAACTCTGGATAGGCGTTTTTCGGTTCCGAATTACCGCAACTGCCCGGTCACTGAAACTGATAGGTGAGAGTCCGGGGGGACCGGCGAGACATTTTTGGGTACAACTATAGGCAATGTCAATGCCGAGAGCATCCATATCTACAGGTTGTCCTCCAAGACTGGTCACACAGTCTGCGAGAAAAAGGGCACCGCTTTGATGTGTAATCTCAACGGCATCTTTCAGGGGTTGCAGGACACCCGTAGAGGTCTCCCCATGTACCAACGCAACGAGTTTTGGGGTAGACACTTTCGCAACGGCTTCAGCGATTTTTTCGGCAGGAATGTGTGTCCCCCATTCCGCTTCTACCTTTGTTACAACACCACCGCACCGCGCGGCGATATCGGCTATCCGCTCGCCGAAATACCCTTTGACACCAACAACGACACCATCACCGGGTTCAACAACGTTGGCAAGCGCGGCTTCCATTCCGGCGGTACCCGTACCGGAGACGGGTAGCGTTAACCTATTTTCGGTTCCAAAAACCCGGCGGAGCAATCCGACTGTGTCGTCCATCACTTGAACAAATTCGGTATCTAAATACCCCAACATCGGGGTTGTCATTGCTTTAAGAACCCGCGCGTTGGCTTCACTCGGTCCCGGACCGAGTAGCACGCGCGGGGACACTATTAATTCATCATACACTTTTTAATTTTTCCTTGCGGTTAAATAACGTGGGTGTTTTTGCTTGGGTGTTTCCCCGAGAACTTTAACGTGCGTTCCTTATATCCGCCTGCGCCGTTGTTGCAGGCTCCCGTAAATAAGTTTACACCTCTTCTGTAGGAGCGATCTCCAGATCGCGACCTAACTTTGACAGGCAGTGGAGACACAAACGCCCCTCTCCGATGGCGGGGTTTCCTAACCTTGCCTCTTTAGGGTGTGTAGGTGATTCTAAAATCTACCATAAACAGTCTTGGCGTGAGGGGAATAAATCATAAAAAGGGAGGGTACTATACCGCACCCTCCTTTCAGGGGAAGCCCCGCTCAGGCGAGCGAGGCTATGGGAACAGAATGTGGCAATTACTCACCACCACCACCGCCACCACCGACAGTACCACCACGAATTTCCAGATTATTCGCCTGCATATAGCTTATAATCGTCTGGACCTGACTGATTGCATACGTGAGTGCCTGATTGACCTTCGTGTCTACAGGTGGCGTTGTTTCATATTTTGCCCACAAACGGTTGAAGTAATCCAACGCGTCGTTGAAATACGCATCGTCGCTATCGGCTAACACCATGTATGCCTCACCGATCTGCACGAGACCGAGGTCTGCATACTTGCTCCCCGGATACGCTTCAATGATCTTCTGGTACTCAGCGATGGCGGCTTCAACAGCAGGTTTCTGCTCGTCACCCTTCGCGAGTTTCGATTCATTCAGCAGATTCGTTGCGACCTCATACTCGTAGAAAGCAAGCGCGTTTGCGGTGTCGTTAAGATAGCCCTGTGCTGTCGATTTCGACTCCGCACCGATGCCGGGCGTATTGATTGCATTCTGATAGTTTTCTATCGCCATCTGGTAGAGACGGATCCGTTCCGCTTGCTCTAAGGTTTGCTCGGAGCCTGCGTTGTAGTACTTGTTACCGATATTAATAAGCGCATCGGCAGTGTACTGACTGTTCGGATACTCAGCGGCGAGAACTTCGTTCGCCTCAAAGAGGCGATCATACCAACGTTGCCTTGCTTCTTCGTCGCCAGACTTTTCGGCGGCTTCACTGAGAAGCTGCGCACATGTCGAGATAGCATACAACGATTCAGCCGCACTCTTGTGAGTCATATTCACATTGCGCACCTTCTCGTATTCTTCAATCGCTTTCTCAAACTGTTGCGCGGCGTAGTAGGATTCACCGACATGATATTGCCAGAAAGCGGCATCATTCGCGCTCGGATAACGACGCACCATATCACGGAAGACATTACCAGCGGCGATGAAATAACTCACCGCTTTTTCGGACATCTCACCATCAATTCCTACCTGCATCCGCCCGAGCTCAAAGTTCGCAGCGGCAGTATAGTTCAGTGCGGTCTCCGCATTCTTGCGGAGTCCATCCGATTTCGGGAAGAGCCCCTTATCGACGTAACTCACGAATGTCGTGAGGGGTGTCAGCGCACTCGTTAAGTCTTGCGGAAGTTTCACGCCAATACCGACAGAATAGTAAATCTGACCGGATTGGAACAGCGAATTCTGAACATACGGGATAACCGTCTGTTTATCTGCCTGTTCAACCGGTGCAGCGATCGAAGTGACCTCAAAGAATGCACCTGCAGCGTTCCGACTCGCATCAATGTAGGGCTGCAAATCTGTGCCTGCCTCTGTGGAGAAGAGGGAACGCGCTTTGTCGGAATAGAGGAAACCGAGATTGTATTGCGCAGCGGCTTTCTCTGCTACACTCGCACTCGGATTTCCTTTCGTCCGATCCAGAGTTTCAACCGCTTCGGCGATCGCTTCATCCAAACGTCCCAACTCAACGTAGAGGGTCGAGCGACGGATACCAGCATCTGCCACCATTGAGGCAATATTTGAGTCGTCCGAACCGCTATGTTCTCCGATGAGGGTTTGGAAGGTGTCCAACGCCTTAGCGGGTTGTTTCAGCTGATCTTGATAAATCAAGCCTATCCGATAGTAGGACTGTGCTTTGACGAGTGCGTCTTCTACTAACTCAATGGCGTTCTGGTAACTCATCAATGCGTCCTGATAAGTTTTCAGTTGCTCCTCTTGGGCAAACGCCATTGCGAAGTAAGAACGTCCCTTCATGTCTGCCTCATCCGTGTTCTCAATAATATATTGATACTCTTGCACCGCTGCGGCGTGGTCGCCGAGGGTTCCGTTGAGTTCAGCAAGACGGGAGTGTGCTTGGAAGATAAGCGATTTGCGGGCTTCGTCTTCGGTCTGTCCTTCTAATGCTGTAACCGCTTTGAACGCGTCTGCCGCACCTCTGTTGTCATCCAGTCCGAGCGACGCCAAACCGGCAGTGTAGTGAGCACTGATGAGATTGTTCGCATCTTCCGTCAGTGTAGCCACTTTTTCCGCCGCACTTACAGCATTCTGCAGGCTCAACTGCTTGCTACCCGCATCCGTCGCAGATTGCGCGATCTGATAATGACAGACTGCCGCTTGGTACTGCGCGTTGGGTGCGAGTTCGCTATTCGGGAAAGTTTGCACAAAGAGGAGATACTCCGCAAGTGCTTCATCATAACGTTTCGCACTATAGTAAGTGTGACCGATCTTCAGTTGCGAACGACTGCGTGCCTCTTCCGGAGCACCCGTGTTAGCAACAATTCGCCTGAGCGAAGCCACGAGTGCATCAATATCGACCTCTTCAGTACTGTTTTCAATGGCAGTGGCTTTAATCAAGTCGATGTGTCCGAGTGTCTTGAGCACGAGTTCATTGTCACTGGCTGAATATTTATCGTTTGCTTCGTCGGCGAGTTGTAGGATAAGGGGCCATTTTCCGGCATCATCCTGCTTTTGTGCCGCGTCACGATAGGCGAGTGCCAAGCCGTAATACGCTTCAACTGCGTTCGGGCTATCGGCATAGTCAGAAATGACGCTTTTGAACGCTGTTTCGGAGGATTCCAAGAGTGCCGGATTTTCAGAAGCGGCTTGGTAATAGCAAAGTCCGACGAGGTAGAGTGCATCGTCTGCGTATTCACCCGTCGGATTCCCATCAACCACAGCTTGATACTGGACGGCAGCTTCTTCAAACCGTTCCTCTGCGCGGAGCAGGTCAGCGAGTTTAATCTCGGCTAACGAACGGTTGTCGGCGTCGGCAAGCTTGTCTAAAATGCTATTGTAGTAGCTAATCGCACCCTCTTTATCGCCTTCTTTGACATGACTATTCGCAACCAGAAGGAGTGCGCGTTCGTAGTATTCACTCGTGTCAGGAATAGATGCGTAGCGGTCGCGGGCTTGCGTCCAGTCCCCAAGCATTTCGTGGGAAAGTGCTTCGTTCATGATACACGCTTCCACTTGAGCGATACGCTCACTGAAGTCGTCGTAACGTTCTTCGGCAACACCTGGAAGGAATGCGTCGTCATTGAACATAGCGATGGCTTCCTGATATGCCGAAACAGACTTCTGCAAGTGTTCCTGATTGAAGTCTTCGCCTGCATCGCCTTCCTGATAACCTTCAGGTTTGGCGGCTTCGTAGTAGGAACGTCCTTCAAAGAATTTACCCATCAACTTGACGAGATGGAATTTCGGGAGTGGACGGTAATCCCACAATTTCGCATATTCTTCAGCGGCTTCAACGTACTGTTTGAACTCAGTCCGCTTGATGTCGGCGAAACGGAGCTGCACCTCAGCGGCGAGGATGTCAAACTCGTTATCGTTTTTGTTCTTCTCAATAAACTCGCGTGCGATTGTTTCCAACTCATCTTTGCGTCCAAGATCGTTGAGTGCCCAAATTGCGCCGTAGAGGGCGTGCGGGGCAACGGGATCCTGCGGATAGTCGTCAACCGTTTTTTGATACCATTGCAATGCGAGTTCAAGCGTCGCCATTCCGGTGTCAGTTTCCCCAGCTTTTACCTGATCGCTACCGAGTTTGTAGTAGGCTTCCCCAATCTGATAGGAGCAGTAGGGGATAAAATCGGTGGCTTCTTCGTGTTCGTTGATAACACGCTCATAGGCGACAGTGGCTTCGCTCCAATTCGATAAGCGGAAATGGCTATCGGCGATACCGAGTTTCGCCTCGGCGATAAAGTCGCTCTCCGGGTATTCTTCGAGGAGCGTTTTATAGGAAACAATAGCGTTTTCATAGTCGCCTTGGTCGAAGTAGGTGCGTCCGATGGCAGACTGAATCTCTGCCTGGAGCGTCCGATCTGCAGTGTTTTGAAGTGCCAACTCATAGTTGACGCGCGCGTTGTCATAATCCTTCTGCCGAGAGTAAATCGCCCCTTGGTCGAAGTATGCCGCTGTGACGTATTGGCTTTCTGGGAACTGCGTGATGAAGTTGGTATAACGCCCAATGGCCTCATCGTCCCTACCGAGTTGGTTCAAGCTATAAGCGGCTTTATACATCGCTTCGGCTTGCAGGTCAGGATAGTTCTTGAATTCTTCTGTAGCGATTTTATCGAATTCCTGATACGCCTGCTCGTAGTTGGATTCGTTGAGGAACGATTGGGCAATCAGGTGCTGGGCATCATCTTTAAAATCGGAATTTGGGAAACCGTCAAGAACAGCTTTGAATGCCTGTCGGGAGTCCTCATAGTTCTGCAGTTTATAGTTGAGCTGCCCGATAGCATACCAAGCGTTTTCGACGAAAAGGCTGTTCGGGAAGTTCTCAATGAGCTGCGTGAACTTCGGCTCCGCCAATTCAAACTGCTCCGTCCGATAGAGGATGTGTCCCCAGAGGTAGGTTAACCCCTCTTGGTGTTTGGGAATCGTTGCTGTCGGAGCAACCTTTTCGATGTACTCGATCGCAGTGTCGTAATGATTTACATCGCCTGATTGTTCAGCGAGACGTGAGTAGCTAACTGCGATCTTATAATTGGCGAGGGTCGGGAAATCCTTGTCAATAACTTCGGTTTTCACGCCACGCTTTGTCGATTCTTCGAGTGCCTCAGCATACTTGTCAATTGCGCCTTCATAATCCGCCTGTCCATACAAATCTTCAGCGGATTGGAAGAGTTGCTCCACCTTCTTGGAGCTACCCATCATGAAAGGTGAAAGGAGCGCAACTATTAAAGCGAGACCCCCAATAATGCCCAAAATCCTTGGGTTCATTGTATTCTCCTTGTTTACATCGTGCGCGCTGAAAACGCGTCCACGAGATTATTTCTACACAGATGTCACCCCTACGGGGTTGCGTTGCTGTGTTCTGCGTTTTTCTACTTAGATACCGCCCCGCTGGGGCTTCTAACAATTGATTTCTACACGGATATTACCCCTACGACGGGGTTGTGTTATTGTACGCTACGTTCTTCTACATAGATGCCGCCTTCTACAGAGATACCGCCCCGCTGGGGCTACTGACGGCTGACCGCTGATGGTTTCCGACGGCTAATACCTACAACTCTCTGGAATCGTAGACTTCTGAAATAGACAATGTTTCCAACGGTACATCTAACAATTTCTGTGAGAAGCCTTTAAACCCGATCCTCTTTCGCTCATACTGTTGGAGAGCATGCTGTCCGGCATCCATACCCTGCAACAACAGCAGTGCGTACCTATTTTCGGTCAATACGTCGCGACCCGTGAGACGTGCCCAGAACGCTCCCTGTGTCGGAATTTCGGCATAAGCGAGCAGTTCCGAGTCAATGTCTAACGCGACACTCGGGACTGTATCAGAATCAT
>JAAXHD010000385.1:0-4174 GCA_012271015.1 Candidatus Poribacteria bacterium | reverse complement strand
CCTTATCCTGTTTGATGGCAAGTGCTGCGGTGGGTTGAACCGAGGTGGATGAATCGGCAGAGGAAAACCGAATTTTCGCCGCTGCATACAAACGTCCGAGCACATGACTACCGTCATCGTGTGTTGAGACTTGGTTTAGCAGAAGCGGCGCGACAACTAACAGCGTCAGCGTTAACCCGAAAATATAATACGGAAAAGCGTGTTGTCTTATGGAGAGAAACCCGCCCAAACGGGAATGGTCAATACGTCGATGGAGTTGGGTGAGTAGGTGCCAGCCAAGACGCGTAGCGACTGCAAAGAGCCGTTGATGGAGCGCAGTTGGCGCACTCTGTTCAATATGTTGTTGGAGTCGCGTCGTGAACCGGGCGTAATAGGCATCGGATGCCTCCGGTTCAACGTAAAAGTTTTCGAGGAGGTGGTTCGTTTTCTTCAGGTCTACGACTTCTCGTCTGCACGATCCGCAGGAGCGGAGATGCACTGCGACATCAGCTGTTTGCCGTTCGGAAAGCGTCCCATCTATGTAGTCAGATAAAAGGCGTTCTATTTTGTCACACTTCGATCTCATTGATATTCTCCTCGAGAGTGTGTGTTCTACACGTCTATCAACCCACGAAACTCAACTATAGTAGAGTCTAAAATTAAGTGGACATCTCTTCTGTAGGGGGCGTACCCTCCGAATCGCGACTCTACTTCGATAATGTAATGTTAATTCTAAAATCCACCATAATTTCAGTTACCGAAATTTTCCTTCAGTCGAAACCTAAACGTTACTCGCATCTACATACGATTTGAGCAGAGTTCGAAGCTTTTTGCGTGCGTAGTGCAAGCGGGAACGAACTGTGCCTTCGGAGCAATTGAGGATTGAAGCAATTTCGGCGTGCGTTAAGCCTTCAAATTCATGAAGAATAACAACTGTCCGATGTTTCAGTGAGAGATTATTGACTGCCTCTGTGACGTGATGTCGCAATTCAGCTTTTTCAGCATGGACATGTGGGTCATTGTCGATCTGGGCGCGGTATCGCGTAATCGCCTCATACTCCGCTTCCGATGCTGTCTCAAGTGTGGACTCTCGCTGACGCTCTCTACGCTTGACAAAGTTCAGTGCTTCGTTAACCGCTATTCGGTAGAGCCATGTCTCAAAAGCCGCATCCTTCCGGAACGTCCGAATTGAGCGATACACCTTAATAAAGGTCTCTTGCATGACATCATCGGCATCGGCGTGGTTCTTGGTGATCTGCATCGCGAGACGGTAGACCATCCGCTTATATTTTTCCACCAACGGTGCCAATGCTGTCTCGTCGCCTTCGCAGAGGTCGGCAATGAGCAAGGCTTCAGTTCTTTCCACCGAACTTTCTCCTTCAGGTTCCTAACTGATTAATGGGTTAGACAACGCCTTTTTGAAAACCGTTCAAAAAAATTTTGGTTATTTTGGTTATGAGTTATCGGGTATCGGTTCTCAGATTCATTATAGCATGATTCCGAAAATTGTGTAAAGAAAAAATATTTGGCAGTCGGCTATCGGCGTGTGGACGGTCACGTATATTTATTTTTTCCAACAAATCTCTCTTGCTGACTGCTGAAAGGGTTGCATAGCAACCCGACCTGATAGCCATTAAAAAAGGGCAACGTATTGAAAATACGCCGCCCTCTTTGTCGAAATAGCCTCAATTTTACTCTTTACCCTTGGTTACAAAGGTTACACTGACATCAGTAGAGTTGCCAGCAGCGTCTGAGACTTTGCCTTTAATAACGTAAGTCGTTTCGTTGCCAATCTCTTTGCCTTTGACAACTTCGAGAGTCGCTTTATTGCCTTCAACTTTGCCGAGCCAACCAACGTCATCGCCGCCTTCGGTCTGCAGCGCAACGTTACCGGAGACATCTTCACTGAACTCAATCTCGATAGCTCCAGCAGTGTTGATAGCTTCGGGATCAACATCCTTGTCGCCATCTTTGACGGTGCCACCAGTGACTGCAGGCGGATCGGTATCCGGTGCGGTGACCGTATAGTTCAGTGCCTGGGTTCCATCAGCCCAAGTGATCGTCAATGCGAGAGGACCAGGGGTGAAAGGACCCGCGATAGTCGCTGTTTTACCTGCAACTGTGACAGTACCAGCACTTACCGTGACATCAGCGGGTGCGTTGTCAAAGGTAACCGTAATACTCCCATTCGCAGCAATCTCGCCCCCCGGCGGGGTTGCGCTTACGAAGTTAGCTGGTGCAGCTTCTTCGGTATCTTCATCGCCACCACCGCAGCCAACTATCAGCGAAAGGGCGAACAAGGCTGACAGTAATAAAGCGAAGGTTCTAAACAATTTTGTCATTAGAGTTAACTCCTTAAATTGTAAAGTTTATCAAAATACACCCTGTAGATAGGGTGTCCTAACAACTTTCGGTCCTTTCCCGTAGACACTCGCAAAAGCACTCGGGAAAGTCGGTTTCAGTTACGCTGCTGCTTGTACAATTCAGCAACGCCTCAAAACCTATGATCATATTCTCGTTAAGTCAAGTAACGTAAGGCTATTTCGTTTGTTGTTCTCTCCGCCATGCGTAAAGAACAAACCGACACGTTGAGAACAGAATTCTGCGAGGGCAGTTAACAGAGTAAAACACCATTGGATTGTTGCACCCCTCGCCCGAAAGTCAATATCTAAACGAGCACCTTAAAGTTTAGCAAAAATTGCAAACTTTGTAAAGGTAAAATTACGGATTTGCCCAAAATTATATGAAAATTAGTCTCTTTTGTCAAGAGAAAACTTCATTTTAACGTAAATTTACCATAAATTTTAACGGTGTCAAGAAAAAAATTGATACATGTACTCGCAAAATCAAGTTTAAGGACATTATATAGTATATCACAAACTGAAAAAAAAAGCAAGATTTTTTAATAGCAGTCGGCTCTCGGCTCTCGGCTCTCAGCCGTCAGGCGGGAGGCTTCGCATCCCTTTCAGGGATCAGTGAAAAGGTTATCGTGTGAGAAAAGTTTCCGCTTTAGAGAAGACGGATGGAGAACCGACAACTGACTGCCATTCTTCTGATTGCGGATTGCTGACGGCTGATGGCTTCTTCGCTGACCGCTGACCGCCGATTGCTATTCCTCAAACAATCCCATCTGTTCGCTTGTTGCTCCGCTTGCGTACGTCTCAAGACGTTCTGGATGTGTGAGTACATCGATCACTTTATCAACCTCGGTCGGTGCAAACGGAAACGCGCCTGTCCCTATCAATTCTTGAGGTCCCTCGCGCTGCGTGTGCGCTGTGTCCCAGCGGCATGCGAGTACCGATCTGTCCTGACGCTGCGCATATCGTGCCGTGTGCATCGCGCCACCGGTCTTTCGTGCCTCAATCACAATCGTTGCGACAGAAAGTCCACTGATAATACGATTTCTCTGCACGAGATTGCCCGGTGAAGGGACTGTCGGGAATGGATGCTCTGAAAACAGACATCCCTGCTCATAAATCTTCACAGCGAGTGGATTATTCCGTCCCGGATAGATAGAAGACAGATCTGTTCCGACAACGCCAATCGTCTGTCCCATACCCGCGAGCGCACCGGAGTGGGCATACGTATCAATACCAGTTGCCAACCCACTGACAACGGTAAATCCGGCGAGTGCAAGTTGCGTCGCCAGTGAAAGCGTCAACTCAATTCCCTCTATGCTCGGATTCTGGCTCCCGACAATCGAGACACACCGATCACCGATTTCGGTTAACGTGCCGACCCTACAGAGGATCCCCGGGGCATCGGGCAAGTTTTTAAGTGGTGCCGGATAATCTGGGTCTTCAAGGCACATCACCCTGACGTCCTGATCTTCGAGAGCACTGAGTCTCTCACGAAAGGTCGGAAAATTACCGGATACTGTGAGTATGCGAGATGCGAGCACTGGATTGAAGGAGGGTAACCGCGCGATTTCGGGGAGTTCCGCTTCAAAAATTGCCTGCGCGCTACCGAAACGTGTTATCAGCCGTCTAATCCGCACACTGCCGAGTCCTTCAACAGAGGCGAGTGCCAACCAGTATTCGAGGGGAGTGTTCTTTTTTTCCGAAGTGGTCATGCTGATTTATAGTGTGAGAGAAGATTTCATTATATTTATATAACGTGAGTTTGATAAATACTGAGGGCAGATGTCCTTCCTCTTAAAGTCCCCCTGATAAGGGGGATTTAGGGGGTTAACTCC
>JAAXHD010000335.1 GCA_012271015.1 Candidatus Poribacteria bacterium | reverse complement strand
ACTACTAGTCCGTAGTCGAACCACCTGCAGCAGTCGACCTGATGCCAGATCCGAACTTAGCGGCTGCGGTGCGTGAGACACTCGGTTTGACAGCAACCACCCCACTGACAGCAGAAGTGCTACAGAACCTGAGAACACTTGCGGCTCCGGACCGTCAAATTATAGATCTCACGGGTATAGAACACGCCGTGGACCTGGTAGTACTGGATCTGTCCAGTCTGTCCGAAGATGTTCCTAACCAGATCTCCGATGTCTCACCCCTCGCAAATCTTACAAAATTGAAACTACTGAAATTAAGCTGAAACCAGATCTTCGATATTTCATCGCTCGCAAATCTCACAAGCCTAACAATACTATGGCTACACGGAAATCAGATACTCGATATTTCCCCCCTCATAAATCTCACGAACCTGAGAGACCTATGGCTGTACGCAAACCAGATCTTCGATGTTTCCCCCTCGCAAATCTCATAAAACTGACAGACTTGTATCTGTACGCAAATCAGATACTCGATATTTCCCCCCTCGCAAATCTTACGAACCTGACAGTGTTGGGGATAGACTGGAATAAGATCTCCGATGTTTCCCCCCTCGCAAATCTCACGAACCTGAATTCACTGGGTATAAGCTCAAACAGGATCTCTGATATTTCTCCCCTCGCAGACCTCACGAACCTGACATGGCTGACACTGCACGCAAACCAGATCTTCGATGTTTCCCCCTCGCAAATCTCATAAAACTGACAGACCTGTGGCTGTACAGCAACCTGATCTCTGATATTTCACCGCTGGCAAATCTCACGAACCTGACAACGCTAAGGATGGAAAGAAACCCTTTGGATGATGCTGCCATTAACACCCATATTCCCGCACTCCAAGAGAGAGACGTTGAGGTAGAACACTAACGAGCATGCAATCCTAATCACGTTCACGACGCGGGCAAAGGAGTAATCCTCATCGGAGTACGAGTGGAAGTTTGATTTAATACCATAGGAGAGTATCATGTCGGAAGAAACCAATGAATATCACGTTAAAAGCAATAAGGTGACTGACAAGCCCAAGTTCCCTGAAAGTACGAACAGAGCGGTTGCAGAGCGATCATGGTGGCGTAAAACGCCCAAGAAAATGATCGCTAAGTCCAATTTTAGCTCACAAGTTCCGCCGCGTGAATAATTACGGGGTTCGGGTGTGTCAATATTTTGTCAAAGGTTGTAGATGTCACCCTTACGGGGTTCGGTGTTAAGGTCTATAGAGGTCCTACAGAGATGCCACCCCTACGGGGTTGAAGCGGAACCCAGTGAAAATCAGGGCGAGAAACACCGCCCAGAAGAGGCGGCGAAGGTCTCATGCCAAAAACTTTACACACCCACATTTTATCTATAGGAGTGAAATCCTGCGAAATCCTACGGTCTATAGAAGTCTGAGACTTATGGATAAGAAATAACGTAAAAGTGGTCATTGACCTAAAGCGTTTATCACCACACTCAACGGGAAAGCTATGTGCGATGAAAGTCGCACGCATAGTTTGGAAGGGGTTGTAGAGCGGCGACCCTCTACGACTACCTTACAAATGGGTAAAGTTAAGACAAGGTTTTGTTTTTCAAATTCAATGGGTGTCAAATCCCTCGTATCATAATCTTGGTTTAGAGAGTGGCCTAAATTTCCAGTGGCAGTCCAGGAGGCTGTGTATAAGCATGACGAAATATCCGAATCGGGAGGCACTTCGCAAAGCTCACGATATATATCGTGATGCTATGCGTTCATTCATCATCCGATGCTTAAGAAAAGTTCGAGGCGCGCAGGTTGAAGACTTAATTCGAGATTCTTTGTCCTATGAGGAAGCAGAACAATTCAAGGAAAACCTGCAAGAACACAACGGAAACATTGAAGCTGCAATAGATATCAAGCATTTTCCGCACATTATCAGAAAATATTGGCATCGTGATCGTGTTTTCAGTCAACAGTTTAATTCCAATTCAAAGGTCCAATATAAGACTGGAGTGATAGCGGACGGTCGAAATCTTTGGGCACATCCAGGGATAGAGAATCTGGACTCTGAGCGCACTCGGGCAGACCTAACTTACGTCGCTGACGTACTCGGCGAGATCAAAAATCAAGACGCAAAGCGTGAAGTTGAAAATATCCGAGATCGGCTTTTTTCTCATGAAGAGGAAGAACACACCACAGATGTATCTGACCAACTGGAAGTGGTAAGAGCAGAGAACGCTGACTTGAAAAAACAGCTCAATGCTACATCAAGTCGATTGGAGGAGATGGAAACAGAATGGCTTGCTTCCGACGAACGCCTCACAGATATGTCAAATCTGTTGAAATCAGTGGAGGCAGAAAACGCTGACTTGAAAAAACGTCTCTTGGAAAAAGAGAATCGCCTACAGACTGTTGAATCGGAGAGTAACGAACGCATCAAAACCTTGTCCTCAACCCAAAAGGTTTCCGAGCCAAAACCCTCAATAGCGGAGAAGTTCCGTGCAGCAAACACCTTGGAGGACCGCGTGGAAATCGGGCGTAAGGTCGCTGAACTTCGTATAAACGCCCAAGGCTCAAGGCCAATGAGTTGGTGCCGGATCCGTGAGAAACTCGGTCTAAAAAACGACGAATTCCACAAAGTTGTCAGGCTCGAGGACCACTTCCAAGAGTCCGTTGTCGAAAGGATCGAATCGTTCGAGGGCGGTTGGAAATACTCCGGTAAACTTAACGTTCTCCTCAGGTTTGAACCCGTCGGGGAATTGGCCAACCGCATTGAGGCGTGCAAGCTAGCACCCAAAATTGAGCCCAAGGAAGATGCAAAGTCGTATGAATATGAAGGAGAACCCCTGAACACTCCGATTATCCGATCTATCCTCAACACGTTAGAACCTTGGCGAGGGTCCTTGCCTGTCTCAGCCATTTTAGATGTCCTTACGCAATACCATCTGGAAAGGGGTGGAAGCCCTACCCAGCTGAGAGACTTTCATACAAATACGTATGATATTCTGTGTGAAATGGAAGCAGAAGGGCGGGCGGAGCGATACAGGGAAGGTAACACAGATTATTGGCGACTGATATAAAAGCATTAGAGGCAGCACTTCTATTACTGCCCGTTCTCGCCTTTTTCTTATGTATTGTAGGTGTGTTGTTTTTGATCGGAGGTGAAAGCAAGCCTCGCTTGCTTGGCATCACCCTGATTTTCTTTCTGATTCTGTTACTGGTGTTGAGTGTTGTGAAGCTCTAATAAATTCGGAGGTCATTAGAAAATATGGACTATACCACAGCAGAATACGCTCAAGTTTTAGCCGCACGTTTATGGTTTAGAGTCAAAAGTCTAAAATCCATAGCAGAGGATTGGGAAATAAGCGTAGATGAGGTGCGTACTATCCAAAGTACCGAGGAATATCGCTCGGCTGTTGAAACGCTTATCCGCACGACCCGATCACCGGGAAACCTCCTAAAATGGATAGAATCTTCTGGCGACCACATCCCGTCAGGGTTAGCAGAGAGAATGGGATTACCAGAGACAGTTGTCTCAGAAATGGTAGAGCGGATAAAATAGGATATTCACGCCAGATGGAATATCCGTCATTGAAGTGAGTGCTTAGTTAGGAAAGGGTAATCATGAATGATAACCAGAGCCATCTGGGTGAGATTATGAACGGAGGTCTCCGGTGTTGAAACGGTGTATGACCATGAGAGCGAGGTCGGGCTTTTTAGATGAAAAGAGGTAATGTGAAACAGTTTCTTACTTTTTTCTTTGTAACGATTGTGATATGCCTAGTATTTACAGCAATGGGTTACGGTGAGGTTTCCCTCGTCCATGTGGTACTCCCCCAGACGGCTTCTATTGCAGTGGGTGAACGACTGAATGTGGATATTCAAATAGCGAATGCGCAAGATGTTGTGGGGTATGAACTGACCGTTGGTTTCGATCCAGCGGTTCTCCGCTATATCGGAGGGGGGAATGCAGATTACCTGTCGGAGGGTGCTTTTGCGTTGTCGCCAATCGTTTTGAATAGTACTGTCCACATTGCGGCGACATCCGTAATTGGAGTCGCATCCGCTAATGAAGGTACGCTTGCCACACTCACATTTGAAGTGATTACAGCCAGGGAGTCCACCCTTAAACTAAGGGATGTCATACTCTCCGATAGTGCGGGGATGTCATTACCCGTTACCACGAGAGATGGGAGAATTGAGACGACCCGGGCGTTTTCCGCCATGGATGTCAATAGAGACAGGAAAGTCAATATTCTGGATTTAACGCTGGTAGCAAGTAACCTCAGAGTCGCGTCCCCGACGACTCCACGGGCGGATGTCAACGAAGATGGAACTGTTAATATTTTAGATATGGTGTTAATTGCCCAACAACTTGACGTTGTTAGGGAAGGTGAGTTAGAAAATGAAGTCGGGGTTATTCCTGTTCATACGAAAGAACCCGTTATTTCTACGAGACCGCCTATCGACTTCGCAGGAGAAAAAGCGGCAATTCAAGTCGTCTATAGTGAGTTCTACAAAGCCTTTAACGACAACGATCTCAAAGCCATTGCGGAGACCTTCCGGACGAATGATGCCAAGGTTGCCTTCGGAACAATCTTTGCCGGAAATGAACCTGTGCCAATCGCCTTCGGCTGGACGAATGTTAAAGTCGCTATCGAAGGTTTGTGGATCGGCATCGGTACAAAAGGATCCAAATGGGGTCGGGACGATGTGTTGAAGGATTTCTGGATTCGCTATAAAGGCAGCAAAATTGAAGCGAGTGCCATAGGCTACAATTGTTACAAAGGCTCGTTTCCTGGCGAAACGCACCTCTATCTGATGAAAGAGGAAAAGGATGGGTGGAAGATCCACGAGTTGGATAGCAGCACCGAAAATAACCTTGGGATCTTTGGCTTTCATAAAGGTAAACCCCGGCTTAAGGAGGCAGGTCGCTTCTTCTCGACAGATGCCGACAAAGTCCCCGAATAACGTTCCAGATGCCTCGATAAAAACTGCCCCTTTCTCATAGGAAATTTAAGCATGAATCAAGCGTATAACCATGAGGATATCCCACTTAACACGCCTATTGTTAGAGATCTCATTTGTGAATTGTACTCAGGAAAAGAGTATGTGAAGAGATCCGTCATAATAGAGGAAGTCCTTCAATTCATTCACGCACCGATAATCAAGAAACCGCCTCAGCCGAGTTGCCATCTGTATTCCCAATTAACGAGGAATTTCAAATGACACGTCAGGAAATACACCAGGTTCTTATAGAGGAGTTCGGTCCCTACTGTTGGGGATGTAATTTCAAAGCACCTGACCCTCGTTATCTTGAACTTGATCACATCAACCCGAAAGATGGAAAAGATGGCTATGGGCAGCACCATATAAATAACCGCGCGCTCCTATGTAAACCCTGTAACAGCGAAAAGGGCAACCGTATGACACTCCCACAACTCCGTAGGATCAATAAGCAGAAACGATAGATAAAAGAAGGTACACTCATAGACCTAAGCAAAGCAAGCGAATGGACGTGGAAATATCTTGTAAAACGTATTCAGGAAACACCACACCAATATAATTTAGACGGAATTTAACGAATGTGAGTTTCCATATCAAAATGTGTTATCGTAACACTAAAATTTCCATCACAACTTACAGGCACGATAGGAGAAAATCCATGGAAAAAATAAAAACTGTTGAAATTCATGACAATATCTTTGAGGAAACCTATGCCGCCCACATCCAAAGAAATGAGGCGAACTGGCTGGGGTGGATTCCAGACGTTCCACAAGTCAAGTGCGAGGAGCCAACGAAAAAAACGCTGCTGAAAATCCTTGAAAAGAAACTTCATGAAGCACTTGTCGCTGAAGAAAAGGCATGGGAAAAGCAGTTTGAAGAAGACGTGAAGGCGGGGAAGCTTGACCATCTTCGCAAGGAGGCACTTGAGGATGTTCGGGCAGGGAGATTCAAGTATCTCTAAATAATGTTACACTTTCCGCAAATTTATTTTTTTCAAAGTAGAGGATAAAAGAAAAAATGCCTCTTAACCCTTACAACGACTGGATTCTCTGATGATAACCACTGTACACCAAATGTTACACTGATGTAACATTTTTAAGGTGAATTCCGATAAAAACTGACAACTATGGTGGAACGAGAAAATAAATATATTTGTAGCGTAGGCTGTTAGCCTGCGCCTCCCCGCTTACGGAGGGATAATGGGGACGGCGGATGGCACAATCTAACAGATTCTCCTACATAGGTGACAACTTAGGTTAATGCTAAAATCTACCATAATAATTGCAGAGTTATTTAGTTTTACGATACGTTAATTCTATTTGCACATCTGTGTTTTCACAGAGACGCGATATATTCCGCTTTGGCAACTCCCGTCACGTCTATGTCCGCAAAAAATCTCCGTGAAACCTCCGTGAAAGTGAGGATCTTCGGAACATTTATAGGAAGATATACAATTATCTGTCCAACACCGAGAAAGTATTATACGATTTCTGAATAACCCCTTTTCATTAACGAAACCCTTGTTTGTAGTAGCGCAATTCATTGTGCCTCTTACATTTCTGCAAATCTGTAGACATTTTAGAAAACACAAGTGCCCTCCTGTAAATCCTGATTCAGACAGTGGACAAATGTTCTACCCCACTTGTTCAACAAAAATTTGATTTTTACCCAGCGATGTGTTATAATCTTTAAGCAAAATCTGTGAGTCAACGCTTGCTACAGCTTGATATTCGCGCTCAGAGACCCGACGAAATTATAGGAGGGCTGAGAAAATAAAAAGACGGCGTAAAACATAAGGAAGCTAATGCAGAAAACTGGACAAGAACCCTCACCAACAAAGCATCTTGTCACAACATACCTCAGCGATGTCAAAAGTAAGGTCGATGCCTGTATTTTTGATTTCCTCCCGACTACCCACAAGCACCCGGATGTCCATCAGTTGTACCAGATGATGTTAGACTACCCGCGCCGCGCCGCAAAGGGGTTACGTCCCGCGCTCTGTATGCTCATGTGCGAGGCGTTCGGTGGAGATACACAACGCGCCGTTAACACTGCTGCCTCACTTGAACTCCTCCAGAATTGGCTCCTGATACATGACGATATTGAAGACGGTTCCGAGCTACGCAGAGGCGAACCGTGTCTCCATCAAAAGCATGGGATTCCAATGGCTATCAACGTTGGGGATGCCCTCCATTGCAAGATGTGGGAGATGCTTCACCGGAACACTGAGATTCTCGGACATCAACTCGCCTTCCGTATTTTATCTGAATTCATACAGCTTAGTAATCAAGTCGTTGAAGGACAGCACATTGAATTGAGTTGGGTTAACGATAACCGCTGGGATCTCGATGAAAATGACTACCTAACGATGTGCATACAGAAAACCGCGTGGTATACCTGTATCACACCGTGTCGGGTCGGGGCAATCATCGGTGGCGCAAGTGAAACAGAAATAGATAGACTCGTAGAACTCGGCAAAGAAATCGGAATCGCCTTTCAAATTCAGGACGATGTTCTGAACCTGATCGGCGATGTCGGCAGATACGGAAAAGAGATTGCTGGGGACATTAGTGAAGGCAAGCGAACCCTTGTTCTTATTCATCTTATCAATGCTTGCAACTCGGCTGAAGCCCAGCAGGTGATTGACATCATGGCGCGTCCCCGTGATGAGAAAACCGAGGCAGAGGTCGAGAGCGTACTCCGCTTAATGGAAAAATATGAATCAATTACCTATGCGCAACAACGGTCTCAGGCACTCTTACAGGAAGCCTCTGAACGGTTTAAGAGCAATTTTGCCCATCTCCCTGATGGACGAGCAAAGCAACTGTTTTTATCTTTAATCCGTTTTTTCGTTGAACGTGAATACTAAATAGCCGTCAGCGGTCAGTATTGTCCCGCAGGTTTCCCACACGCGGAAACCTGCGTCGCGGTTAGTAAGAGGACTCTACTTCATCAGAAACCGCTTTACTGATGGAAACCGATAGCCGACAACTATTCTTTCTGACAGCCGACGACTGACTGCTGATAGCCATAAAAAAGGAGAAGTAAATGAACGATATTTCCTCTGGTAAATTGCGGGGTATCATGAAACTCGCCGATGCGAATGGTCGCTTTAAAATGATGGCGATTGACCAACGGGGTTCCATGGTACAGGCACTCGCAGATGCACTCGACAAGGACAACACTGATGTCCGATACGAAGATGTCGCAGCTCTGAAAACTTTGATTACTCGAATCCTTTCCCCAAATGCAACCGCGGTTCTGACCGACCCAATTTACGGGCATCCCTACTCTATTACCGAAATCCCACGGGATGTCGCATTGCTGTTAGCCTACGAAGAGTCCGGCTATGTCAGCGAAGGGGTGGATGAGAACGAACGTCTCTCCAATCCGATTGCAAACTGGAGCATCGCCAAGGCACAGCGTGCCGGGGCAGATGCTATTAAACTTCTCGCCTATTACCATCCTGATGCCTCCGCGGAAACCCTTGAACACCAGCAAGCCTTTGTGCGTCATGTCGGGGACGAATGCGAAAAGCAGGATTTGCCGTTTTTGTTGGAATTAGTGAGTTATGCGCTTGAAGGCACGACGAAAAGCGTCGCCTTCGCGAAACAGAAACCCGACCTTGTGATTCGGAGTGTCGCGGAGTTCACGGATCCAAGTTACAAAGTTGACATCCTGAAGTTAGAATTTCCTGCCGATCTGAAATACACGGCGGATTATCAAGATGCCAGTTTTTATGCAGGGGACTCGGCGTATGAACTCGCTGAAGTGAAGGAAATCTGCCAGAAATTAGACGAGACATCGACACTGCCGTGGGTAATTTTGAGTGCCGGTGTGGATATTGAGGAATTCATTGAGAACGTTGACCTCGCGACCGGCGCCGGTGCGAGTGGGTTTCTCTGCGGAAGAGCCATCTGGAAAGATGCTGTCCAATACTACCCTGACGCTGAGGCAGTTGAGCAGTTCTTGAAAAACGAAGCAACAACGAACTTCAAGAACGCAAACGCTGCAGCAGAGAACGCCTTACCATGGTTTGAGCATCGCCAATTTGGTGGTGTGGAAAACGTTCGGATTACCAAACAATCCGCAATGTGGTATCAAGACTATTAACTTTAACTTTTGGACGGCAGTGCCCTCTGAATTTTCTTGGAAATTTTTTGGGCGATATGGAGGGTTGTTTCCTCGGGAACCTGCCCTCCTATTTCAGCGACCAACACGACGATAGTCTGTTGTACGAACAAAAGATTCGCTCCAGCCTGCCACACCACATCACCCAGTCCATGTTTATCATTTGATGGGGGTTGATAGATAGAATCACGTCCACCTAATTTCGGCACGGTTTGCGCTGAAAGCCGAAATCTGCCTTCATCAGCGGCTGTACGTGCTTCGTCGTGTGACTCGAAGAACCAGTAATTGATGACAACTTGTTGTGCTGCTGTGTGATTTAACCACCATCTATCGCGCCAACCGAATTGTGCGATCGGTCGCCTTGGGGCTGTTGGAGAGTAGATTTCTTGGGCAGAAGTACGACGCGCCGTTACATCTGCCAAGTCCTCAGGTGTAAGTTGAATTGCTTCAAGCGTGAGTTCCATGCTGGTATGATAACATCACTCACAGCAAAATTTCAAATTAAAACAGGCTTCGCTGCGACTAACATATTAAATTATGAAGGTTTTCTTGAAAGAAACCAACCAATATATAAGAACGAAGGTTTTTTCATCGCAATCAAGGCATAAAGAAAAGAGAACTCTAAGAGAATAGGCATCAGTTTTCAGAGGGAATAGTTATCAAGTTAAGAGATGTTGGTTAAATGGAAGCCTCTTCTGCTGACAACTGAAAGTGAAGCGGACTGACTGCTGATAACTGTTTTGGTATCTCTGTAAAACACATCTATCGTGAAATATCTATGGCTCCACTGAAGATATGAGAATATTAGCGCGGTATATACTTAAAGAATTTTTTCCACCATTCATCATAGCACTTATCTGTTTTACCTTTATCCTCATCTTCGATGACCTTTTTCGGTTGACGAAGCTTTTTGTGCAGAAGGGGATAAGTCCAATTTACCTTGTCGAGTTGTTCATGTATGTGATGCCAGCGACGGTTGTGCTATCTCTTCCGATGGCGGCTTTGGTCGCAATTTTACTTTCTCTCGGAAGACTCTCTACCGATAATGAGATCGTCGCGATGAAAGCACACGGTGTCGCTTTCCATCATCTTATGCTTCCCCTTTTAGGCATTGCGGTGATACTCAGCGTTGTTGATCTCGGGTTGATGGATTACGCGTTACCGAAGGCGAATCTTGCTTACGCCACACTTAAACGCGACATCCAAAGGCACAATCCGACGTTCGTTTTGGAAGAAGCCACTGTCATGAAAGAGTTGGAGAGGGAAGGCAAGTTGTGGATGTACGAATCCACAGATGCCAAGAGTGGTCGCATGCAGGATGTCAAAATCTGGGATGGCATCTGGAGTGGACGTCCTCGGTTCAGTCACGCCCGAGAAGGCACCCTCGGTTTTGAAGGGGGTAGAGCCATGCTCACGCTTTACGATGGACTCACTTACGAACCGACAACCGATGACTCAGAGGCATATCGTGTAACAAAGTTCCAGCAGCAACAACTGGCACTGCAATTGACCGAGGATCTGGAGCGCAGTGCGTTTCAGAACCAGACCCCACGGTCAATGAGTATTACCCAACTCAAGGCGTTCATCAATACCTTGGCAGCCTCCGTGCAAACCAGCCAAAACCCTGACTACACCCGTAGTAGACTCCGTTTTGCAGAGGTCGAGTATCACAAAAAGTTTTCTATCCCTTTCGCATGTTTGGCGTTTGGGTTAATGGGCGTGCCGCTCGGGTTGATGGTAAAACAGAGCGGTAAGATGATTGGGTTTGGTCTCGGTTTAGCTGTGATCTTAGTTTACTACTTACTGCTTCAGATCGGCCAAAGTGCAGGTTTGAATGCTATGGTATCTCCTGCCCTTGCCATGTGGCTTCCCAATATTGCTATCGGTGCGTTCGGCGTTTTGCTCAGTATCCGTATGATAGGCGAAGGGACGCTGCGGACGTGGCGTGCCCGCGACAAGTTGCCGCTTGTCGTCAGTAGGAAAGTCGAATCATAGCCGAAAGGTAAAATTAGAAAAATGGGATCTATCCCTTGAATATTTTAGATCGCTACCTGCTTCGCGAATACCTCAAAGCCTTTTTTGTTGGGCTTCTGTTCTTTATTGCCCTGATTATTATTGTGCGTTTGTTGGATAAGGACATTAAGAAGTTTGATGATGATGTCGCTTATATGACCGCTGTTAAAATTGTTCTCTTCCAAGCACCCCGTCGGATTATGGAGGTCGTACCCGTTGCGGCATTTGTGGCTATTTTTTTTGTGCTCGGCAGAATGGTCCAAAGCAACGAGTTCACCGCTATGAAGGCGGGCGGTCTCAGTGTGTACCGGCTCCTCGTTCCTGTTCTGATTGTAACGCTCGTTATTTGTGGACTCTTCGCGCTTTTTTATAATCGGGTCGCGTCGCCTGCCTTTCATGAAGCACATCTCTTGCAAAATCAGGTTAAGCCGCGTCGGGGGAGGAATATCGTCTTCAAAGGCAAAGGCGAACGTATCTTTTACTCACAGCGGATCGCTTTGGACGCTCGTAAAATCCAGCAGCTCACCATCTATGAATATGATACGGAAGGGGAACTCGCTCATGTAACGTTCGCGAAGTCAGCGGAGTGGACACCTACCGAGTGGCAGTTGACTGATGGATACATTCGCCACTTTGAAAGAGGGGTGGAGGTAGGTTATGAAGCGTTCGATACACATGCGATTGAGCGGCACGAAGATCCTGCCCGTTTTATCGGAAGTGAGAAGGATCCCAGAGCGATGACAATCGAAGAACTTCGCGATCAGATCGCCTATAAACAGGAAGCAGGACAGATTTCGCGCAAAGAGCAAGTAAAGTTGTATCACAAAACAGCGTATCCGTTCGCAGCTGTCGTTGTTGTTATGCTTGGCGCGCCCATCGCTATCCGTTTTGGTAGAGCAGGTTTCTTCGCAGGTTTGGTGATCGCTTTCTTCCTCTCTTTTATCTATTGGGCACTCTCCTTCGCAACGCTTGAGGGATTGAGTGAAAGTGGCAAACTTCACCCGTTTCTCGCGTGTTGGGGCGCGAACATCCTGTACGCTGCCGTTGGGGGTATCATGATCTGGCGTACACCGAAATAAGATGAATGATGCCCTCGTTTTTTCTGAAAACCCTGTTTCAGACAGGCACCCCGAGCGAGTAGTGTATGGTGTAAGCCCAGAGCCAATAGCCCGTAATGAAATGGAGGGCGGATATACGGAGAGGCATATAAAAGTTCAAATCTACTTCACCGAACCGCAAGGAACATTAAAAATATTGGCAACTTCTTCTTCAAAATCCGCAGTTTCACACCTATCCCTTTTATTTTCGCACTCCTCTACTTTGCAGAGCCTCTGTGGTACACAGTCGTAATTGGCGTGCTGTTCATTGCTATAGGTGAGCTTCTCAGAATATGGGCGGTCGGATATGCAGGGGCATCCACCCGTGCGAGAACGCTCGGTGCAGCGCGAGATCTCGTCACAACGGGTCCCTATGGATATGTCCGTAACCCCCTTTATCTCGGTAATTTCCTGCTCAGTCTTGGTGTATGTTTTGTCGCGAATGTCTATTGGCTCGTAGCTGTGTTAGTTGTTGGCTATTTCTTTCAATACCTATCCATTATTGCCGTAGAGGAGTCATATCTGATGGAATCCTGTGGCCCAGTCTATCAGGCATACCGAGACCGAGTGCCGCGCTTCATCCCCCAACTTCACTCCTATCCCGATCCATCTTCCCACGATTTTTCTTGGACACGCGCCCTCAAAAGCGAAAAACGGACCTTGACAGCGATTGTCTGTGTCATCGGGTTGATTTTTGTGAGACAAACCGTTGACCTATTGTAGTTGTTTCGTGCCGAAATTCACAATTTTCTTAACATTATTTTCACAATAGTGTATTATGTAAAACGATGATGTTGTTCGACTTTCAAACGTATGTTCACGAGTTACCGCCCAGATAACCTGAGACACACAACTTTTCAGAAACAGAAGGAGACACATCTCATGAAAGGAATGTTCTGCTCATTCACGATGCCCTCCGTCCTCCTGATACTGTTGGTTCTACCGGTTAACATCGCCTCATCGAAGGCGTTTAACAACGATTTCGAGACGGGCGATCTTACGGATTGGGAAACAGAAGGAGAGGCATTCGATTTCCAACCTACTTGGGGAGATAACCCGACAGCACGGAACCGCGGTCAGCCCTCTGAACATCAGGGAGATTGGTGGTTAGGGTTATATGAAAAGTACCAAGGTCCAGATAAAGGGAAAAAACTCGGACAGAATCCAGGCGCAACGCAGGGCGATGGACCTCAAGGTACTCTCACTTCGATTGAGTTCACAATTATCGGAAGAACGATGAATTTCCTCATCGGCGGCGGCAATCATCCATGGAAAGATGACCCTGCTCCCTGTTGTGTTAACCTTGAGATTAAGGGAAAAGTCGTTCTCACAGCAACAGGGAAAGCTACTGAAACGATGGCGCGGGTAGAGTGGGATGTCTCCGAATTCAATGGCAAGACCGCCCAAATTGTTGTTATTGATAACAATAGCGGCGGGTGGGGACATCCGAACTTTGATGATATACATCAAGCCGATTCCAAAGGAAAAAATATCCCGTGGGAACGAGTCCTGTCTGTTGACGCCCGCGGGAAGTTGGCTGTCACTTGGGCACAGATGAAGAAGTACTATTAGTTTGAGAATTGAACAACGTCATCGTTCTTTCATTCTCTAATAGACGGGGGCTCTCTGCCCAATAGCAACTATATCTGCGCCAACCCCGCACGTTCCCGGAAACGATTGAACGTTTTCAGGATTCCTTGCTCCATCGTGTAGTCAGGCATAAAGCCCATCTCCTCAGCGATGGGTGTTGCATCGTAGTCCCACGAGATCCCGAACACCCCTGGCTCCAGCGTAATCTGTGCATCTGGCACCAGCGTCTTGAGGTATGCCACTCCTTCTTTGACAGGTCGGATACCGCCCTTCACATTGAAGACGCGTGTCTGCGTTGTTGGACAGGTACATGCAACCACGATCGAACGAGAAACATCTTCTACGTACTGCCAATCCACTGCATCATCGCCAAACGGACAGACGTGTGCTTTACCTAACGCCACCGCTTCGATCATTTGCGTCGTGAATGAACTCATGCCGCGGGTTCTACCCACCCCATAGACCGCAGTAAACCGGAGCCCGATCGAATCCACACCGTAGGCATCAAAATAGTGCATTGCGTATCTTTCGTTAAGGGATTTGCATGCCCCATAGATGAACTTCGGATAGTGTGGTGCGTCGTTGAGAATCTGTTCGTGGTTGTAGTCCTCTGGTGCTCCGAAGACTGCGACGCTGCTTGCCCATACGACACGTTTTAGGTTGAAAATACGCGCCGCTTCCAATATGTTGATTGTGCCTTCGCAGACCACCTTTAGTGCCTCTGGTGGATTCGCGTTGCACGCTGGCACCTGCCACGAGGCAAGATGGATAACCCGATCAATTTCATGTTCTTGGATAGTGCGTAGGACGTGTGGTAGATCGGTGATGTCGCCCTGCACGAAGGTGAACCCTTCAAGTTGTTCATCCGTGATGACCATTTTAGGAATCGTCAGATCGTAAGCAAAATCGTAAACGACTACCTTTTCACCGGCGGTCAATAAGTCGCGGATGACGTAAGTACCGATGCACCCCATGCCACCGGTGAGCAGATATGCCATAATCTTTCTCCCTCATATCAATGGACACGATCGGAGGACCGCGCCGCACACTAAAACAGATGCTAACTCGCTTGGAGAGGTGCCTCCACATTCACAAGGATATCTTCACCCTCCACTTTGACAGGATAGGTGGGGAGTTTCTCCTCGCCGGGCCACACACATTCACCTGTCGTCACATCAAATTCCCACATGTGGAGTGGACACGTAACACAGTTGTTATCTAAAAAGCCGTAACTCAAAACGCCGCCGAGGTGTGGGCAGATGTTGTTCATGGCGTAATACTCACCCTTCACGTTGTAGATGCCGATGAAAACACCTTCGACTTTCACACCTATACATTTACCGGGTTGAATCTGATCGGTTGTCGCGGCTTTTACAAATTGTGACATAATTTCTCCTTAGGCGTCATCCATGGGATACAGGCTACATCCGCCGTCTACAAGTAGCACTGTTCCTGTCATATAGTCTGCAGCGGTGCTGCACAAAAACAGAAAGGCGTCTGCTACCGAATCAAGCGGTTGCATAACGCCAAGAGGAATCGCTTTCTGTGCCCGAGCGCGGTAAGTTGGATCCGTATCCCACTGTTGTTTTGCAAGCCCAACGCTGACGATCCCAGGTGCGACAGCGTTTGCGCGAATCCCTTGGTCGGCGAGTTCCCGTGCAAAAGAACGCATGAGTTGCTTCATTGCCGCCTTGCTTGCGTTATACGGTCCAATCTCGGGCCACGGCACATCAGCGACCCAAGATGTCGTAAAAATGAGTTGTCCTTTAATGTTATCTTCAAGCATTGAACGGGATGCGGCACTGCCCAATAAGAACGCTGTCCGTACATTGACCGCCATTGTCTCATCCCACTCTTCTGCTTTATATTCCAACAGCGGTTTCGGAATCACCATACCAATATGACAGAGCGCGACGTGGATAGGTCCGAACCGTTCGCGGGCAGTATTTACCAACATATCTGTTTCATTGGTGTCCGTCAGGTCTGCCTTAACATAGTTTATTTTCGATATGTCAATATCGTTCTGACTAAGTCGGTCTGTTGCCTGCTGATCCGACAGGATGTCGTTCACTGTTAGGTTTGCGCCGTGCGCCATTAATTTTTTGACGATTCCGAGTCCGATCGCTCCGCACCCGCCGGAAATAACGATATGTCGTCCAGCGAGTGCATCGTTACGGAAAGCCATTGCCAAATTCTCCTATTATTTTCCCATCACTTTGCCTTCACCGCGCGGATCCGTTCCGCCCTCGTGGTGAGTTCCGTCGTCCGAGATGCGAACGCCGTGTCCTGGACCTCCGATGCCTGCACTTGGGGTGATTTCATGTCCGAGTTCTCGTAACGCTGCGAGCACATCTTCACCGGCGCGAGGTTCAACTTGGATCGGTTCGGCACCATCGGAGTGGAAACGTGGCGCGTCCAGTGCTTGTTGCATTGAGATGTGTAAATCTATAAGACTTACACTAATGTTAAACTGATTGTTCGGGATAGTTCTGCCGCCGGGGATACCGTAAGTCGCGAAGGGTTTGCCGTCCCGCGTCGCGAGACACGGAGCCATGTTGTGAAGTGGACGTTTGCCCGGTCCCACTGAGTTCGCAATCCCCGGTCGGGGATCGAAACGTCCGACACCGTGTCCGAAGAGGAGTCCTGTTCCCGGCACTGTTACCATTGAACCGAATCCACCCCCGTGCGTTTGTGTAAGAGATACCATATTCCCGTGTGCATCCGCAGTAGAGATGTGGCTTGTGCAGTTCATCGGTTCATAGTAGACAACCTCCCCCGGTTGAGGCGATTCAAACCCTGCCTTCAGTTTTTCGCTGAGTGTAGCGGTGAAACTATCTGAGAGTTCCGTTTCAATATCTATATCAACGAATGTCGGATCACCAAATCGGCGGAGCCTTTCGGGCCAGCAGACCTTCATGGCTTCAGCAAAAAGGTGGTATCTCTCAGTGACGGACATTGATGCCACGTCAAATCCTTCCACCAACCGGAGCATCTGTAAGGTGGTTAGGCCACCTGCTCCGAGGGGTGCCGTATAGACCGAGTAGCCTCGATACTGAATTTTGTAAGGTTGTGTGATGAAGGGTCGGTAGGTCTTGAGGTCGTCCACGGTCAGGCATCCGCCTAATTCCTGAATGTGGTTTGCGATTGTTTCGGCGATTGCACCTTCGTAGAATGCGGCGTGTCCGCCTTCAGCGACTGCCTCCAAGGTTCGGGCGAGTTCGGGATTGGTGAGTGTTTCCCCTTTCTTCGGCGGTCTGCCATTTTTGAGGAAAACGCGTGCCGTTTCAGGGAAGTCCTGTTTCCAACGTTCGGCATTTCCTGCAATCCCACCACGGTTTGCGGTGTTCGGAGCATAGCCATAACGGGCAGAATTGATGGCGGGTCGGAGCACTTCCGCGAGTGACAGACTTCCGTACTCTTCTAAAGCCAAGCACAAGCCAGCAACAACTCCCGGTACTCCAACAGACAACGGTCCGTGAACGTTTACGCGTCCCGGCACCCGGTACCCCGCAACTGCATCTGGCGCGTCTTCAATCGTAAACATATCCTCAGAGGCGGCAGCTGGTGCGGCAGTGTTGTAGTCTATCGCGATGACATCTTCCGTTTTCTTGCGATAGATAAGCACGCAGCCACCATATCCCGCGATACCGTTGTGAGAGGGTTCCACAACACCCTCTGCAAAGGCAGCGGCAACAGCGGCATCAACGGCGTTTCCACCTGCAAGGAGCATTTCAAACCCCGCTTGGGCAGTGCGAGGGTGTGGTCCAGCGACGGTCCCATAGTCCCTTTTGTGTAAATTCACAAGTTTTTCCTTTTGCTGAAGGTAATACGCGGAATTCTAAAAGTTTTGCACAGAATTGTCAAGGATTTCAAGCATTATAGATGCTTTTTTGACATATTATAGTAAAATCCGAAATTTAAGGGGACATTTTTGACGGTTTCCAGCCCAAACTCGATAGGTGCGGTTTGGAACCGCACTGGGTATGTCCAAAAAAGGTGGGAAATCCGATAGTCTCTTAAAATTATGGTGAATTATAGAATTAAGTGGACATCTGAGTAGGCAATAGATCCAAAAACGTTCCGTCACCGCTGGCGAGGTTTCCTAACCTCGCCTCTTTAGAATGTCTAAGTAATTGTAAAATCTACCATAAATGACCCTATCCTGCTAAGGATTTCTATTCAATTTTTTAAGGAATCGTGATACAATCTGGATGCCAGCATTCCCAAGCACCAATCATTATAGTAAAACGCAAAAATAAACAGAAATTCACCCCTTCCCTGGTAGGCGAGGTTTTTAACCTCGCCGGAGCGGAGTGTCTAATTAATTCTAAACTTTACTATAAACGAGGAAACATAATGAACAATCAAGTGACTTCCCCCGAAGCATTCTTTGGATTCCAACTTGGCTCTGACCGTAAGATCGCCACTTGGGACAAGATCGTTGTGTACTTGCGGTTGTTAGAGCAGGAGAGCGGCTGCCTGCAAGTCGTTGATATGGGACCCTCCACAGAGGGAAACCCGTTTCTGTTAGCCTTTATCTCATCGCCGCAAAATCTGGCGAATTTAACGCGTCTGCAAGCGATCAATGCCCAAATAAGCGATGCTCGGGGACTCTCAGAGGACGCGGCGAAGGCACTGATCAGTGAGGGAAAAGCAGTAATCTGTCAGTCGATGGGTATTCACGCCACAGAGATCGGAAGCACGCAGATGGCTTCGGAACTTACCTACGATTTGATAACCCGAACGGATGCGGAAACCCAGCGCATTCTTGATAACGTGATTTTCCTGATGTTTCCCTGTCTGAACCCGGACGGCCTGAACATGACAACAGATTGGTACGACAAATATCTCGATACCGAATACGAGGGTTGTAATCTTCCGTGGCTGTATCATAAATATGCCGGGCACGACAACAACCGTGATGCCTTTATGTTGAATCTGGTCGAATCGCAATACGTCGCACGGATTCTATTTCAGGAGTGGTATCCACAAGTGTTCCAAGATCACCACGAGATGGGGAGTTACGGGGCACGCCTGTACGTCGCGCCTTATTGTGAACCGATTCACCCGCACGCCGATCCACTCGTCTGGCGGGAAATGAGCTGGTACGGGGCACACATGGCATACAGACTTGAGGAAGCTGGGAAGACAGGTGTCCTGAATGCCGCACAATATCCAGCATGGAGTCACCTCGGATTCCATTGGATTGGGAATTATCACAACATCGCCAGCATCTTGACCGAATCTGCACACGCCAAGTTGGCGACACCCTTGTATATCCACAAGGGACAGTTAAAATCCCAAGTCGGACGACTCAGAGCGTTTCCGCAATATAAACCCCAGACCAATTTTCCACATCCGTGGCTCGGCGGTTGGTGGCGATTACGCGACATCGTCGAGCAACAGAAGATTGCCGCATGGGGCTTACTTGATTTAGCCGCACGGCACAAGGATACCATCCTGTCGAACGCATATCTGAAAGCGAAACGCCAGACAGCGCGTGGTGCTACGGGGACACCAAAGGCATATCTCATCCGTCCGAAACAGCATGATGCCTTAACCGTCGTGGATCTGATTAATAAACTGCTCGCGCAGGGCATTGACATCCAGAAAGCAACGCAAGCCTTCACCACCAATGATGTAACCTATCCAGCGGGTACATACGCCATTTTCCTCAATCAACCGAAAATGGCGATCATCAAAACCCTGCTCGGACAGACCTTTTTCCCGGATGACGCTTGGACACGCACGCCGGACGGTACGCCAAATCGTCCGTATGATACGGCGACAGACACAATCGCAGAGTTTATGGGCGTGAATGTAGAACCTGTTGATACTTTGGCGTGCGATGACGCTATTTTCGCTCTACTCACAGCACCTGAGCAGCCCACCGGGCAGTTGGTTGGTGAATCAGAATTTGGCTATATCTTCGACGGACGACTCAACGAAAGTTTCAGGATTGTCAACCAGTTGCTGGCGCAAGACATCCAAGTCATACGGGTTGATGAAGCTATCGAAGTCGGCGATGCGCATTTTCCACCGGGGGCGTTTGTAGTCCCCGCTGAATCAAAAGAAGTGCTTGAAGGATTCACGCTCGATTCTGGAGTCACGTTCTATGCCTTAGAACAGGAACTCTCGGTCCCTCGGTATGAGGTACAACAATTGCGCATCGGTATGTACCAGCGATACCATGGGGGCAATATGGATGAAGGTTGGACGCGATTGGTCCTTGAACAGTTCGGATTCTCTTATCAAACGTTGAAAGACGATGACATTACGGGCGGCGACCTAACTCAGCGGCTTGACGTTTTCATACTCCCCAGCGACGTGACCAACAGCATCGTTGGCAAAGCGGAAAAGGACAAAGTTGACGAAGATGAATCGAAGGAGTTTGATGTTCCGCCAGCGTACCGGAGTGGCATCGGTAAGGAGGGTGTCAAAGTGATTAAGCAGTTCGTCGAAGAAGGAGGAACACTACTTGCCCTTAACGAGGCGTGTGAGTTTGCGATTGAGAAATTGGATTTACAGGTCAGCAATACCCTTAAAGGAAAGTCGTCGAAATCGTTCTTTTGTCCCGGCTCGACATTGAAAGCGTCTGTTGACCCAAACCACCCGCTTGGGTATGGTATGCCTGATGAAACGCTTATACTCTTCTGGGATAGCCCGGCATTCGAGATTCAACACTCACGCTTCAGTGAAAGATATGAGCTTGTTGTTCAATATCCAGAAAAGGCTATCTTGCAAAGCGGTTGGCTTATCGGCGAAGACCAACTCGCGGAACAGGCGGCTATGGTCTCGGCACAATATGGTGCCGGACGTGTCATCCTGTTCGGATTTCGACCCCAGTTCCGTGCACAAACCCGTGGGACGTTTAAGTTGTTTTTTAACTCCCTTCTCGGTTAATCTCTGAGATTACGGATTCGGAGATCGCACCAGCAAGAGAACTGAATGCCTCTGGAGTTTTGTTTGACATGCCGTCTGAAACCGTGTATAATACAAAGTAGCGTATGCGAAATAGGTCTGCGCGCGTTAGCACTCTAAGATTTAAAAATTAGGACACATTATGTCTTTTCGTAGGCGATCTCGCATCGTTGCGATGCAAGTACTGTATCAGATTCAACTCACCGCCGCTCCCGTGCCAAGTGTTATAGAGCGATTTTGGCAGAGCCAAGACACATCGGTGGAGCTTCGTTCTTTCGCGCTGGAGCTTGTTGAAGGCACGACTGCACATCTGGAGACGATTGATACACTACTTCAAGACACATCCAAAAATTGGAAACTCCACCGAATGCCTGTCGTTGATCTCTCTATTCTGCGATGTGCAACTTACGAAATTCTCTATCTTGACGATATCGATCCGGCTACCTCGATCAACGAGGCTGTTGAGATTGCTAAATCCTACAGTACGCCGGATTCCCCTAAATTTATCAATGGTGTCTTGGATAATATCCGAAAAAAACATCCAAATGCTCCTGAATCTTAACAGAAAGAAAAAGTAAAAAAATCGCAAGGAAAGATTAAGATTTGAAAAATTTGACGCTTTGTCTGTTATTCCTGATACCTATGTCTGTGAACGCCGCACAGGAATTCAAATTTGTTAATGCGTTCGGTGGGAAAGGAGCAGGTGAATCACAATTCTCAAAAACCTTGTCCATGGCGTTTGGTCCTGACGGTGCCATTTATGTGACGGATACAGATAACTTCCGGATCCAAAAATTCAATGAAATGGGGGTTTTTGTATTTGACATCCAGATGGAGGCAGAGAGTGAGTTCCGGTTCATTAATCCTACGGCTATCGCTGTCGGCACGGATAGTAGTATCTATGTAATGGACTGGATGTTCGTGGAGATTTCAGACGCAAACCTGCAAGAAGATCAGGATCCGAAGATCTTTAACTACGGTCCGTGTATCCATAAATTTGATGCGAGCGGTGAATTTGTCGCAAGTTATCCGATTCAAGACTTGAGCCAACGGATAAAACGTCTTGAATCCGCAGCTCCCGGCTTGGATGCGGATGGTAATTATGCGCTGATTATTCCACAGGGTGACACGAAACGAGAATTTTTACTCGCAACCGATGCACAGAATAATCTCTATATTTGCGACAGCGATGTGCCGAACAAACTTATTATCAAACTGGATGCGGACGGCAGGACGATCGCTCGCTATTTCCTTGACCAACCCGGTGCAGGGTACATCACACAGCCCGTAGATATGGCGGTGGATAAAGTTGGGAATCTCTATGTTGTTGATGAAAAGGGGCATCGGGTGCTGAAATACAGTGCCGATGGGAAGTTCGAGCGTGCTTTTGGTAAGCATGGCGATGCCGCTGGGGAATTTATCGCCCCTTTTCGAATAGCGGTATTGACAGATGGCACGCTTCTGATCGCTGATACAGCGAAGTACTTAAAGGACTTCGCCTCTACGCTACCGAAACGACTTGACGATCCGACGCGACGCTATGATGGCGATACAAGGCTGTTTCGCTATCGGCTACGGCGTATCCAACGGTTTACCACAGATGGCGCATATACACAGAAGTTGCTCATCCCGTTTCGGCGAGAGGTTGAAACCGATGTTGCACTCCAACTCAAAGGAATTGACAAACGTGGGAACCTCTACTATCTTGATCCAGCAAAATTGCGATTTCGGAAATATGCACCCACCACGTCATTAATCTCCTCAATGTTCCAGACGGAACTCAAACTCCGTTATACACGCGACCTACACGACGTTGAAATTGACAATCAAGACGATTTAGACGCTGATCTCTATACCAAATCCGATTTTGATGAACAGATTATTCGGGATGCCGCGCACGCATATTTGATTTTCTCTTATGATCTCAGTGAGGCATACCGTATCGCTTTGTCGAATCGGCTCACTTATGTCCGAATGACCGATACCAGTTATTACCGGGCAAGGGATTTTGAAGACTTCCGCGGACGGTTCAATCAAGATGATCGGGCGACTGAGAACTCTTGGGATGATCGTATCCAACTTGATTTTACCTGGATCCGCGATCATAGTCTCTACAATTATCGAGAAGCGCGTGCTTTTGCCTATTATAGCGTCATTCGCGTAGATTTCATCAACGATGCCCTTGACAGTTTCAATTACCGATTCTTCGACTTCAACGCCAATCTCTCCGACTGGGGGGCAGGGATACATTACGACTTAAGTCGAACGTTCCGCTTGAATTTTGAGATCACACATTTCTTCGGTAAGAATCGGTATACCTATATTGACGAGACGAATATTCTCTACGCCACTGGTTTTCAGGAAGGAGACCTGACCCGCGCAGTTTTGTTTATAAATGGGATCTTTTGATGTCAACCCGCACTCCAGCGACGTGCTGGGTCTATAGAAAACTAAGATTCAGTTGAAAAAACTTGCAATATCCACGAAAATCGGATATTATCGGATTCAGGATCCTTTTGAGGAACGGCATGCGTCGTCCAAAATCTGAAGTCTATCATTTCTAAACACGTAACATTAGCATCCTATAGGAGGCATCGTTATGGCATCTTTTGGGACAGGTGATTATCAATATGAAGTCGTGGAAGGTTGGGGTATAATTCCGCAGCTCGGACTCGTTTCTGGTGTAGCGTGTGACTCGAATGACAGAGTCTATGTCTTTAATCGGAGTCCACAACCTGCTATGCTTGTTTTCGAGGCGGATGGCACCTTTGTAACTGAATGGGGTAAGGATATCTTTCAGAAACCGCACGGTATCTGGATTAGTCCCGACGATGAAATCTATACCACAGACACCGTCGATCACACGGTGCGGAAATTTTCGCTGGATGGTGGATTGTTAGAGACCTTCGGTACTGTCGACCAACCGGGGCCACCGGGAGGACCTTTTAATGAACCGACGCGTGCTGTCCTTTCAACGTCTGGGGAAATGTACGTCTCTGATGGTTATGGACAATCGCGGGTACACCGAATGACTGCAGATGGCGAGGTTATCGTTTCATGGGGCGCACCCGGCACGGGACCTGGCGAATTTAACCTCCCGCACGATGTTACCGTTGACCACAATGACCGCGTTTATATTCTCGATCGTGGCAACCTTCGCTGTCAGATTTTTAACAACGATGGCGAGTACTTGACTGAGTGGACAGACCTCCGTTCCCCTAACGATCTCTTCATTGATAGTGATAACATCATTCACATCGCTGAAGGTGGACAACGCATTAGCATTATGACACTTGAGGGTGAAGTCATCGGACGTTGGGGTGAGAAGGGAGACGCTCCCGGACAGTTCAGTGATTCCCCGCACGGTATCTGGATTGATTCAAACGGGAATATCTATGTTAGTGAAGTCATTGCTGATAGACGTTTCCAAAAATTCGCAAGGGTTTAATAAGTTTTGAAGAGACATTATTACTATTTTAGCGGCGCAGCTTGCAAGCGCATATTGCAAGCCAGTATTGTTTTTATCGGAGTTGTCGGATGCGCGTTGGTGTTTGCTGACGAAGGGCATGAGCATTCAGGCGATCGGATAAAGGAGTTAATAAACCAACCCCTTACCCTGCAACTCGCAATTGCGGCACTCGTCATCTCATTCGTGCTTGGCGGTCTGCACGCGTTAACACCGGGACACGGGAAAGCCATAGTCGCTGCTTACCTCGTCGGTTCTAAGGGTAGGGTAATTGACGCAGTTTTCCTTGGGCTTGTCGTCACCTTTACGCACACTTTCAGCGTCATCGCGCTTGGAGTCATCATGCTGGTCGCCCAAGAGTTTGCACCAGAGGATATTGTTCCGTGGTTGAGTTTGTTCTCTGGTGTTTTGATTGTTGGTATTGGGGCATGGTTGCTTACTACAAACATGAAACGGTATTATAGCAGCGGTGCACATAACCACAGTCACGGACATGGACGTACGCATCATTCGCACGACCACGATCATGATCATTCGCATGCGGACGACCACGATCACGGACACGACGATGAACATGGACACGACCATGACCACGATCATGATCACTCGCATGAACACGGTGACGATCACACCCATTCGCATGATGACCATGCTCATACACATAGCCATGGGGGGCGGACACATAGCCATGTGCCTTCAGAGCGGACGGGTTTTTGGGGATTACTATCGCTTGGTATCTCAGGGGGTATCGTGCCGTGTGTCGATGCCCTTATCGGGCTCCTATTCGCGATTAGCCTTAACAAACTTGTATGGGGTCTAATTATCCTATGTGCTTTCTCATTAGGGCTTGCCGCTGTTCTGGTCGCCATCGGTATTCTGATGGTGTTGGCGAAACCGGTAATTGAGCGTTTTACAGGTGAAGGTGTCTGGTTACAACGCCTACCGATGCTCAGTGCCGCTGTTGTCATTCTGCTCGGTGCGGTATTAGTATTCAAGGCGTTCAACACTGTTGGTATTCAGATTTAAGATAGATTTTGCGCAAGTGATGTCGAAAAAGAGAGGAGATGTAATCTATGCTCAGCACTGTTGGAATTTTAAGCCCAGGTGATATGGGACATACCGTCGGGAATGTGCTCCGTCAAAACGGTTTGCGTGTCACCACCTGTTTGGAGGGAAGAAGTCAACGCACTCAGCAGCTTGCTGAGAAAGCAGGTATTGTGGACGTGCCGACGTATCCACAATTCGTCACGGAAGCCGATCTTATCCTCTCAATCATGGTGCCCGCACAGGCGATGTCCGCGGCGTCTATGGTTGCAGAAGCGTTACAGAAGGTAGACACGACATTAGCCTATGCCGATTGCAACGCCATCGCGCCACAGACGGTTCGTAAATTGGGTGAGATCATCACCTCGGCAGGTGGAACGTTCGTCGATGCGTCTATCATTGGTCCGCCACCTCGCACACAAGGAGCGACGCGGTTCTACACATCGGGGCCTAACCTCGACCTATTCTCAAAACTCAACAATTATGGATTAGATGTGCGAGCTCTCGGCGAGGAGATAGGACTCGCCTCGGCGATTAAGATGTGCTACGCCTCCCTGACAAAAGGGTTAACAGCACTCTGCACCGAATTGCTCACAGCGGCATCCGTTTTAGGCGTTTCAGAGGCACTCACTGCGGAGTTTCAATTGAGTCAATCGGCACTTTTTGAAAGGATGGAAAAAGGACTGCCGGGTATGCCCCCGAAAGCGAGACGCTGGATCGGTGAAATGGAAGAAATTTCGGCAACCTTTGCGCATGTCGGGTTGACACCGAATATCTTGACAGGCGCGGCGGATATGTATCGGTTTGTTGGGGACACGCATCTCGCGGATCTTCCACCTGAGGCACGTGACGAGTTTCCGAACTTGACAGGGTTGATTGACATTTTAGCAAAGAATCTTAAATCGGAATAACGAATCGCCATGTTGGCAATCAGTAGTCAGCAGGCGAAAAAGATAGGCGGATTTACGCGTAGTGCATAACTGTAAGCCTGCAACAACGGCGCAGGGTGTTTTTGCAGGGTGTTTTTGCTTGGGTATTTCCTCAATTTCCCCTTGCTGGGGTGTTTCTTCAACTCGAACACGAAGAACGTCAAAGTTCTAACTCGCGTTCCTTATCTGCAAGGTAAAATTAAAGATACCATTGCGCTTGTGCTCTGAAAAACTGAGCATACAGTCCGTCTTTTGCCAATAGCGTCTCATGATCTCCATCCTCAACAATTGTTCCATTATCAATGACGAGGATCCGATCACAGGTGCGTACGGATGAGAGACGGTGTGAAATTAACACCGATGTGCGCCCTTTGCTTCGTTCAATGAATCGTTCATAGACCGCTTGTTCAGCCAACGGGTCCAATGCCGCGGTCGGTTCATCGAGGACAACCAGCCATGGGGATTCTCGCATAAAACTCCGGGCTGTTGCGAGACGTTGCCATTCGCCACCGGAGAGATCGCGTCCTCCAAAGGTGGGACCCAGAGTTGTCTCGTAACCTGCTGTGAGTCTGCGTGGAGACCTGGCGGGCCCGGCACAAGTTCTTCTCGCACAGGGCGGCGGAACCAAGTAAAGTCTTGGAAAACGGAGGCGCAGTTAAGGGCTATCTGCTCTGGCGCAACTGATGCCGCATCTACGCCATCATAGCGGATTGATCCGTCATCGGGTTGGTAGAGACCGAGCAACAATTTGATGAGTGTCGATTTTCCCGCACCGTTAACGCCTACGATACTGACGACTTCCCCAGGACGTACATGAGAGTTTATGTCCTGTAGTACATCATCGGTTGACCCCGGGTACCGGAAGCGTAGATTGCGAACCTCTACGCCTTGCTGTAAGGGTATCGGAAATATCTCGGTTCCTGCCTGGGTGCGGGTTTTTTCTGCACGCTCTAAGAAGGAATGCAAATCGCGAAGCAGGGGTAAGTCTACGAGTATGTTTTGTATGCTTCCGAGCAATCCCTCCATATTTCCTTGAAAGGTTGCCGCGGCACCGGTAAGCACAACGTAATCTCCAAGCGTGAGATTATCGTCTACAATGCGGGCGGCGAGTATGCCGATTGCTATTGCATAGGCGACGATTTCGGCGATCGTTGTGCCGGTAGAAGCCCGTATTTCCGTCCAAATCATTGAGACGGACTCCTTCCTCCATTTACGATGGTTCGTACGCCAGCGTCCAAAAAAGCGATCGAAGAGTCCATAGAGTCGGACTTCCTGACCAGAGGAGGAACCGAGTAGTAGAGCGATCATATAATCCATCATGCGACGTACAGGGGTTGTATGGTAATTGTAGGTGTATGCCTTTTCGGCTGTTCTAACTTTGAACCAAGCAGAAGGGATTGCCGGCAATACCACCACAAGCACGAGCAGCGGATCCGCGATCCACAGGAGAACACCGTATCCCACGAGTGTTACACAGAGTTGTCCAATTTCCGTTAGAAATCGCAGAAAATTGGTGAGTCGATGGTCCAAAGCCTGTCGCGCCCGTTGTATCAGATCGTAGGTTTGTGGCTGATCGAAGAGGGCGAAGTCGATATGTGTCGCGGCTTCCAGTAAGGCGTGCTGTTGATGGACTTTAATGCGGTTCTGCATCTTCCATCGTAGGTAACCGTCATAAGTGCCAGTTATATTTCTAAAAAGTGCCAAACCGACCAATGCGACTACCCACGGCGCGGCGGTCTCTAAACTCGGTTCCGTTTCCTTGGCGAAGATCGCTGTGATAAGATTCACCAGTCCCCGACTTGCCCAGAGGATACCAATAGGGATGAACCCGTGGACGAGTGTTAGGAGTGCCTGAGCAATTGCTCCGAATGGACTCACTCGCCACGCCACAAAGAAAAAACGACGCAACGTCTTTACGGCGGAAGGACGATATTCTGATTCTGTGTTGGGGGACTGTGTGTTGTTGCTATCCATTTTTTCTCTCCAATAAAAATAACCTACGGGGTTTTTTAATCCGAAGGTTTTAAAAAAATCAATTAAAATTATCCAGACAAATTGTGCCCTGCAAAAGAACTGGCACCAGGTGAGTTTTCAGAACTCGTCCGGTGCCGGTTATATAGTAGGTTTTATTGTTCTCCTCGTAATACGACTATTCCCCTTCAAGCGCGATGTGCAATATCCCGCGATCTTCAGTCGCACTATAAAGCTTATTGTTAGCAATGGCGAGAGCATTGATTTCATCAGGCACTTCTGAAACAATCTGTTTCCATTGACGACGAGCGTCCAACCAACGGTAGCCACTGCGGAAATTATCTCGCCTGTCAATCCATCGTTAAGTGGGTGCCAGTGTGTCCCACCGTCTGTAGATCGGAAAATCCCTTCATCCCTGAGTGCCAGATACATCGTGAGATTTGCTTGTGAATCGACATCTTGGAGTGCGTCTGTAATGATGAGTCCAACTGTGTGTCCTTTTGGTCGAGGACCCAGCGTATGCCATGTTTCACCCCGATCAACTGAAGTGAATATTTCATCCACGGAGACGATATAAAGTCTTCCATTATGCGCTGCCATTCTGGGTCAAGTTTGTAGTTATGTAAATTAAGGGAGATGTCGGGGTGAGTCGAGAAAGCATCTACCCCACCTGTTCTTGCCGTTCAGTTTCACGTTTATAATTCCGATCCAATTTGTTGGCATGGTTCTGGAATTTCGATCTATATTCTTCTTCAAAAGGTTTCATATGTTCAGTAATTTTCTTTGAAATCTCATCGCTTATGTGTATGTGCCCCTTCTCATTCGGGGGTACTTTCATGACCATTTTATATTCTTCCTCTTTGAGTGCTGCGTTGAAATCGTCTCGCATGGATGCTTTTTCCATATAGACGCTCTGTGAAGTCCGTATTGGCGTGATGAGTTTGGCATCGAGAAATCCGACGCGTGGCGTAATCAATACTGCAAACACCCAGACAGTAAAGGCAACGATGAGTGCCGTCTTAGAATTGTCTAAGTAGGTGGAAATCACTGTGCCGATTCCAAAAAACACACCTATATACAGCAATGAAATAAGGGTTAAACCGAGGACTCTCGGGAAAATTTCAGGTTCGCCGAGAGGAAAGCCTTGCCAGACAAGTATCAGTAAACCGAACAACAACGATATTAAAAACGGAACGACAAACACCACGTATCCGCCAATCAATTTGCTCCATAAAAAGAGGTCGCGCGGCAGGGAGTTTGCTAAGGTAATCCGAAGGGTGCCTGCTTCTCTTTCTCCAGCAACGGCATCGAACGTAAACAGTAACGCGAGTAGACTAAAGACAATACCGACTACAAACAGGAAATCAATATCCCCTAAATATCCCCTAACAGATAGGAGAGAGAAGAAGTTAGGGCGGGTGCCCCTTGCGTAATTCCATTGCGTGTCATGCCAAGATAACCCGGTAATGCATCTGCTAATCCATTTGCGAATACACTCAAGGGAGTCGGTTTAAGGAAGAGTTTAGAAAGTTCCAGTTCAGGTTCCAGGGGCATCCCTGGGTTCATGGTGGTTTCTTTAATGTTTGCGAGTTTAACGGCTTCTTGGTAATCCATTAAGTTCTGGCGATAATTTCGGTAATTGGTGGAAAGGGTCAGTGGGACGAGCAAAAGACACATCAGTAGAAGCGCGACGAACCGGATGCTCAGGATATGATGCAGAATCTCTTTTTGAATCAATGTCATTAACATATTGGATCCCCCTTTAATGCTGTATTACGATATGGACGTTCTTCATTCGCTGTTAAGAGGATTTGGTGCTCTTGAAATCAATTCCCGTTAATTGGATTTTCAGGTGCCAGAATTGGCGTTGGGTAGGTTCTATTGTTCTGGTTCTTGGAATTCAGGTTCGGGACGTGCGAGGATCCATTCTTTGAAAGTTGTCATATCCCCAAAAAATGAGCGCATCAGTGCGAATTCATCGGGCGTGACAATTGCGCACCGCAAAAGTCCTTCTTGTTCTCCGTGTGTCTCTATGCGTTCACGCCAAACATCTTTGAATACGTTGTTGTCTTCTGTCATGAATATAGAAGACATCCCGATGTGGACGATTTTGGTATGCAAGTCGGATACCTCTGGATCGCTCTCCATTAAGGGTTCTATCAGGTGGGTCTGTTGGAGTTCATTAAGTTCTCTTATGTTGTCAGTCGGGTCTTCAACCGTGATCCCCCACTCTCGGACGATAAAATAGTAATTCGTCCATACATCTAATTCTGTATCTCCTTTATCCGTTCCGAGTGTGGCTTTGATTCTGGAGCGGGCGGTGGCTTTCATGTTTTCTGTCGGTATTGCGTTGACATACCCCAGAAAATCTTCGTAATCCTCACCTTCCTGTGCTTTCAAATATGCCAGATAAGGTTCGCTTGACAAAACTTCTTCTAAATCGTTTGGATTTTGTGATGCTTGGGTTTCATCTGTGATTTCAAGGAGTTGGGACAGAAGTTTTTGTTGCTTTTCATTCAATGGTTCGCGAGCAGACATTCTTAAGGCGCGCCTGTGTTGTATATGTTGTTCGGTTATCTGTTCCATCTCGTCTAACATCTTACCGAACCACGGGACGACAAAGACGATTCCGACAACCAGAAGCGCAACGCCTATACCGATAAGAATTAGAAAGACAGGTTTTTTCATTTCAAGCCCCTTTTCTGCTCAATACTGTAACCGCATGATAGCATCTTTTGAGGTGGATTTCAACCTTTTATGATGGATCCTAAAAATAAATAGACACTCTCCGCTCCTGGTAGGTGAGGTTTCCTAACCTCGCCGATGTAGAGTGTATAAGTAATTCTAAGATTTACTATAAGTGAGCATATCAAAATTCATAGATGAGTCCGGCAGAAAAAGTAAAGCCAAGCTGTGGGATCTCGAAATACTCATCGATTTTGAAATCCAGTTCGTCCGGGGCCTCCTCAAACTCCGACGTTTCGAGTTCCTCCAAAAGTCTATTAGCCAAATGAAATCTGATTTTATTTTTCCGATGGTACACATTCAAAATTTCGGTATATGCTGTCACAGGAAGTCTCCACAAAGTCCTTTTCTCACTAAGACGAAGATCCAAGCGGTGATAAGACGGAAATTCTGTCGGAAAAATCGCGCCTGCGACATCAGAAATGAGTGGATGCATCCCTGCCGTCACAGGATCCTGAACCGTAATAAGATTGCTTAACGGCACTGCGGTGGTACCACTGGAATATTGCCACTTCGCCCCGATCTCAGTTTTCACCGTTGGACTGTAGTTGGCAACGATACTGACGATATGTGTGTTATCAAAGAGAAACGGCGTGTAGGCAGCGTCGGATGTCTCGCGCCGCTCGGTGTGGGTATAAGCGTATGATAGCCATCCGAAGAATTTTTCGCTCACACGGTGCCGCAGAAATATCTCTGCCCCACTCACGAATCCTGTCCCTTGATTGAAATAATCTGTTGTAACCGCATCGTCCGAGTCGTCAAAAAACGCGTCAAGATTAATGAATCTCGTGACCAATTTCTGCATGTCTTTGTAATAGAGCGCGAATTTGAACTCTGTTCGTGCGGACAATTCATGTTCCAATTCCATGATGTAATGCTCGGTCACGCTGGATTTTAGGTCTCGGTTTCCATCCGATTTTAACACCTGATATGCCAAGGGACTCCGTTCATATCTACCGTAGGCAAACCGGAGCGTAGAGGTCGTTGGCAACGTGAAACTCAGACTGCCACGAGGCTGAATGGAAAGTTGCTCTGTCAGGTTGAGATAATCGAGTCGTACACCAAGAGCCATGGATAAAAATGAGAGCAGATCATAGCGAGCCTGAAGATACCCTTCAGCGCGCCGAAATGGGTAGCTAAATTCGTCAAACTTCCGTATCCATGACGGTTCCGCCTCCTCGTCAAAATCTATCGTTTCTGGAGAAACTGTATGTGTCCGGCTTTTAGATGGACTGAAAGCGAGAAGAAATCCGGGTTCCAATTGAAACTTGGGTGTTAATCTGTAGGACACGTCTTCGCGAAGGGTATACATGGGTGTATTGATCGTTAGGTTGTAGATGAACCCTTCATTCTCAGTTTTATCGTCATAGGAGGCGGCACTGCCGAAGTTGATGTTGAGAAAGTTGTGGGAACGCGTCAGAGAGAGGTGAGATGTGAGTTTATCTGTGAAATCGGAGCGCAGGTGAATACCTTCCGCTTCAAACCCATTTTTGAAATAAGCGAAAACATCATCCGCTTCTTGGGTCCCTTCTGACCCAAAATTGGAGAAGTCGAAGTGATCTATCGCTCCCAAGCCGTTGAGTGTCAGATGATGCTTCGGTGTAAGTTGATAGGCAAATTTGAGTTGATAATCCGACCATGTAGGAAAGACCCAATCGAAGAAACGTCCAAGAATTAGGTTATAGATGGTGAAGCGTCCAGCGATAGACGCGTAGCCTTTGTCCCCAATTTTGGCTTCAACGAAACCGGCGGGCGATATAATGTTCAGATCGAGCGCGCCTGCCCACCTCTTTTCCAAATGCTCGCGCGAACGGATGTCAATCACCGATTGCGAATCTAACCCGAATTCCGCACTGTACCCGCCAGCATATATACGGATGTCCTCAATACTATGTGAGTTAATCGTTGAAAAAAGTCCAGCATAGTGAAACGGATAACCGAGCGGCGTTCTATCCAGATAAAGGAGCGTCTCTCCCGGTGCACTCCCCCGGATATAGAGGATGCCGAAAATATCGTTGGGAATACCGATGCTCGGCAATGTCGTGAGTCCTTTAAGGGCATCACGTCCCGTACCGGGAATCCGAATCAGATCACTGCCTCGAATCTCTTTGCGGCTAATCGTCGGCGAAAGCCGTTGCCCCTCCACCACAACCGTTTCAAGTCTTATCCCTGTGCCGAGGTATATCTTTACCTGCGTGGTCCCACCCGCTGTTACCGCTACTCTGGTAATCGTCGGTATCTTGTGTGTTGCGTGTGTAATTGACAAAGTATAAGTCCCAGGAGCGATAGCGATAAACCGAAAGTTTCCAGAGGCATCTGTTCTTCCAGACACGTCAATTTCGATGAAACGGACTTCTGCCTCAGCAAGCGGTTTTCCGGTTGTTTGGCTGTAAACGTACCCGTCTATATCTCCGCTATCGGTAGTATTGATAAATGGAACAGCGGCACCAGGGTAGAACCTCCCGCGGAGCGTCTCACCTGCGCGAATCTCAATCGGAATTTCTGTGGGGGTATTGTAAGTTGGATGGGATATCGACAGCGTATATGTTCCGACAGGAATTTCGATGAAGCGAAACGTTCCGTCTTTACCTGTTTTTTGCTGCTGATCGGTTTCAACGATACGCACTTCTGCTTCAACGAATGCAGTGTCGGTGCCGTGTTGGAGGATTGTGCCTTCTATATCACCTGTACGCGGAAAGATTCGCTGCCAGATGCTTCTTTTCGTTTTTGGGGACGTATCTTCTTTTTCATTGTCCGTTTCAGCGGAAACAGAGAACTGCATCATGAGCATAACACACAGAGCAGAATATAAGCAAAATTTCATGAAGAGATTTGAACCTCCACTGGAATCCGATTGGTGGGTTTTAACGCTCAATTAGATTTTCCCGTTGACACAGAGATCGAGTTTACCAGAAGAACGCAGAACAGCCAAGCCTATGAGAAATTCTGAAATTCCCATAATGGCTCAGCTGTAATTGTGAATCTGTGCCTCTTTAGACCCAGTCACGATAAATCCCTCAATAATGAGTTCGGCTTCTACTTCTATTCCTCAGAACCGCCTGCAAGTGGAAAGCCTTCCGGTAGTGGGAAACCGTCTGGGAATGGGAAACCCCTCTGGAATTTCATCCTCATCACCATCTTCGGGTATGTTCAACGGGAAAGCTTCTGGTAGCGGTAATCCGGCAAAGCCCGCTGGTTCAAGCGTTATTGTGAGTAACCCCGCATCCATCTGATTCTCTTCCTTCTGCTGGATGAGTTCGTCCAGATTCCTAGGTAGTGTTTACATTCAGAGCGTTTCAGTTTTAAGAGTTAT